>JABTUA010000002.1:1200000-1500000 GCA_015075635.1 Polyangiaceae bacterium
GGGCCGCAGGCCAGCTGCGGCGGCGCGGCTCCGCGGGGTCACCGAGAGCACGCGCACGCCTTTCACGGCGCCCGCGTCGTGGGCCACGCCGCGAATGCCGAAGGGCGGCGCGGGCTGAGGGCTCGCCGCGGTCACGCTGCGGAGGAAGTCCTTGATGGCCGCGACGGGCGCCGCATAGGGGGCCAACGTACAGCCCTTGTCCGCGGGGGGCGCGCACGCCTGCGAGAGCACCGCGACGACGTCGCCTCGCTCGTCGATCACCGGCGAGCCGAGCTCCGACGCCTTGTGCTTGCTCGCCAGCACCAGCGCGCCGTCGAGCTGGGCGTTGTCGCCGCCGACCAGCTTGGCCGTCTCCTTGACGCGCACGGCGACGGTTGCCAGGTCCTTCGGCCCGGGGCTGAAGGCAGTGAGCTTCGCGTCTTTGGTGCTCGCGCTGCCGCGCGACGCGCGCAGCCCGACGTCCGAGCGCCGCGCCGCAGGGGCGACCAGCGCCAGGTCCCAGGCGCGATCGCTCTGGATCAGGCGCACGCGCGTGGTGCTCCCGTCCGCGAAACGCGCGTCCACGTCGTTGCCGTGACCGAGCGGTGAGAGCGCGGTGAGGATGCGCCCGTCGCCCGCGAGGACCGTGCCCACACCGATGGGCTTGCCCGCGCGCAGGAGCGCCACCACCTGGCGGCGCGCGCGGTCGAGCGGCTTCTCGTTCGGATCGACCTTCGCCTCGCCCGCGATGAACGGCGGCGGGGTCGAAGGATCCACCTCCACTGCCTTCTCCAGCGGCGTCGGCGGAGGATCAGGCGAGCGGAATGGAGAGGGTGGAGTCGCTTGCGCGAGGGCGCTGCCGCCCAGCGTGAAGAGAACCCAGCCGAGTGAAGCGGCGTGGAGGAAGGGACGAGCGTTCACGGGCCCGAGCATAGCGCCGCGCGGGGCTCAGGGCGAGGCGACAAGCTCGCGGATCCCTCGCTCGCCGGCGACGATGACCCGGTCCGCGCGGCCCACGAACAGGCCCGTCTCCACCACCCCGGCGATGGCGCGCAGGCGCTGGTCGAGCTCACCGGGATCGGCGATGGGCCCGACGTGCACGTCGTAGATGAAGTTGCCGGCGTCCGTGAGCCAGGCTCGGCCCTCGCGCTGCCGGAGCGCCACGCGGCCGAAGCGCTCGAGCGCGCGCACGGTGGCGCCGTGGCCGAAGCCGAGCACCTCGACGGGTACCGGCCACTTCTCGCCGAGCTGCTCGCTGAGCTTGCTGTCGTCCACGATGATGACGTTCACGCGGGAGGAGAAGTTGACGATCTTCTCGCGAGCGTGACAGCCGCCGCCGCCTTTGATCAGATCCAATGCCGCGCTCACCTCGTCCGCGCCATCCACGCTGAGCGCGATGTCCCAGGGCCCTTCGTCCGAGAGCAGCGGAATGCCGAGCGCCGCAGCCTGCGTGCGGCTGGCTTCGCTGGTCGCGACGCCCACGAGCCTCCGACCGCTTCGCACCAACTCGCCGACCGCGTCGATGAAGAGCTTCGCCGTCGAGCCCGACCCGAGCCCGATGGTGCCCGCTTCCGGCAGGAGCGCGAGGGCCGCGCGAGCCGCCAGGCGCTTGGCCTCGTCCTGGGTCATGGGGCGCGGATCAAGCACGGCCCACATGAGCACACAAGGTGCCTGAAAACTTTGCTGTGGATGGGGCCCTCGGAACGTCCATATTGCGGAAGCCCAGAGGAACAGCCGCCGTATGACTCCACGAAGCCCCGTGACTCGCTCCCTCGCCCCAGTTCGCGTCGCCGCACTCGGTCTCATCGCGCTTGGTTTCGGCTACGGCTGCACGACCCGTGAGAGCCGACCGGCCTACCAGCCCGCGCCTTACCCGGGCGGCTACGCCGTCGCCCAGAACCCGCCCCCGCCGGCGCCGCCGCCGCCGGTGCAGCAACCGCCGACCTTCTTCGGCTTCCAGCTGCCGCCGCTGCCGCCGCCCCCGCCCGCCTCGGCGTTCCAGCTCCCACAGCCGCCGGCCGGCTGGGGCAGCTTGGGCGGCATCCCCATCCCGCCGATCCCCGGGCTGCCGGGCCAGCCGGCCACGCCGCCACCGGGCGGACAGCCGAGCACGCCGCCCGCCGCCAAGGGCCTGAAGGGTTGCGGCGTCGCCAACGTCGGCGGCGAGCAATTCCTGCTCGACTGCATGACGCCCACCTACGCGAACGTGGCGGAGGCCAGCCAATACGTCGTGCGCCGCAAGGCGTTCAACGTGAGCGCGGCGCACGAAGGTGCCGATCCGCTCCCCGCCGTGGTCGATCACCGCGCCGCTGGCAAAGAAGGGCCAGTGCGCAGCCAGGGGCCGGTCGGCGCGTGCACGGCCTTCTCGCTGGCGACGGCCATCGATCACGCCATCGCAACCACCAGCGGTGCGCCCGGCAACGTGAGCGTGATGCAGGTCTGGGCCCGCTATCACTACCCGACCATGCAAGACGCCGTGTCGGGCAACAAGGGACGCTCCCTCGCCGTCGAGAGCTCTTGGCCGTACGACAAGGTCGAGGCCTGCAAGTACTGGTCGGGCCCGGGCTGCGACTGCGGCTCCATGCTCGATGTGTCGTGCAACCAGCCGGTGAACAGCACGAAGCTCGGCCAGCTGGACTCCGCGCCCACCGCAAAGGTCACCAACATCACGCGCCTACCGGATGGCGATCTCTCCGAGTTCAAGGGCGCCCTGGCCAAGGGCCAGGACATCTGGTTCGCGATGTACGTGAACGACGCGTTCCAGTCGGTGAAGGGCTCGCCGGCGGTGGTGCCGGACGGTGACTTCCGCCCCGCCGGCTCGGGCCACGCAATGGTGCTCGCGGGCTACAAGGTGCAGTCGAACGGCACCTACTTCCTGATCCACAACAGCTGGGGCACCAAGTGGGGCGACGGCGGCTACGCCTGGATCCACGAGAAGACGCTCTCCACGAACCTCCGCTACGCCTACCTGGTGGACGTGAGCACGCCGAGCGGCGGCGACAAGCCGAACAAACCCGGCGAGCCCACGCCGCCCACGCCGAGCCCCGGCGATTGCCCGCCCGGCCTCGTCCCCGACAGCGGCATCCCCATCTGCATGCCGCCCTGCCCCGACGGCAGCCCGCGCCACTTCAACACCTGCCCCGTGGCGCAGAACCAGAGCCAGTGCCCGCCCGGCAAGGTGAACATCTTCGGCTTCTGCGTGACCGCACCGAAGTCGGGCTTCGGGCAGGACACCGCCACCGGCGTGAAGCACTCGTGCGGCGCCGGCGGCTGCACCTACCTGGTGCCCAAGGGCAGCGCGGGCTGTAACCTCCCGGTCTGCGTGAAGTCGTGCCCGAGCCCGAAGTACTTGCTGACGGCGGGGCCGCTCGGGCTCGGCTGCGCGGAGTGAGGTGAGTCGGTTCAAAGCGCGCTCGCAGCGGAACCGGCTTTGCCACGCCGCGCGGCAACTCGGTCGCTAACGGGCTGAGGAGCGTTTGCATGGTCGTAGCTCGAGCGGTACCCTTCCGAACGATGGCGCACGCCGAGAAGCCCGGGAACCCACCGACACCGCCTGACGAGCGAGCGCGCTCGATAGCCGGCCTGGCCGCGCAACAGGGCGTGACACCAGTGCAAGATCTCGACGCCGTGAGCGCGCTTTGGCCGGTCGATGACGATCCGGACGAGCTGGACGCCTTCCTCGCGAAGCGCGAGTCATGACCACGGCACGACGAAAGGGCAGGCGGATGGAGGCCGGAGATGCTTGGATTGCGGCCACGGCGGTCTTGTACGCGGCACCGCTCCTTACGCACGACGCGGACTTCGTCGGTCTCGACATCGCGGGTCTCGACGTGGTCTGCCATGCGTAGGCGCAGGAGCGAACCGTGCGTACTAGCGGCAAGAAGACCTGCGCGCCCGCGCTCGCGGTGCTGGACACGAGCCAATGGCGAAGCACCTCACGTCGCCGTCACCAAGGCACCGCGCTGCCAGTTCGGAACGACGCGTCCCCTCCAGCCGCGTGAGCGCGAGCATCGGCACGACGCCGGAAGTCTCGGGACGACGCTTCCGCTCGCGCTCACCGGCTAAGGAGGGGACCGCGGAGCGGAGCGACGCGAGGGGAGGCAGGAACACTGCCGGTCTGCGTGAAGTCGTGCCCGAGCACGAAGTACTTGCTCCCCGCGGGGCCGCTCGGGCTCGGCTGCGCGGAGTAGTCCTGGGTCGCTCTGTGAGCTGAGCGCGGAACGCAACCGTCAGAATGAAGGCGGCGCTCGCTTCAGGCGCACCGTGTAGTCGCCCCACCATCCCGATACCATTCCGCCCTGAAGCTCGTCTCCCTGGGCGCTCAGATCGAAGCGCACGTCTTCGATCTCGTCGGCCCTGCATCCGGACACGCTGCACTCGCAGACTTGCCACATGCACAGGCCCACCTGAGCGCAGAAGACGGGTACGAGTTGCTTGGTGGTCGGCTCCTCGACAGCGCAACTGCCGGGCCCCGCGTGGATGACCCAGTTCGGCAGGCAGCCACAACCACTTACCCCCCCTCCGGCGAAGGACTCCTGGAGCGGGCACCACGCTCGCCAGAGCTCGTTGCTCGCCAGCGAGAAGCGGACGCGGTCAGCGTCCAACTCGACGGCTCGAAGTGAGTACCGGAATCCCCCGTAGGGAGCCAGGGGCAGCGCGTAGCTGGTGATTGGGAAGTCGGACGGGTACCCACTCTTGCCCGAGGTGGGCGGGGGCGGAGGGGGTCGGTCGCCGAAGACCAGCACCGCTTCGGTCGGTTCCTCCGAGATCACGACCTGGATCTGATCGTCGCCGGCCGTGTAGCTCTCGAGGTAGCCGACCCAGGTACCGACCCAGCTCGGATCGTTGACGATCCAAGCCTTGGCGCTGGGCTCCTTGGGGTCCGGCCGCACACACGCCGGCGCGCTGTCGAGCGAGGCAGGGCCCGGCGGAGTCACCGATCCCGAGCTCGCACCGCCCTTGGTGCCGAGTGAGTCCTCGCTGCTGCACGCCGTCCAGAGAAGTAGGGCTGGGAGTAGTGTCGATCCTCGCATCGTGCCTCGCACCGTCAGAGTTCCCGTTGCCTCGGCGATTGATCACTCGCCGGCAATCTTGCGGACCCGCTCCGCATGAACGCCGCTCGGATTCTGCTCCAAGTACCTGCGAGCAGCCGCCCGGGCGGCTGCCGGACGGCCGGCTCTCACCATCGCGTCCAACCGAAGCAAGAACGCTTCAGGGTGCATCACACCTCTCGGATGCTCGCGTTGATGTTGGTTCAGGAGACCCAGCGCCTCTCCGGGAGCACCCCGAAGCAGTGCTCGCCTGGCTGAATCGACGAGCGCAACCTCGGCTTCGAGCTCGTTGCCCCGGGACCTCTGCACGCTGGGCGCCGGCCTCGGTGGAGCCACGTTGGGGCTCGCACGCACGGTTGCCTCGGGAAACGGCCCCCGACTGAACGAGCTCGCGGACGCCGACGGCGTGGCCAAGCTCGGAGTCGAGACGGACTGAGGCGTGGGCTGCAGAGCGGGCACGGGCACCGCCCGCTCGACGCCCGCCGGCGGCCCCGGTGGCGGTGACGACGACGCGACGAGCACCACTGCTCCGACGACCGCCCCCCCAGTGCCAGCTTTGGCCAGCAGCGCCAGGACGCCACCCGCCGAGGCTTTGCCCGTGGCAGCCGCGCTCGTGCCCGTGACGGCCGTCGTGGCCACCCCGAGCCCGAGCGCTGCGACGGTGCGGGCTCTAGCGCCTTCGGACGGTGCGTCTGCCAGGCCTGCTCGGAGCAGCGCCCGAGCTGAGCCATGTGCTGCGGCGTCGAGCAATCGCGGGAGTTCCTTCATCGCTCACCTCCGTCGAGCTCGGCAGTGGCGCGCCGCGTCTCCGCGAGGAACGCGGCCCGGGCACGGCGCAGGCGCGATGCCACCGTGCCGGGCGCCAGCTCCAAGAGCCCCGAGATCTCCTGCATCGTGAAGCGCTCGAGCTCGTAGAGCACGAACACGGCCCGCAAATCGAACGGAAGCCTACCGAGAACCCGGTAGAAGAGCCGCTTCGCCCGAGCGCTCTCCAGCTGTGCCTCTGGCCCAGGATCTGCGGAGGGCTCGTCCTCCAGCTCGTCGTGCGCCACTTCGCGTCGGCGCAGACGAGTCCGGTGCGCGTGCGCCGCGTGGTTCATGGCGGTACGGTACAGAAAGCCGCGCAGGCGGCCGTCGTCGACTTCGTCCAAGCGTCGCGAGATCGACGAAAAGACTTCCTGAGCTGCGTCCTCTGCGTCGGCTTCCGGAACGCCCAAGCGCCGAAGCGAGCGCCAGACGAAGTCGTAGTGTTGCTCGACGACCTCGCGCACGCGCGCGGCCCCCGCGGTTGCGCTCCGAAGCTCGTCGACCGCGGCAGGACACTCGTCCGGATCGGCCGCGAGGGTGCTCACGGCGACACATTCCCGGAAGGCGGAGATTTGATCACCGGAGCTCACCGGCGAGTCCGAGCCCCGCCCTTCCCACCAGCAAAGCAGGCTCCTGGACCACTTCGCGCGGGTTGTCGAACACATACGCACGCCTCGTGACCGGATGAGTCACGGCGCCAGACAGTTCGACGCGCAGGATGTCGGCGATGATCCAGGAGACCCGCGTGGAGATACCGAGCTCGAACCACGGCCTCGTGACCGAATTGGCTTCCGTCACCCCCCCGCGCGGCACGCCCTCTGCACGGAGAGCGCCTCCCTCGACCACCCCACAACCGCTCAGCAGCAACCCCGCGGCGTCGGCCACACCCGGACAAGCCTCGACCGACGCCGTCGTCAGCGAAAAACGAGCCGCACCGGATCCGACCTCGGCCACGCCGCTGCTCTGACGGGAGAACCCGATGCGAAAGGCGGAGCCCATGCGACCTTTCGGCGCAAGCTCTCCAAACACCCGCAGCCCATAGAGTGGCGACGGCGCGATCCCGCTCGCGAGGACGCCTGCCGTTCCGAGGAGTCCCACCGGCGACGCCTCGGCGGTTGCTGCGGCATCGGGAGTATCGACTTCATCGCTACGGTCGGTTCGTGACGACGTTTTCCGAGGCTCGGAGACGTTCGCGTCCGGTAGGTCGAGGACCGCCGCCGGCTCCAGCGTCACTGCGATGATCAGCGCCAAGGCGTCGGCGACCGACGCGCAGCTTGCTCCCCGTACCTCGCGGACTCGGCCATCGCTCGGCAGCTCGAGTTGCCCGTGCCACTCGGGCCCGCGCCCTGCGATGCGGACGACGAACCGGACCTCGGCATGCCCAGGAGCGTGGTTCGCGTTCCCCAGTCGCTCCGAGATGCGCGCCACCAGCCCGCTCAGATCAGGGCAGCTGGGGTCGACGTGGTACTCCACGTCGTAGGTCAGGGGGTCGCCGCGCGCGCCCGTCGCCGCCAGAGCGATGCCGAACGCGACGGCTGTCGTCCTTCTCCGTCGCAATACGCGTTTCAATGTCGCCCGCGCACTCAACGACGTCAACTCTTCGCGCCGGGATACCCATGTGGCGCCTCGGCGAGACGGAGCCCAGAGCGACGCGTCCCCTCCAGCCGCGTGAGCGCGAGCATCGGCACGACGCCCACGGTCTTGGCAAGGCGCCCCTGCTCGCGCTCACCGGCTAAGGAGGGGACCGCGGAGCGCAGCGACGCGAGAGGATGCAGGAATACTCCCGGTGTGCGTGAAGTCCTGCCCGAGCCCGAAGTACTTGCTCACGGCGGGGCCTTTGGGGCTCGGCTGCGCGGAGTGAGTCTGGCGACTTGCGCGCCGCGAGCACGTCCGTTCAAAACGGCGTAGACTGCGGTCACTCGATCTTGAAGTGAGCGGCCGCTGCGTCGCTCGACTGCGCCCTCCGGAACCGCGTGAACTGTCGCCGATGAGCGGGCGGAGAGCTCGCGACCAAGCCTGGGGGGGGAACCGACCTCTGATACCCTCGGTCGAGGAGTCTCATGGGCATCCCCTTGTCTGTCCCACTCATGGCGCTCGCACTCGGTTGCAGCTCCTGCAACGACGGCACGTCAGCCGCTTCGGGCGCTTGTGCGATCTGCTCCAACGCCTCCTTCTCATGCACTTCCGCGACGACTTCTCCACCGTTTGCCATCGATATCGTCGCTCGGGACGACACCGGCTGCGACGGCGAGGGAGAGACCGGGCAGCAGTACCGAATCGATTGCGGAACGCCGCCCAAGTTGTGCTCGGGCGCGGCTTGCATCGACGCGCCCTTTCAAAACAACACGTTTTCGTTCGGAACGTACCAATGCGTAGGGATGAAGTGACACGTAGGCTGGCGGGAACCAACGGCGAGGAACCTCACGTCGCTCATCGAAGCGACGGCGCTGCCAGTTCGGAACGACGCGTCCCCTCCAGCCGCGTGAGCGCGAGCATCGGCAAGACGCCGGAAGTCTCGGGACGACGCTTCCGCTCGCGCTCACCGGCTAAGGAGGGGACCGCGGAGCGGAGCGACGCGAGGGGAGGCAGGAACACTGCCGGTCTGCGTGAAGTCGTGCCCGAGCACGAAGTACTTGCTCCCCGCGGGGCCGCTCGGGTTGGGGTGCGCGGAGTAGCGCTGGGCGGAGTCGTGGCGCTCGCGCTCGGAGCGGCATGCTCGGGTGCCGTCGTCGAAGACGAGGGCAGCACCGATGCCGCCGCCGAAGACTCCAGCAGCGAGGTCGCTTCGGGCGGCACCAGCGGCGCCGGGGGCGCGGTGGAAGCCGGCGACGCGGGCTCCGGGGGTTCCGGCGGAGCGGGCATCGACGCGAGCGCGGACTCCGCCGTGACCTGCGTGGGCCTGGGCGAGGCCGAGTGCGTGGCGCTGATGAAGCAGTACAAGTGCGCGGCGTACTTCGGCTGGAAGGTCCCGACTGGACCGTCACAGTTCGTGGCCTGCGGGTCGTTCTGCGTCGGCAGCGCCGCCATGTCTTGCTCGGTGGATCCCACCGGGACGTGCTGGAGGTTCCCGGACACGTGCTCCCCGGATGGCTGGACGTACGTGGAGTTCTGTAACTCGGAGGCGTCGGCGGCGTGCGCGGGGGCGATCCCCAAGGACAACTGAGCGCGACCGGCCTTGGAGGGGAGGCAGGATCACTCCCGGTGTGCGCCCCCCCCCCCGGTACGACCTCAGCGTTTGGTGACCACGACCTCCAGGTACTCCCCCGGCACGATCAGCGAGGCCGTGCCTGCGGTGTTCATCCCCTCGAGCAGCCCGGTGATGTCCCGCTCCAGCGCGAGCTGGCCCTTCGCGTCCAGGGACGCGAAGGCCTTGAGCGTCGGCCCGTAGTAGTCGCGGAAGACCTGCACCCAGTGCGCGGCGGAGCGGTAGCGGAAGTTGAAGATGCGCCGCTCGCAGCGGATGTCCGCGGCCTGTGAGCCGAACAGCTCGACGATGTGGGGCTCGGTGCCCCAGAGCGCCGGCGACTTCAGTCCCGCCGGCGGCGGCACGTGCGCGCCGATCACGCGGAACAGCCGGCCGATGAAGCCTTCGGGCGTCCAGTTGGCCAGGCCGATGCGACCGCCCGAGCGCAGCACGCGCAGCATCTCGCGCGCGGGGCGGCCGTGGTCCGGCGTGAACATGGCGCCGAAGGTGGAGAGCACGACGTCGAAGCTCTGGTCGTCGAAGGGCAGCTCCTCGGCGTCGGCGACCTGGAAGCGCACGTTCAGGCCTTCGGCCCGCGCGCGCTCGCTGCCTTTGTCGAGCAGCGTGCGGACGTAGTCCGTGGAGGTCACGTCGGCGAAGCGGCGCGCAGCCGCGAGCGTGGCGTTGCCGTTGCCGGCGGCCACGTCGAGCACCCGCTCGCCCGCGCGGACGTCGGCGGCTTCGGCCAGCGACTCGCCGACGATCTGAAGGGTGGTGCCGATCACGGCGAAATCACCGCTTGCCCAGGTGGCCTGCTGGCGCTGCTTGATGGCGGCGAAGTCCGGTTCGAGGGAGCGGGTGTCGATGGCGAGGGTCATTGGGTTCTCCTGCTGCAATGGCTGGCGCCCGTGGGGCACGCCCGGGGCCGGAAAGGCGGCCGACGCAAGCGCGCGCCGACCACGCCAATGTTCGGCAGCAGGCGGGATTGACGCTTCCCCGCGTGTCCAGCAAATTTGCTCCCGCATCCGGTCTTCGGGAGGGGCTTGACCGTCCGTCCGCCAAACTTGATCGAGACTCCACTCAGGCCGCCCCGTGAGCTCCGATCCTCTGTCCGACGTGCTGAGCAGCGTGCGCTTGCACGGCGCCATCTTCTATTACGTCAGCTTCCGGGACGAGTGGGTCGCCGAGACACCCGCTTCGGGGGAGCTCGCCGATTCGCTGATGCCCGGCTCGGAGCATGTGCTCGCTTACCACCTGATGCTCAAGGGGGGGTGTTGGGCCGCGACCATCGGTGAGCAGCCAGTGCGGCTGGGCGAAGGCGACATCGTGATGTTCCCGCGCGGCGACAGCCACGTGATGTCGAGCGCGCCGGGCATGCGCGCCTCGCGCGACGAGGGCGACTGGCGGGTCTCGACGCGCGACGCCCCGAAGCCGATCGCCGTGGCGTATTACGACGGAGTGTTGCGGCCGGGCGAGCTCGAGCCGCCGGACGCGGCGAGCGCGGTCGTCGTGTGCGGCTTCGTCGGCTGCGACTTGCGGCCGTTCAACCCGCTGATCGGCGCGCTGCCGCGGCTCCTGCACTTCCAGGCCGGCGGCGTCGGGGCCTGGGTGGCGCCCGTGCTCCACCAGGCCGTGGCCGAGTCTCGGCAGAGCCGAGCCGGCAGCTCGGCAATGCTCGGACGCGTCAGCGAAATGGTGTTCGTCGACGCCGCCCGGCGCCACCTCGAGTCGATCGACGAAGGCGGCTCAGGCTGGCTCGCAGCGCTCCGCGACCGGCACGTGGGCAAGGCCATCCAGCTCATGCACGAGCGGCCCGCCGAGCCGTGGACCATCGACGAGCTCAGCCGCCTCGTCGGCCTGTCGCGCTCGGCGTTGCACGAGCGCTTCGCCGCGTTGGTCGGGCTCCCGCCGATGCAGTACCTGACCCAGTGGCGCATCCAGTGCGGCGCCAACCTGCTGCGCCAGGGCGACGCGAACGTCGCGGCCATCGCCCAGGAGGTCGGCTACGAGTCGGAGGCCGCCTTCGCCCGTGCCTTCAAGCGCGTCGTGGGGCAGGCTCCGGGAGCGTGGCGCCGGGCGCAGCGTTCGGCTCGAGGGGCGCCAACCTCCGGCGCCAAGGCGCCGTTGCGCTGACCCGGAGCCACCCCGCGCCCAGAACAGCGTAATCGAACAGCCGCTCCGGCCGAAGTCGCGGGAATCCATCGAGAAGCTCCGGCGGCAGCGTCACGCCCGACGGCAGCGTGGCGCTGGATTCGCAGGCTTTGCGCCCGGCACGGAACTTGGAATGGCGGAGGGGAATGCGCGCGCTGACCTGGCTCTTGCTCGCCGCTACCTGCCTGTCCTCGCTCGAGGCCCGGGCGGACGTGGTCGATCCGCACCCCGGGATCCGCGTGGTGCACGGCGGCGGCATGGCGATGGTGGTGGCGGACCTGTGTACCGCCGGAGTCTCGGTGCGCGCGACCAAGTGGGACGAGCGAAACCGAACCGCACCGTCCTGGGCCCAGGCGGTGGACGCGGAGGTGGCGATCAACGCCGACTTCTTCGACTTCCCCGGCTGGTCGTTCGTGGTGGGTCGCGCGCGCGGCGCGGGCGAAGACTGGCCGGCCGGCGCTCAGCTCAAGGAGATCCGGACGTACTGGCAGTTCGGCGTGAATCAGGCGGGCCTGGTGCCGAACGCCGCGACGGAGCCCGGCTACCTGATCACCGAGATCGTCGGCGGTCACAACATCCTGATCGACGAGGGCAAGGGTCTGGGGCCGCTCTACGACGGCGACGCCGTGCTCCAGGGCTCGCACCGGCGCACCGCCGTCGGGCTCTCCGCGGATCGGCGCTACCTCTACTTCTTCGTGAGCAACGTGGCGCTGAACGGGGACGGCATCGTCTGGAACATGGTCTCGCACAACGCCGCCGCGGGCACGCCGCCGATTCACTGGGCGACCAACATGGACGGCGGCGGCTCGTCGCAGCTCTACGTGAAGGGCATGGGCTCGGTGATCTCGAGCACGCGACCGGTGAACAACCACCTCGGGATCTACGCGAAGGGCGCCGGCGAGCCCTGGCACTGCAACCGCGCCCCGGAGGGTTGGCTCGACAGCGCGGACGCCAGCGGCGCCAAGGGCTGGGCCCACGACGTGGACGTGCCGAACGATCCCATCGACGTCTTCGTGAGCTTCGGCGGGCCGGTGTTCTCGGGCGCGCCGAGCAAGAAACTGAAGAGCGCCAAGCACCGCGACGACCTGTGCACGGCCATCGGCTCGTGCGCGCACGGCTTCGACGTGGCGCCGCCTCTGTCGCTGCTCGACGGACAGCCGCACCCGGTGCACGTCTACGGCATGGACGAGGCGGGCGTCACCAACGTGGAGCTCTCCGGCAGCCCGAAGACGCTTCAGGCCACGGCGCCGGAGCCCACGGGACTCCGCCGCGCGCTCGGCGAGGGCGGGGAGGCGGCGTGGAAGCTCGATCCGATCTGGCATCGGCTGCCGGCGAGCGACGCCGCGATCACCGGCCTCGCGCTCGGCACCGCGCTGCCGGCCTCCCCGGTGCTGGTGCAGGGCGACGACGGCGCGCCGGAGGTGTACCTGCTCGACGGCACCTCCTTGCGGCACGTGAGCGATCCGGGCGTGATGGACGCCTGGAGCTTCGACTGGGGCAGCATCGAGAAGCGACCGGCGTCGGAGCTCGCGGGGCTGGCCAAGGGCAATGCCTGGCCAGCCCGGCCCGTGATGGTGACGACGACCGCGGGCGAGAGCTTCTTGCTCGACGAGACGCTGCCCGAGCTCGGCCCGCCCCCGCGCGGCGGGGCTGGGGCGAGCGGCTCAGGCGGTGGACCGAGCGCCGGCGCGCCGACCGCGAAGCCCGGCTCGACGACCGCGCGCGACGACGCCAGCGGTTGCTCCGCAACGTCCACGAGGCCGGGGCACGCGGCGGGACTCTGGGCGCTGCTCGGTCTGCTCGGGTTGGGAGCGTGGCGTCGGCCTTCCGGGACGGACCGCTTCCGGCGTAGCCTGCCGCGGTGAGCGACGACGAGGGACGGCGCGCGCGCGGTTGCGGATGCAGCGGCTGCCTGTTCGCCTTTCTGGCGGGGGGCGCAGGGCTGGTGCTGTTCGTCCTGGGCTTGATGCCTGCGACTACCGAAGCGCTGCCCTTCGGTGCCGGGCTGCTGGTGCTCGGCTTGGTCGCGGCGGTGCCAAGCGGCTTCGCGTTGTTCTCCGGCTGGTCCGAGAAGCGCGATGCGGAGGACGTCGTCCCCGGCGCGTCGGGACCGACACGCCCACCGGCCAGCGTCACCTGCCCCGGGTGCGGCGGCGCCGCGCCGCTCTGCCTCGCCGATCCGACTCACAGCACCTGCCCGTTTTGTCGGGTGCGCTCCCCGCTCGCGCCGGAGATCTCGCGCCTGCTCGCGGAGGGTGGCGCCGCGCTCTCTCGCCAGACAGCCGCTGAGCGCCAGATGGCGGCGACGGTGGCGTCGCTCGCCCAGCACGAGCGCGCGTGGAAGCTGCGCCTCGGGCTCGTCGTCGGCTTGCTGTTCTTCGTGAGCGCCGTGGTGGCGCTGTTCGGTTTCGCCGTGCGCGAGAGCAGCGACTCGTGGCACGGGTACTTCGCGTTCGGGACTGCGGGCTCGGCGGTGACGCTCTTCCTGGGTCTGACGGCGGCGGTCGTCGTCCCGGCCACGGTGCGCCGCGTGGTCGGGCACTGGACGGCCATCCGCCTGCCCGGCGAGGCGGGGCTCGGTTGTCGCGTGTGCGGAGGGCCGCTGCCGGCCATCGTCGCGCCCATCTTGCGTTGCAGCTTCTGCTCCGCCGACAACCTCGCGAGCGGCAGCGTGCTGGGCAAGCTGACCGCTTCCGCCCGGACGGCCGAGCAGCGCACGCTGGCGGTGTCACAGAAGAAGGCGCGGGGCGACGAGCTCGCCGCCTCGTCGCTGCGCGCCTTTCCCCTGGTCGTGGCGCTGGCGTGGTTCGCCATCGGAGCCGCGTCGGGATCGGTCGTGTTCTCGATCGGGCACGAGGTCACGCTGTGGCCGAGCTCGGACCAGTACTTCTCGCTGATTCGCACCGGCTCCGACCAGGTGTGCCTCGCGGCCGTGGAGCGCGACGGGGATCGAGCCGAGCTCTACCTGAGCAGCACGATGCGCCGCACGCTCTCGGTCGCGGATCTGGCGCGCCACTCGGCGGCCGATCCCGTCCGGGCCGACGCGCTCGAAGGCCGGCGGACGACGCGCGGGCGCATCGTCTCGGTGTATCGGCCGCTGAACCACCTGGGCATGCACCGCGGGCGGCTGGAAAGCGGCAGCGAGATCTACTTCCCGAATCGGCATGGCGCCGGGGAGCTCGTCTGCCTCGAGGACGTCCCGCCCGGTCGGGGATCGCCGCTCGACTCGCGGTGAGCTGACTCAGCGCCGACGCGCCGCGAACGCGAGCGCGCCCGCCAGCGCGAGCCCGAGTGCCAGCAGCGAGCTGGAGCGCTCGGCGCCGATCTCGCACGAGCCGCAGCCGCGGCGCTTCTCGGGTGCCGGGCCGCCGCCGCGGCACCAGACCTCGTTCCACACCGACGCACCGGGCGCGCGGCACGCCTGCCGGTAACCCTGCCCGCCGAGCTCCTGGCACTTGTTCGGTTGCTCGTAGGAAGCAGCGCAGTCCAGGCACTGATCGCCGGGCCGCGCGACGCGCGCCGCGCTGCAATCGTCGGGCGCCGGACCCGGACCCGGCGCGACGTCCGCCAAGGCAGGAGACGTCAGGCACAGCACGAGCAGGAAGGACGGAGCTTTCACGGTGGGGGAAAGATCTCACGCTTCGAGCCGCGTGACCAGCTCGTCCACGCGTAGGATCTTGTCGAGGTCACCGCTGTCGTGGGCGTGATCCATGGCGGCGAAGAGGTGCGCCTCCTCCAGCACCAGGCGGCTCGGATCGCGCTCGAGGAGACCCACGTAGTGCTCGAACAGGCGTTCGGGGTCGAAGCGCGTGCGGGCGGCCAGGGCGTGGCGCAAGGTCGCGTGCAGGGCGAAGCGGCCGGCGATGGGCTCCTGCACCAAGCGCAACGCGCGCAGCCGAGCGAGGGCTCGGGGCGCGCTCGCTCCGGCGCGCGCCAACTTGGCGAGGCTCGTCTGGTCCACGTGATCGCCGCCGGCGTGGGCGAGCACCGCCAGCATGCGACGCGCGGGGGCTTCGAGCTTCGACCAGGCGAGCTCCACCACGAGGCCCACCTCCGGCACGTCGTCCTCGTGGGCCAGGGCCCGGATCTTTCGGATGCCGTGCCGCTCGAGCCAGGCGCCGAGGGCGGCGACACCGATCACGCGCTCGGCCACCAGCGCGTCGGCGATCTCCAGGGCCAGCGGGCTAGAGCGCAGCGCGCGCGTCAGAGAAGCGACGCGCGGAAACGGCGGTCGCTCCGCCAGCACGAGCGGCGGCACCACGGGCACGATGGTCACACCGGCGACCAGACAGCGTCGCGCCGTCACCACGACGCTGACCGGCGCGCGCTCGCCGACTGCGTCCAGCAGCGCGGCCGTCGCCGCGTCGTTCTCGTGGTTGTCGAGCACGAGCAGCCGGTCGGGGCCGCGAGCGAGCGCGCGCGCCACGCCGCCGAGGCCGCCAGCCCCGAGGCGCAGGCGCAGCGCGAGCATCTGGCCGAGCACGCGCTCGTCCCAGGCGCCGAGGCGCAGCCAGTGCACGCCGCCGGCGAAGCGCCGCGCCACACGGTGGCCGAGCTCCGCCGCCAAGGTGGTCTTGCCGGAGCCCCCCGCGCCCACCAGCGCCACGCGCGTGGGGTGACGCGCGAGCAAGCGCCGCAAGGTCCGAAGCTCCGACGCGCGGCCCACGAGCCGCTCGGGGCGTGGCGGAAACGGCTGCTGAATCACCGGGCGTCCCTCAACGCTGACAGCTCGGGCAGTAGCACGACGAGCGCTGCCCGATCACCACCCGTCGGATGGATGTGCCACAACGCGGGCAAGGCTCGCCGCCGCGCCCGTAGACGCGGTGCGCGTCCTGGTAGCCGCCGCCAGTCCCGTCCGGCCGCACGAAGTCGTCGATGCTGGAGCCTCCGGCCGCGATGCCGGCCTCGAGCACCCGAAGCACGGCCGCCGCCAGCGCTTCGCACTCGTCGCGCCGCAGCGTACGCGCGCGCCGCGTGGGCCGGACCTTCGCCAAGAACAGCGCCTCGTCCGCGTAGATGTTGCCCACGCCGGCCAGCACGCCCTGATCGAGCAGGAGCGTCTTCACCGCCGCCCGGCGCCTGCGCGACTCGGTGAACAGGTGCTCGGCGCTGACTGCCAGGGCGTCGAGGCCGAGCTTGTCCAGGCGCGGATCGCTCTTGCCCGGCGCGAGCCAGCGCACCTTGCCGAACTTGCGCACGTCGCGGAACGAGAGGTCGGGCCCACGGTCGGCGAACTTCAGCACGAGGTGCGTGTGCGCGTCCGGCGTGAAGCCGCGCGCGCGGGACGAGAGCAGCTGCCCGGTCATACCCAGGTGGAGGAGCAGCCGGGAGCCGTCGTCCAGGGCCGCGAGCAGGTACTTGCCTTGACGCTCGAGCCTCTGCACCGTGCGCCCGACGAGCCGCTCGCGGAGCTTCGCAGGCGGTGTCAGGAAGAAGTAGCTCTTCGCGGTGGTCGCGACGTGGGTGAGCCGGCGCCCGACCAGGAGCGGCTCGACGGCGCGGCGCGTGACCTCGACCTCGGGCAGCTCGGGCAAGCGCGCAGTCTCAGCCGGTGGTGCCGACGGACGACGGGTCCAGGCTCCACTGCCAGTTGTCCAGGATGGTGAGCGAGTCCAGGATGTGGTCGCTCACGTCGAAGACCATGAACTCGATAGTGATGGTCTCGCCGGGCACGACCGGTGCCGTGGTCGTGAGCCACTTGGTGCCGCCGCCGGTGTTACTGAGCTGCATGCCGGTCCCGTTCAGCTCCCCCATGCCGAACGGGCAGGTGTTGCAGCCCTTGGGCGCGCACAGGTCGAAGAAGCCGTTGTTGACGCTGACCGGGTTGTTGAGCGAGTCGAAGGAGATGTTCTTGTCGGCCGGGATCCCGGCCGCACCGCTGGTGAGCAGCGCCAGGTAGAAGTCGTTGAAGACCGTGCACTGATAGGTCCAGTACTCCGAGCTGAAGAAGCGGAACTTGTAGGAGAACGACAGCGCGTTGGTCGGCACCCGGATCGTCAGCCGCACGTTGACCGGGTCGTTCGCGCCGCTGCCCGCTGGACATGTCCCGCTGCAACCCGCCGACGCCGGCAAGGCGTTCCCGTGCGCCGCCAGGTAGGCCGGGGGCGGGGTCGTCGCCGTGCTGAAGGTGCTGCCGCCGTTCGGGTTGACGTAGCCCGGGTCGTTCTGGTCCCGCATGCGGCCGGAGGAAATTCCGGCCATGGTCGGTCCCTTGGTCGGCACGATGCCCCCGGTGCCGTAGTTCTGGAGCACCGCGGTCTGGGAGCTCTGCATCTCCGCGAGCGCGGTCGCGTTCGGCACGGTGCCGTTCGGCAACAGGTGCTGGTAGGTGATGACTCCCCACTTCTTCTGCGAAAGCGGCGGGTTCGCGGTCGTGAACTGACACAGGTCGATGGCCCGAGCCACGTCCTGCGCCGTCACACCCGTGAACTTGGCGGCGGTGGCGCAGTCGGCGGTCGCGACGGTGTCACTGGTGCTCGGATCGCAGTCGTCGTCCACCTGGTTGCCGACGACCTCGAACGCTCCCGGGTTCACCTTGTTCGGCTTGGAGCACTCCGCCGGGGTCTCGCAGCAGTCGCCGTTGCACTTCGTCCAGCCGTCGCCGTCGGTGTCCTTGGCGTCGTCCGCGGTGCCGTTGCAGTCCTCGTCGACGTTGTTGGCGCACACCTCTTCGCTCGGCACGACCTGGCCCAGACACGGGCCCCAGAGCAGGCCGCTGGCGTCGCAGGTCTGCTGCCCCGCCTTGCAGGCGCCGACGCCGGCCGTGCCGGCAGGGCCGGTGTAGCAGCTCTGCGTGGAGCCCGGCTTGCACGCGCAGGCGCTGATCGTCAGGTTCCACTCGCAGCCGTCGCTCGGGCTCTCGTTGCAGTCGGCGAAGCCCACGGCGCAAGAGCCCATGCTGCAAGCGCCGCTCGCGCAGCTGGTCGCGGCGTTGGGGTATGCGGCGCACGCCGTCCCGCAGGCGCCGCAGTTGTTCACGTCGGCTTGGAGATCGTGGCAGCTCGCCGTGCAGCAAGTGTCGCCGCTGTTCGGACAGGGCTGGGTCGCGCTGCAGCCCGTGGCGCAGGCCTTGCTGGAGCAGATCTGACCCGACGGGCAGTCCGTGTCTGCCAGGCAGCCGACGCAGGTGTTGGTCGCGGAGTCGCAGAGCGGGGTCGCGCCGCTGCAGTCGGTCGCCTCGTCGCAGCCCGCGCCGCACTGCTTGGTCGCGGTGTTGCACCACTGCCCCGACGGGCAGTCGCTCGCGCCCAGGCAGCCGACGCAGTTCCCGGTCGCGGTCTCGCAGACCGGACCGCCGGGGTTGCCGGCGCAATCGGCGGCGCTCTGGCAACCCGTGGGCCCCGCGTCGCCGCCGGTGCCGCCGCCGGCCAAGCCGCCCGTGTTGGCGGTGTTGCCCGAGCCGCCCGAACCGCCGGAGGCGGAGGTTCCGCCCGAGCCGGCGCCGCCCGTGCCGGTACCGCCGCTGGACGATGCGTCGCCGCCGTCAGTGCCGCCGGGCGAGAAGCTCGTCGAGTCGGAGCCCCCGCACGCCACGGCTGCCCAGACCGACGCGACCAGACACACGACCGGAGCTGCCGCCTTCATCCTTGGAACGGTACGCGGCGACGCGGGCCTTCGCCAGCCCGGAACTCCGCGCACACTATCTCACACGCGCTCAGTTCTGCGCCGTGACCTCGCGCTCGCGGCGCACCAGGTAGAAGAAGTCGCGCAGCGAGCGCTTGCGGATGTACTCGTCTTCGTCGAACTCGAAGCCGGCGGCCAGGGCCACGGCCTTGCGCGGCCCGCCCGGCTCCTTGGGCTCGTAGAGCACGAACTTCGGGTAGCTCCAGTTCACGTCGAGCTGCCCGACGGTCACCGCGCCGGCGTGCCGCATGCCGTCCGCGATGGCCTTGGCGGTGGTGTGGTTGCTGATGCCGACGTAGAGCACGTCGCGCGCGGCGTTCAGGCCGACGGCAGAGCGCCGGATCACCGTCTCCCCGTCCAGGGTGGCGCCCCAGAGCCGGGTCTCCGGGTCGGCGAGACCCGGATGGATCTTCTCGTCCTCGTACATGCAGCCGGGCATCTGCCGGTACCACTTCATCTTGGCCTCGGACGCGGAGATCTTCTTCCAAGTGCCGAGGGTCAGCGTACCGTCGTCGAGCTCCGCCAGCGTGCAGGCCGTCTCGCGCGGCTTCACCAGCGTGACCCCGTCGTACTTCATGCCGAACCAGCCGTGCTCGGTCATGAAGCCGCCGTTGAACGCCGCGAGCAGCTCCTCGTGGTCCTCGTCGGGAACGCGCGCCTTGCGCACCAGCGCCTTGGCTTCCTTCTCGAAGCTCTGCGGCTCGCGGTAGCCGGGCATGGCCTGGAGGCGCGCGCGCTTCATGTCCACCGCGACCACGAACAGCTCCGCCCAGGACCGGTTCTTGTCGGGGTGGAGCAACGTCTTGTACATGTAAGCGCCTTCGTCGGGGCGCCGCGGGTCTTTTATCTTGACCCACTTGCCGTCACCCGGCGCCGACCACTTCTCGTGGATGGGCCCGACCTCCGCGAGCTGCCACTCGGGCTTCGCAGGCGCGCCCTCCGAGCTGGCCACGGTCGTCGCCTGCGGCTGCTCAGCGGGGACATCCCAATACGCCTTGGGCTTCTCGTTCTTTCGGTACCAGCGGTTGAAGCGGTCCTCGACGCCGTAGGCGAAGTCCTCGAGCTTCGCGACGTTGTCGGTGCCCACCACGGCGCGCAGCGTGTTGGCGACCAGCGGCCCCATCCAAGGGATCTTGTGAACGGCGATCCAGAGCCCGATGGCCATCACGGGCAAGCCCACCAGCACGAGCTTGGCGACGCGCCGGAGCCTTCCTTTCCGTGGAGTCTTCGCGGGGGAGCCCATGACGGCGGAAATCGTAGCCACGAACCCGCCTGAGCGCCCGTTTGTGGCAAGCCGCACTTTCGAGCCGATTCGGGTTAAGAACCAGGCCGATGCTCCGAGGGTTTCTCCGCCGCGCCCCAGCTCTGGCCGTGGTCCTGGGGCAGCTCTCGGCGGTGGGGAGCTCGGAGGCCGACGAGGAGCGGCCGCGCCCGAGCGAGCCGACCACTCCGGGCGCAACTGCGCCCACCAGCGGGCGTCCGGTCGAGCGCCCCGACAAGGAGGCCGACGAGCCTTCGGTCGGACGCATCCCGGAGCTGGGCGCCGCGCCCGCGCTGGGGAGCCTGCTCGGGCGCAGCATCACTCGGGTCGAGGTGATCCCGGTGGGCGGACGCTGGGAGGAGCGCCCCACGCCGCGCTTCGTGCGCGCGGGCGACACGCTGACCAGCGAGCTCGCGCGCCGGGCCATGCTGGAGCTGACCGACACCGGCCGCTTCGCGAACGTGAGCGCCGAGGCCGAGAGCGACGGCAGCGGTGTCGTGCTGCGGCTCAAGGTGGTGCCGCGCCGGTTGGTGGCCAGCATCCGCATCAACGGTGGCGTGCTCGACGCCGAGGAGACGCTGCGGGCCGCCCGCGTGCGCACCGGCTCCGAGCTGACCGCGGCGGAGCTCGCCGGCATCGCGCGGCGCGTTCAAGAATTGTACGTGCGGCGGGGACATCCCGCAGCGGCGGTCCGCATCGACGCCCTCGACACCGACGACCCGCTACGCGTGGTGCTGCTCCTGGACGTGGTGGCGGGTGAGCCGCGACGCGTCGACAGGCGGCGCTTCTTGGTCTGGCCGAGCCCCAAGGTCGACGGCTTGACCGACGCGCTCGCGACCTACGCGGTGGCCGACCGCGATCGTGCCGACGAAGACGAGATCGCCGCGGCGGATCGCGAGCTGGAGAAGACGCTGCGCGTCCGCGGCTGGCACCGGGCCACGGTGAGCCACCAGCTCCGCCTGGTGGGCGCGCGCACGGAGCTCGCCGTGGACATCAAGGCGGGACCCTTGGTTCGGCTGAAGTTCGAGGGTATCCAGCGCTTCGACTCGAGCCAGATCGAGCGCACGCTGGAGCTCGAGGACAACGACGACCGCTCGCCCTCGACCTTGGCCGAACGCATCGAGAAGTTCTACGTCGCGCGCGGCTTCTTGGACGTCGAGGTGAGCTTCACCGAGCGGGGCGCCGCCGACGCGCCGATCCACGATCTGGTGTTCAAGGTGCGTGAGCACCAGCAGATCCGCATCGTGGGGCGCGAGTACCCCTGCCTCACGGGCTCACGGGGCGCGCGCGACGTCGGCAGCGAGGTGGACAGCTTCCTGTCGGAAGAGCTGCCCGGGGCCGACATCTTGTCGAGCGTCGATCCGCGGGTGGTCGATCGGCTCTTCGGCCCGCAGGGCACCACCGGCGCCCGCCCGGTGCCCTTCGAGCCGAACCCTTGGATGACGTTCGTGCCGGAGGTCTACGAGCGCGCGATGAAGCACGTCCAGGATCTGTACCGCTCCGAGGGTTACCTCTCGGCGACGGTCGGTCCGGCGCAGCTGCTCCGGCGCCGCTGCGACCCCCACTCGCCGCCGGGGCGCTGCGTGCCGCTCGGTCCGCGCCGGCGGCCGAAGTCGGCCTGCTCCTACGACGAGATCGGCCTACCGCTGGAGGAGCCGCCAACCGACGCCGCGCTGGCTTGCACGCCGGATCCGAGGAAGGGCGTGAGCTGCGAGCCGGACGCCGTGCTGCACGTCCCGGTCAAGCTCGGCCCGCGAACCTACCTCTACGACGTCGGCTTCGAAGGCAACAAGGCGTTCGTCGAGAAGCGCCTGGCGGACGTGGCGGAGCTCGAGCTGGGGAAACCGGCCTCCCAGGTGGAGCTCGACAAGGCGCGCCGGCGCCTGCTCGACGCCTACGCCGAAGAGGGCTTCGCCTTCGCCGAGGTCGACGCCGCGCTGGAGCTCTCGCCGGATCGCACGCGCGCCCGCGCGATCTTCACCATCAGCGAGCGCGAGCAGGTCAAGGTCTCGCGCATCGTCATCGTCGGAGCGCGCATCACCAACGAGAGCCTGATCCGTAGCCGAGTGGCGCTCCAGATCGGACAGCCCTACCGTCGCAGCGACGTGCGCAAGACCGAGGAGCGCCTGGCATCCCTCGGCGTGTTCTCCACCGTCACGGTCGGCCTCGAGGATCCCTACGTGCCCGCGAAGGAGAAGGCCGTGGTCATCACGGTGCAGGAGCGCAAGCCCCAGTACCTGGACATCCGCCCGGGCTTCTCCACCGGCGAGGGCTTCCGCATCACGTTCGAGTACGGGCACCGAAACCTGGGCGGCGAGGCCATCCCGCTCACCCTGCGGGTTCAGCTCGGCTACCTGCCGAACGAGCTCATCCTGGAGGAGGACGTCCGCAAGAAATACGACGAGCTCGACGTCGGCGAGCGCCTGGAGCGACGCAACAGCGCGCTCATCGAGTTCCCCGACGTGGGCCTCGGCCCGCTGTTCCGCCTCTCCGTCGAGGGCCTGGACGTCCGCGACAACGCCCGCGACTTCGGGCTGACCAAGGACGCCGGCATCGTCACGCTCACCTACCGTCCGGTGCGGCAGTTCTCGGCCTTCATCGGCGGCTCGCTGGAGCTGAACAACGCCACCATCTTCGGCAGCGAGCAGAAGGGCGCGCTCGAGCAATACGTGCAGCAGAATCCGCGCAGCGCGGGTCTGTTTCGCGTACCCGAGGGCACGACGGTCGCCGTCGCCGAACGCATCGGCTTCTCGTGGGACCGGCGCGACAACCCGCTCGGCGCCAGCAAGGGCACGTTGCTCAGCTCCAGCGTCGAGCACGTGCGCGCGACCCCGAACGAGACCGGCGGCGACGGCGTGTTCGATCCGCCCAAGGTCAGCCAGTTCTTGCGCCTGACCCAGCGCGTGGCGGGCTACGTGCGGCTGAGCGACAAGGGGCTGGCCCTGGCTGGCAGCCTGCGCTGGGGCATGAACCAGCAGCTACGCGACGGCTCGCGCACGTATCCGGACCGACTGTTCTTCCTGGGCGGCGTGGACTCGGTGCGCGGCTTCCTCCAGGACTCGATGATCCCGGAGGACATCGCGCAGCAGCTCCTGGACCCTGCGTCGGGCCTCCAGCTCAACCAGGTCGTGATCCGCGGCGGCGACGCCTTCGTGAACCCGCGCCTCGAGCTGCGGGTGCCGCTCTCCGGCAACGTGCAGACGGGCCTGTTCCTGGACGCCGGCAACCTCTGGCGCGACCCGCAGAAGGTGAACCCGCTGCGCCTGCGCTACGCGGTCGGCAGCGGCCTGCGCATCGGGACACCCATCGGCCCCCTGGTCTTCGACTACGGCTTCAACGTCGAGCAGATCCTCGACGAGCTCTACCCGAACCGCATCGAGCAGCGCTACTGGGAGCCCCTGGGCGCGTTCCACTTCAGCATCGGCTTGTTCTGAGCGGAAGCTCACGACCGGCTCAACGGTGACCCACGGCGAGCGGAACCTCCTCTCGACGCCAAGGTTCGATAAGTGACCCCGCAGCCCTTGCGGCCCCCCCCTTTGCCCCGGCCGGGGCCTGCACTAGACTCTGCCGTACATGCACGCGCTCCGCGTGAAGCTGCTCGCGCTGGTCCTGATGGCAGGGATGCTCATCCCCGCCAGCGCGCTCGCACGCGTCATCACCGTGTGCCGGATGGCGCAGAAGAGCACGCACTGCTGCTGCAAGCACGAGTCGCCCGAGGTGGACTGCGAGAGGCCGACGGTCGATCGCGGGGATTGCTGCAGGTCGCTGGCGAGCCAGGCCGAGAAGGCCAGCTCGCTCCAAGCCGCGGCCTCCTTGGACGTGCCGCCAGCCGCCCTGCTCGTGCGCCTCGACATCGATCAGCTGTCTTGGGCGCAACACGCCGAGGACGTCGCGACGCTCAGGCGCTCGCGCGCTCCCCCAGCGGTGGGACCACCGCTGATCCAACAAACAAGTCGTCTCCTGTCCTGAGCCGCCGCTCCGTTTCGTGTTCGCGGAAGCGTGGCCGGGATCCGTCCGCGCTGCCGCGTGTTCTCGACGGCGCGGAGGCGACAGATGACGACGAAGAACGAGCCATGGATCATGTTGGCGCTGGCCGGCGCGGCGCTCGGCTGCGCGACGGCGCGACCGGCCGAGAGCCCGTCCGACCGGGCACCGAGTGACGGTGCAGCGCTCCAGCGCCCGGACGAGGGCGCCGAGACCGGAGTCGGCCCATCGAGCGAGACGCCCGCCGAGCTGGTGGTCAGAAGCACGAGTGGGCCGCGCCTGGAGCGGGCGGCGCTGATCCGCGCCGTCATCGCTCGGAACCCCGACGTGGCGACGCGTCGCCACGCCTGGCAGGCCGCGCGGCAGAGGAGCCGCGGCGCCGGCGTCTGGGAGGATCCGATGCTCGCCTACAGCTTCGCGCCGCTGTCCATCGGGGCGGAGCGCTTCGGGCAGACCGTCGAGCTGTCCCAGAAGCTGCCTTGGCCCGGCAAGCTGGGCAGCGAGACGGCGGCCGCCGAGCGCGACGCGGAGTGGATGAAGAAGGACATCCGCATCTCCGAGCTGGATCTCGCGCTGGCTGCCTCCCTGGCCTACGACGACTACTGGCTGTTCGAGCGCTCCCTCGACGTGAACGCCACTCACAAGGGCTTGCTAGGCGAGATCCAGCAGAGCTCCGAGGCTCAATACAGCGTGGGGATGGGCTCGCTCTCCGAGCCCTTGGCGGTCGAGGTCGAGATCACGCGGCTGGAAGAGCAGGCCTTGGCGCTCCGAAGTGAGCGCGACGTGGCGGTGTCGCGGCTGAACGTGCTCCTGCACCGCGCGCCAGAGACGAAGCTGCCTCCGCCGCCCGAGCAGCGCCAGGCAGACTTGACCGTGCCGGCGTCGAGCAACGAGCTCCAGCGCCGCGCGCTCGGTCAGAGCCCGGAGCTCGAGCGCGTGGGCGCGAAGGTCCGCGCCGCGGAGGCCGAGGTGAAGGCCGCCGAGCGCCAGGCCTACCCCGACGTCACCGTGATGGCGTCCTACAGCACGATGTGGGCCGATCCGGAGCATCGCCTGATGCTGGGCGTGGAGGCTCCCATCCCGCTGCAGCGCGCGGAGCGAACGAGCCGCGTCGAGAGCGCCCGCGCCAAGGTCGCCGAAGCCCGAAGCGAGACCTCGCACACGGCGGCGCTCGTGCGCGCCGACATCGACCAAGCCCGCCGCCAGGTGATCGAGAGCATCGAGCGAGTGAAGCTCTACGACGGTCGCCTGCTGCCCGCCGCGAAGAACCAGGTGGCCGCAGCGCGCACCGACTACGTCGCAGGCAAGACGGAGCTCGCGATGGCGATCGCGGCCGAGCGCAACCTGCGCGAGATCGAGCTCGGACGCCTGGCGGCCATCGCGGAGCTGTGGCGGCGCCGGGCGCGGCTGGACCGCGCGCTGGGACGACTGCCGTTCGACGCCGAGAAGGGCGGTGCGAAGTGAACGCCCAACCGAAGCTCTGGCGCTCGCTCCTGCCGAGCGTGCTCCTGGTCGCCGCCATCGGCCTGGGCGTCGGCTTCCGCGGGAAGCTCGCCGCCTGGTTCACGCTGAAGCCCACGCCTGGCGCCGCGTCCGCTACTTCCGCGAGCGCCTCACCCGCCAAGAAGGCGCGGAGCTACGCCGAGCCTCTGCCGAAGCAGGAGCTCCCGGAGCCTGCGCTGATCTCGCTGCGCACGGCCTTCGAGGTGTACGAGGAGCTGCGCGCCACTCTCGCGAAGGACAGCCTGGAAGGGGTCCCGCCCCGCGGCAAGCGCGCCTCCGACGCGCTGCGCGCGGCGGCCAGCGCCCTCGAAGCCTCGCCGGCGCCGACGAAGGCGCGCGCCCTCGCTGGCGCCGACGCCGCCGACCAGCTCGGCAGCGCCAAGGATCTGGAAGCAGCGCGCGACGCCTTCTCCAAGCTGAGCGAGGCGCTGGTGAGCTTCGCCGCGGCCGACTCACGCCTCGCCGAGGGCCGCCACGTCTTCGAGTGTCCGATGACCCGCGGCTTCAACAAGTGGGTGCAGGTGAAGCCGGGGCTCGAGAACCCGTACATGGGCCCCAGCATGCTCGTGTGCGGCTCGGAGAGCCGCTGGGAGTCGCCCAAGCAGAGCGCGGCGAGCGAGCCGGTGACGCCGGGCAAGGTCGCCTTCTACACCTGCCCGATGCACCCCTCCATCAAGCAGCACGATCCGGGAAAGTGCCCGATCTGCGGGATGGATCTGACGCCGGTGACCGAGGAGGAGGTCAAGACCGGCGTGGTGGTGGTGGACGGAGCCCGCCGCCAGCTGATCGGGGTGAAGACCGCGCTGGTCGAGAAGCGCACGCTGGAGCGCAAGGTCCGCGCCGTCGGCAAGATCTCCTACGACGAGTCGCGCCTGCACGACGTGACGCTCAAGTTCAAGGGCTGGATCGAGAAGCTCGCCGCCGCGAGCGTGGGCAAGCGCGTGCGCCGGGGCGAGACCTTGTTCAGCGTCTACTCGCCGGAGGTGTTCGCGGCACAGAACGAGCTGCTCCTGGCGCTCAACGCCCGGCGCGGACTGGGCGACGCAGGCCTGGGCGGACGCAGCGACACCCTGGTGCAAGCGGCGCGCCTGAAGCTCGAGCTCTGGGACGTACCGAAGGGACTGCTCGATCGCGTCGAGCAGAAGAACGCGCCGGTCAAGTACGTCAGCATCGCCTCGCCGGCGTCCGGCTTCATCGTCGAGAAGAACGTGGTCGAGGGCTCGGCCGTGGAGCCCGGGATGCGCCTCTTCCGCATCGCCAACCTGGACAAGGTTTGGATCGAGGCGGAGCTCTACGAGGCAGAGATCCCCCTGGTGGCGGTGGGGCAGAGCGCCGACATCTCGCTCTCCTACCTGCCGGAGAAGCGCTTCACCGGCAAGGTCAGCTTCGTCTACCCGTACCTGGACGCCGCGACGCGCACCGGCCGCGTGCGCATCGAGCTCGACAACAAACAGATCGAGCTCAAGCCCGACATGTACGCCAACGTCGAGCTGCCGTTGTCGCGCGGTGAAAAGCTGGTGGTGCCGGAGTCCGCGGTCATCTACTCGGGTCCTCGGCGCGTGGTCTTCGTGGACATCGGTGACGACCGGCTGAAGCCCCGCGAGATCAAGATCGGGCTCAAGAGCGGCGACTACTACGAGGTGCTCGAGGGCCTGAGCGAAGGCGACCGCGTGGTCACCTCCAGCAACTTCCTGATCGCAGCCGACAGCCGCCTGAAGAGCGCGGCGGGGCAGTGGTGATGGAGAAGCTGGGCGTCCTCGAGCGCGTCATCGCGTTCTCGGCCAAGAACAAGGTCGCGACCATGGTCGCGGTGCTCGCGCTGGCGCTCTGGGGCTGGTTCGGGCTCCGGCGCGCGCCGCTCGACGCCATCCCGGATCTGTCGGACGCGCAGGTGATCATCCTGAGCGAGTGGCCCGGGCGTAGCCCGGATCTGATCGAGGACCAGATCACCTACCCGCTGTCGAGCGCGCTCTTGGCCGCGCCCAAGGTCAAGGCAGTGCGGGGCCAGTCGTTCTTCGGCGCCTCGTTCGTCTACGTCATCTTCGAGGACGGCACCGACATCTACTGGGCGCGTTCGCGCGTGCTCGAGTACATGAACAGCGCGCGCGGCAAGCTACCGGACGAGGTCGAGCCGGTCATCGGTCCGGACGCGAGCGGCGTCGGCTGGGTGTTCCAGTACGCGCTCGTCGACAAGACCGGGAACCGTGACCTGCAGGAGCTGCGCAGCTTGCAGGACTTCCACGTGCGCTACGCGCTCGCCAGCGTGCCCGGCGTGGCCGAGGTCGCCTCGATCGGCGGTCACGTCAAGCAGTACCAGGTGAACCTCGACCCGGCCAGGCTCCGCGGGCAGTCCATCCCCGTCTCGGACGTGATCGCGCGCGTCCGCGCCTCGAACCAGGACGTGGGCGGGCGCGTGGTCGAGATCGCGGGCCACGAGCAGATGGTGCGCGGCCGCGGCTACGTGAAGAAGAAGGAGGACCTGGAGAGCGTGGTGCTCAAGGTCCGAGGCGACGGCACGCCGGTCACGATCAAGGACGTGGGCGAGGTGAGCCTGGGTCCCGACATGCGGCGCGGCGTGGCGGAGCTCGACGGCGAGGGCGAGGCGGTCGGCGGCATCGTGGTGATGCGCTTCGGCGAGAACGCGCTGGAGGTGATCGAGCGGGTGAAGAAGCGCTTCGAGGAGATCGAGACGTCGTTGCCCGCCGGCGTCGAGGTCGTGGTCACCTACGACCGCTCGCAGCTGATCACCGAGGCGGTGGACACGCTGAAGAACGCGCTGATCGAAGAGATGCTGGTGGTTAGCCTGGTGCTCTTCGTGTTCCTGCTCCACGTGCGCAGCGCGCTGATCCCCGTCTTGACGCTGCCCATCGCGGTGCTCCTGGCGTTCATCCCCATGTACTACCAGGGGCTGACCATCAACATCATGTCCCTGGCCGGGATCATCGTGGCCATCGGAGCGATGGTGGACGCCTCGATGATCATCATCGAGAACATCCACAAGCGCCTGGAAGACTGGGACGGGCAGGGCGATCGCAGCGCGGTCATCGTGCGCGCCATGCAGGAGGTCGGCCCCAGCATCTTCTACTCGCTCCTGGTCATCACCATCGCCTTCTTGCCGGTGTTCACCCTGGAGGAGACCGAAGGGCGACTGTTCAAGCCGCTGGCGTACACCAAGACCTGGTCGATGGCGTTCGCGTCGGTGCTGGCGGTCACCGCCACGCCCGCACTGGCGGTCTGGCTGATCCGCGGGCGCATCTTGAAGGAGCACGAGCACCCGCTGAGCCGCTGGCTGACCGCGCTGTACGCGCCGGTGGTGCGCGCGGTGGTGCGCTACCCGAAGACGGTCATCCTGGCGGCGGTCGCCGCGATGGCGCTCACCGTGCCGGCCTTCTTGCGACTGGGCAACGAGTTCATGCCGCCGCTGAACGAGGGCGCCATCCTCTACATGCCCACCGCTCCTCCCGGCATCAGCGAAGGCGAGGCGGTGCGCGTGCTCCAGACCATGGATCGCCAGCTCCGCACCTTCCCCGAAGTGGAGCGCGTGTTCGGAAAGATGGGCCGGGCCGAGACGGCGACCGATCCCGCGCCGCTCTCCATGGCGGAGATCGTGGTGCTGCTCAAGCCGAAGAGCGAGTGGCGCGCGGGCGTGACCTGGGACTCGCTGGTCAAGGAGATGGACCAGAAGCTCCAGGTGCCAGGCATGCCCAACGCCTGGTGGATGCCGATTCAGACCCGCACCGAGATGCTCGCCACCGGCATCCGCAGTCAGCTCGGCATCAAGGTGTACGGCGACAGCGTGGAGGAGATCGAGAAGACCGCCATCGCCATCGAGAAGGCGGTCGCCAGCGTTCCCGGCACCCGCAGCGCGTTCGCCGAGCGGACCACCGGCGGCTTCTACGCCGACTTCAGCGTGGACCGCACGGCGGCAGCCCGCCACGGCCTGTTGGTCTCCGACGTGAACGAGGTGATCCAGACCGCCGTGGGTGGCATGAACGTCTCGGAGACCGTCGAGGGCCGCGAGCGCTACCCCATCGCGGTGCGCTACGCCCGCGAGTACCGCGACACCCCGGAGACCCTGGAGCAGGTGCTGGTGACCTCGTCGAACGGAGCGCAGGTTCCGATCTCTCAGGTCGCCAAGCTGGAGTTTCGCACCGGTCCCGACATGCTGCGGAGCGAGGGTGGCAAGCTGGTGAGCTTCGTGTTCGTGGACGTGACGGGCCGGCCCATCGCCGACTACGTCGCCGACGCGAGGCGCGCCGTGGACGCCCAGGTGAAGGTGCCGTCCGGTCAGCGCCTGGAGTGGGCAGGGCAGTTTCAGTACCTGGAGCGCGCGAAGGATCGCCTGAGCTTGGTGGTGCCCATCACGCTGGGCCTGGTGTTCGTCCTGCTCTGGCTCAGCACGCGCTCGGTGACGGAGACGGCCATCGTGATGCTGGCGGTGCCGTTCTCGCTGATCGGCGCGGTGTGGCTCCTGTACCTGCTCGACTACAACATGAGCATCGCGGTCTGGGTGGGGCTCATCGCCCTGGCGGGCCTGGACGCCGAGACCGGCGTGGTGATGTTGCTCTACCTGACCATCGCGCACCGCGATCGCAAAGCGGCGGGGAAGCTCCAGACCCGAGCAGACCTGACCGAGGCCATCGTCGAAGGCGCAGCGCAGCGCATCCGGCCCAAGCTGATGACCGTCTTGACCGACATGATCGGCCTCTTGCCCGTGCTCTGGGCCGTCGGCACCGGCGCCGACGTGGCCAAGCGCATCGCCGCGCCGCTGGTGGGCGGGCTCGTCACCTCGTTCCTGCTCGAGCTCACGGTGTACCCGGCGATCTTCGCCCTCTGGAAGGGCCGAGCGCTGCGTCGAGCCGAGCCGGCGAGCTGACGCGGAGCGGCAATCGCTGCGTGCCGACCCCGCCTGCGCGCAACCAGTTCGGCGGCTCAGCCCCAGAGCGCTTCGCGCACGCAGCGCAGCACGTCCACGTAGCTCACGATGCCGACCAACCGGCTGCTCTCCGGATCCACGACGATCACTGCTCCGATGTGCTGCTCGATCATGCGGTCGGCGACGTCCTTGAGGTCCGTGTCCGGCGTGACCGTCACCGGATGATCGCTCATCACGCGGGTCACCGAGATGTCGGGGACGGCGTCGCGCAGATCGCGCTCGCTGATCATGCCGATCACCACGCCTTCCTTCAGGACCGGCAGATGGTGAACGCGTTTGTCGCTGAGCTTCCGCGCCGCCTCACCGGTGGTCGCCCGGAAATCCAGCCAGATTGGATCCTCTGTCATCACGGTTTGGACGCGCATGGCGGATCGCGCGCGTGCATGGATCGTACCGACCCGTCTCCAGCTGCGCGGCACGCTTGATGCTTCAGGTGCTCCCGAAGGAGGTGTTCCATGGCCGCCCAAGGCTTTCATCCCGAGACCAACGACCTAGTCGATCAGGAAATCCGCCACTCGATCCGCGTGATCAAGCAGCAACGCTACGGCAAGATGGTGGGGTTCATCGCCTTGGGCGTAATGGCCCTCGTCGTGTTGTTCGTCGGTGCCTACCTCGGCTTGAGGTAGCCGCAGCGTTCCGCGACACCTGAGCTGTTCTGCACAGGTGTCGCGGACGTCTGCTCTGCTCAACCGTTGCGGGCAGGCCTGTCCACGAGGTGGTGCTTCCCGACGGGAATCACCGCGCTGGCCTGGGGCCCCTTCGGGCTCTCGGCGTCCGCCAGCACCACGCGGACCTCGTCTCCCGGCGCCAGAGCCGAAAAGCCGCCGCCCGGCACGCTGTTCTGGTGGAAGTACACGTCGGCGCCGTCCGGCAGCTGTACGAAGCCGTAGCCGTCGTCGCGGAACAGCCGCGCGATCGTGCCGTGTCCCGGCAGCTCGTGACGTTTGACCTCGCCGCGCCGGCGGCGCGCGTGGTCTTCCAGCTGCCGCGTGGCCGCGTCGAAGGTGTCCCGGATGGCGACGTAGACGTCCTCGTGAGCCTGCTTGTGGACGACGATCTCCTTGTCGGGCAGGTGCATGTCGAGGCGTACGCTGTACTGCTTTCCTTTGTAGTGGTGGTTGTGGGGAGCCTCCACGGTGACGTGGCAGCTCATGATGCGGTCGTGAAGGCGTCCGATGTCCGTGGCCTTGGCGCGAATGCGCTCCTCGATGGCGTCGGACCGGTCCAATCCGCGAAACGTGATCTGAAGGGGTTCTCGCATTTCGAGCTCCATGGATCACGCCGTGCCGGAGCAAATCCCGGGCCAGGCGGCGAGTTGTAGTAGGGTTCGAGAGCGGATCCCGTGCTGTCCGAACGACCCAGGTCCCTGCCGCCACCGAGCTCGTCTCCGTCCCAGCGACGCGCGCTCGGCGTGCTCGCGCTGCTCTCGGTGGCAGCGCTGATCTACCTGGCGATGCCGGTGGCGTCCGGGCTGTTCTTCGGGACGTTGCTCGCGTTTTCGCTCTTGCGTGTCCACGAGAAGCTGAGCGCGAAGCTAGGCCAACCTGGAGTCTCGGCGAGCATGCTGGCCGTCGGCTCCGGGATCCTGATCCTGGGTACGGTCGGCTCGCTCTTGTACCTGATGATCGCTCGCGGGCTCGCCGCGGCCAACACGCTCGCCCACGGCTTCGACCCACAGGGCTCGCTGCGCAAGGTGTTCGCGCGGCTCGACGAGGTGGGTCGTTCGTCGCGCTTCGGCCCGTCGAACCTGTCCGAACGGGTGATGGCCGCGGCGGCGGAGACGGCCTCGAAGCTCTCGGATCTGGCCGCCGCGATCGCCGGCGCGACCTTCGGGGCCGTGCTGACGCTGTTCTTCACCATTTTGACGACGTTTTTCATGCTGCGGCACTGGACCACCATCGAGCTCGCCGCCGAGCGCATGCTGCCGCTCCACCCGCTGCACACTCGCGTGGTGCTCACGGAGTTCCAGAAGGTCGGCAAGGAGGTCTTCGTCGGGACCGTGCTCACCGGCATCATCCAGGGCGTGCTGGGCGGCGTCAGCTACGCGCTGGTGGGCGTCCCCGAAGCCGCGCTGCTCGGCGCGCTCACCGCCATCAGCTCGTTGATCCCGCTGATCGGCACGGCGCTGGTCTGGGTCCCGGTCGGTGTCGCGTTGCTCGTCGCCGATCAGGTCGGCGCGGGTCTGTTCGTGTTGGTCTGGGGCACGGTGCTGGTCGGGCTCGGCGGCGAGTACCTGGTGCGCCCGCGTCTGGTCGGGGGCCGTGGCCACATCCCGACGCTCTTCACGTTCATCTCGCTGGTGGGCGGCGTGCAGGTCTTCGGGCTGCCCGGGCTCGTCGTTGGACCCGTGCTCGCCAGCGTCGCTCTGGCGGTGCTCAAGACCTACGACCGCGCGGCGAGCGCCGACGGCGGCACCCCGAGCATCCGGCCAGAAGCCGGTCCGTGACGCGCAGCACCGGCGCTGGTCGCCAGCTCCGGCGCAGGGCTTTCGCAGCTGGGACCCTGAGCGCGCGGGCTTTCCCTTGGCACGCCGCATGCCGTTCGAATCGGTGTGATGACCCGGCTCTCGCGGCTCGCTCTGGCTCTGGTGCTCGGCGCCACGGCGGTGTGCTGCGCCAGCGATCCCCTCGGGGCACCCGTCAAGGGCACGGAGGCCGGCGACCTCTGCGCGCTCGCGTGCGAGAGCCGCAGCGAGGCGGGCTGCCTGACCGACGTGGCGGCGTGCGCCGACACCTGTTCCCTGGCCCGGGTCGCGGGCTACTGTGCCGAAGAGCTCGACGCGCGGCTCGTCTGCCAGGCGAGCGCCCCGGACCTGCGTTGCGGGCGAGTGCCCACCGGCGGCCCGTGCGACGACGAAGGGGTCGCGCTCGAGCGCTGCCTCTCCCTGCACTCCGTCGGTAATCAGCCGCCCGACTGCTACGGCAAGGAGTGCAGCTGGCAGTGCGGACCGATCGGCAAGCAGCTCTGCACCCCCGATCAGAGCAGCCTGTGCGAGTGTCCGAGCGGCGCCAGCGGGACGCGCACCTGCTCGAGCGACGGCTGCTTCTGGTCGCCCTGCGACTGCCAGCTCTGAATGGAGCCCTACTCGAACACGGTCCCCGAGTAGCGCGTCGCGAGATCGCCCACGGTGTCGTCCAGGAACTGCACGTAGTCCGCCTGGGCCTTCGCGAGCGGCAGGCCGCCGAGCTCTTCGGCGAAGGTCGCGTCGAAGTCGTCCCCCGCGCTGACGCGCTTCATCAGCACGAGCAGTCGCGGCAGCGCGTCCGGGAAGCCGTAGCCGCCGCCGGGACGCGCGACCTTGACCCGCAAGAACTCGACGAAGAAGCCGCTCAGCGCCTGGTCGTGCCCGGTCTCCGCCAGGTCCTGGGTCTCGTCTTCGAGCCCGTAGCGGTCGAAGGTGAGCGTCGCGTCCGAGCCGTCGGCGACATCGAGCCAAGCCTCGACGAAGCTGGTCGGCTGATCGTGCAGCTGCTTGCCCCAGTAGGAGCCGTTCATGATGGCCGTGCCCTCGATCAGCCACCACGGGATCCAGGCGTCCCAGGGCGCGCTGCGCCCGCCGACGATGTGCGAGAGCTCGTGGGCCAAGGTGTCGTCGAGCTCGACCACGTTCGAGAAGGCGTCGTCTGGCAGGATGATGGCGTCGCTGGTCGTCTTGGACTGAGCGAAGGCGACGCCATAGGCGCCGGGCGCGCCAGTGGCCGTGCCGAAGGTGGCCGGATCGACCACGACGACGCGCACGCGCTGGGCCATCTCTGCCGTGCTCTCCGCCAAGGCGAAGCTCCCGAGGTCGAAGAGCAGCGCGCCGCAAGCGCTCTTGCCGAAGGTCAGGACCTCCGAATCCGCCAGCGAGGACGAGTCGGGAGTCCAGACCTCGAGCCGCCGCGAAGTCGCTCGGAGCGCCAGGGTCGGCGCGGCGTCGGTGACGTCCTTGGGCAACGGTCGCTCGTCGGCCACGGGCTCGGCGTGGCCACACTCGAAGCCGAGGCCGGCGAAGCCGCCGACCGCGCTGCCGCCCGCCCCGCTCGCGCCCGCCGCACCGCCGGCGCCGGCGGCTCCGGCGCTGCCGCCCGATGCCGGCGTCCCGCCGCTCTCCGACGAGCAGCCGAGAGCACCGGCGAGGAGCAATCCGCCGAGGAGTCGGAACGCCGCGCGCATCTGCGACTCTCACGATATCATCGCGCTCGCCGCATGAAGATCGACTTCCCGCGTTTCGCACAGCTCACCTTCGCGCTGGCCGCAGCGTCCTGCGAGCGACCGCCACCCGCCGTGCCACCCCACGTCGCGGAGCCCCCGCCGGAGCCGGAAGCGGGGCAGGTGGCCGAGAGCGGGCCGGGCGAGGGCAACCCGGCCGGCAACGAGCCCCTGCCTGTCGAGGAGGCCGCGGACCTCTCCAGGTGCGCGAGCCTGAGCCCGAGCTGCGAGGGGCTGATCCAGGAGTGCCAGACGCTGGCCGGGCAGGGCGATCCTGGCAGTGAGGGGTACTACGGGGGCTACCGGCCGCGCATCGCGGAGGAGATCGCGACCTGCTGGGCGGCGAACCTGGCGCCGCCCCGGTGCCGCGCGCCGGCCATGGGCAAGTGCATCCGCGAGGCCGTGCTGCGCGGGCCGGTGGACGCCGCGACCGTGCCGCTGTGTGACGAGGTGATCGCAGACTGCGCGCAGGCGGGGATCAAGGCGCGCTACTCCCGTGAGGACTGCCAGAAGGTCTTGTCGTCCGTCTCCGGTCAGGCGCGCGCCGACGCCGCGCGCATCATCGGCCCGTCGGGCGAAGGCTGCAGCCTGGAGTACGCGCTGCCGTATTACCCGTTCGGCACGACCTGGTGATCACTTCACGACGCCGCGGACGCCGATGAACAGCCAGTTGTGCATGGCGGTCTCGTCGATGTCGCCCGAGTCGCTGATGCTGCCGAACTTGAAGCTGGCTTGCGAGAACTGCCCGAACGTGAAGCCCACGAAGGGCCCGATGGTCGAGCCGCCGGAGTCGCCCCCGAAGTCGATGCCGCCCTGGAGCAAGAGCTCCGGTCCGCGCAGGGTGGCCGAAGCGTCGTTGATGTCGATGCTGAACCACTCGTAGCCGAGGCCGGCGCCGAGCCATGGATCGGTGCCGCGGCCCGGCGCGAGCGACAGCTGCGCCTGCACGCCGAGCCGGATGTCGCTCAGAGTGCAGCTGGCGCGGTCTTCGTCGCACGCATCAGCGAGGTCGCCGCCGGGCAACACGAAGCCATACGAGAAGTACAAGCCCGCCATGAACGCGGGCGAGAACTGCCATCCCAGGTCGAGCCAGATCGGGATCTGGCCCGCGACCGAGTCGGACATCTTGCCGCCGCCGTAGCTGGTCGTGGTCGTGGTGCCACCGGTGGTGGTGGAACTGGTGGAAGCTCCGGTGGCTTTGCCGAGAGGGAAGCCCCACGCCAGGCGGAGGCCGAAGTGGAGCCCGGACTCGCCGCTGCCGCCGCCTTCGCTGCTCCAGTCTCCGTCGCCGGAGTCGTCGCTCGACTCGTCGTCCTGGTCGTCCCCTCCCGCCTCTTCCTCCGGGGGCGCCGAGTCCTCTTCGATCACGTCGCCGGCCTGCGCCCAGAGCGCCGGCGCGACGAGCGCGAGGCTCGACGCAAGTCCGAGAGACGACCCCAAGCGCACGAGTGCTCGCGCCATCGGGCGGATCGTCCCACGCGGCTCTGCCGGCTGTCCACAATCCGGAATCCGGCGAAACCGACCCCCTCATTGGCAGCTCAGCTGGTCGGGGTGACAGACCGGGCCGAGCCCGTCCTGCTTGTCGCAACACCAATAGTAGGCCCCCGTGCACGCGTTGTACTGGCTGCCCGGGGTGCACTCGCAGTTCTGCGCCGTCGGCCGGCAGCGTCCCCCCTGCCCGTCGCCCTTGTCGCAGCAGACGCTCCAGGAACCGCCGCAGGGGTTCAGGCTGGCGATGAGCTCCGGGTCGCACTTGCACCCGTCCGCGTTGTTGCTGCACACCGGGCCCATGCCGTCGCCCCTGTCGCAGCACAGCGGGTAGCTGAGCCCGCAAGGGCTGGGCAGCGCGTTGGGCGTGCAAGCGCAGCCCTTGGCATCACCGACGCAGACCGATCCTTTGCCGTCCTGCTTGTCGCAGCAGATGGGTGTGACGCCGGCGCACGGGCTCTGCTTGGCGCCGAGCACACACTTGCAGTCGGCCGAGTCGCTCTGGCACGAGGGACCCTGGCCCGGCGTCTTCTCGCAGCACACGGCGTAGGCGCCGGCGCAAGGGTTCTTCAGCGTGCCTGACTGGGCAAGGGGCTCGCAGGCGCAGTCCTTGGCGTTCGCGACGCAGGTGAAGCCCATGCCGTCGTTCCTGTCGCAGCAGACCGGCGTCCCGCCGGAGCAGGCTGGGACACAACTCGTGGGGGCCGGCGCATCGCTCGCGTCGCCGTCCGCCGCGTCGCCCCCGCTGTCTTGATCGGTGACGACATCCTCCGCGTCACCGTCCGCCGCGTCCACGCCCCCCGTGCCGTCCGATGAGGCGTCGGTGCTGCCGCCGGTGCCGGATGTTCCACCAACCGTGACGTCCGAGCCCGCGTCGGCGCCACCCGCGCCGGACTCGTCGAGCGAGCACGCAGCGAACGAGCAGAGGCCCACCAGCGCGATGCGGGCAGCGTCGAGCTCGAGCACCGGGCCATGCTAGAGCCACGGCCCCAAGCGGTCTAGACTCGCCGTCTCAGCGTGACGAGCGCCCCGCGCAAGACCAACCTCACGCATCCGACGAGCCAGTTCGTCGGGCGCGAAGACGACCTGGCGGACCTGCACGAGCAGCTCAGGCGCGCGCGGCTCGTCAGCGTGCTCGGCCCACCCGGCGCCGGCAAGACCCGGCTCGCAACGGAGTACGCGCTGCGCTACGGCGGCGCGTTCCTGGCCGAAGGCGCCGGTGGCGCCTGGTTCGTGGATCTCGGCGAGGCGCGGGAGGTGGACGACGTCTACCGAGCGGTAGCGCAGGCCCTGGACATCACGCTCGGCGACGAGCACACCGAGCGGACCGCCGGAGAGCGGATCGGCGCCGCGCTCGCCGCGCGCGGCCCGACGCTGCTGGTCCTCGACAACTTCGAGCAGCTGGTGCCGCGGGCGGTGCCGTCCGTCGAGCTCTTTCTGAGGCGCGCCCCGGAGCTGTGCGTGCTCGTCACTTCGCGCATTCGACTGAACGTGGCCGGTGAGCTGGTACGCGAGCTCGACGGGCTCGACCTACCGAGCGGGGAGCGGGGCTTCGACTGCGACGCGGTTCGCCTGTTCCTGGAGCGCGCGCGCTCCGTGCGGAGCGGCTTCGTCCCCACCGAGGACGAGCGCGTCATCGTCGCGGAGCTGGTCACCCGCCTCGACGGACTGCCCCTCGCCATCGAGCTGGCCGGCGCGCGCATGAGCGTGCTCGGGCCGAGACAGCTGCTGGACAGGCTGGGCAAGAGCCTGGACCTGTTGCGTGGGGGCAAGGGGCGCGCGCACACGCTGCGAGCGACGCTGGACTGGTCGTGGGAGCTCCTCGGCGTGCACGAGCGTGACGCGCTGATGCAAGCCGCGATCTTCCACGGCGGGTTCTCGCTGGAGGCCGCCGAGGCGGTGATCGATCTGTCCGAGCACCCGGACGCGCCCGACGTGCTCGACGCGCTGGAGTCACTGCGCAACAGCTCGCTCCTCCGCACCTACGCGGTGCCGGAGCTGCCCGGTGAGATCCGCTTCGGCCTGCTCGACATCGTTCGCGCCTACGGACGGGAGCAGCTCGACCAGGCGGGCGGGACCGACGGTGCCCGCGCGCGCCACGCCCGCTACTTCGTGGAGGCGGCCAGCCGCTGGGCCAGCCGCGTGGAGCGCGCCGAGGGTCCGGAGAGCCTGCGCCGCCTGGCGCTCGAGCTGCCCAACCTGGTGGCCGTGCACCGGCGCGCGCTCTCCGCGGAGGCACCCTCGAGCGCGGCGCTCTCGGACGCCATCGCGGTGACGCTGGCGCTGGAGCACGTGTTCTACATGCGCGGCCCCACGGCGCCTTGCCTGTCGATGGTGGACCAGGTCTTCGAGGAGGTCCTGGACGGCGTCGAGCCGCGCCTGATCGCCCTGGCGTTGAAGGCCCGCGGCAGAGCGCTGCGCGATCTGGGCCACGCCGAGGAGAGCCTGGAGGCCCTGGAGCGCGCGCTCGCCATCGCTCGAGCCATCGGCGACCGCTCCACCGAGGCTCGCGTGCTCGGGCACGTCGCCTACACGCACGCCCAGCTGGGCGACGACGAGAAGGCGCTGGCCGTCTTCGAGGAGTCGCTGGCCGCCGCCCGTGAGGCGGGGGACCGGCGCAGCGAGGGCATGGTGCTCGCGAGCGTGGGGATGCTGCTCGTGCGCCGGGGCCAGCTCGACGACGCAGCCCGCACCTTCGACGCGGCGCTCGCGGTGGACGGGGAGGTGGGCAATCGCTACGCCGCCGCGGCTGCCCTGGCTGCCCGCGGTGAGCTCCACCGGGCGCGCGGGCGGGTGGAGGCCGCGCGCGCGGATCTCGAAGCGGCGCTGGAGGGCTATCGCGAGTTCGGGGAGCGCCGCCACGAGGGCCTCGCGCTCACGGAGCTCGGCGTCCTGTACCAAGAGCAGAAGCGCTTCGCGGAGGCGCGCGCCTGCCTCGAACGAGCGCAGCAGCAGCACAGGGAGCTCGGCAGTCGCCTGTTCCAGGTGACGGCGCTGGCTACCCTGGGCGATCTGGAGCGCGAAGAGGGGCAGCTCGCCGAAGCGAGGAGCCGCTACGAGCGCGCGCTGCGCATCGCGCGCGAGCTCGGGGATCGCGTGGCGCAGGCGCGCATCTTGGCCAGCCTCGGCGGCACCAACGCCGCGCTCCGGAAGCAGGATGCCGCGCGGGAGTCCCTGGCGGACGCCGATCGCCTGGCCGAGGCCCTGGGCGATCCGAGCACGCTCCGGGTCGTGGACCTGGAGCGCGCCCACCTCGATCTGGCAGAGGCGTCGTCCGCGGCGGCGCGCGGAGAGCGCAGCGCCGCCCAGAGCCTGGAGAGGGCCGCGCGCGAGCGGCTGGCGCGCGCGCAGGGCGCGGGACCCCTGCCCGCCCGTCCCGCCCCGGAGCGGCTGGCCTACCGCCTGCTCGAGCACGTGCTCACGGACGGACCTCCGCCTCCCAGCCGCGAGCTGACTCCGTCGGGCGCGCTCCCGCAGGGCGAGCTGGGGCGCTACGAGCTGTTGCGCGAGATCGCGTCGGGCGGCATGGCCACGGTGTACGTCGGACGCCAGCGCGGCGCCGGCGGCTTCGATCGCCTGGTCGCCATCAAGCGCATGCACGAGCACCTGGCGTCATTGCCGGACTTGGCCGCGCAGTTCATGGATGAGGCTCGCATCGCCTCTCTGGTGCGCCACCCGAACGTGGTCGGCGTCCAAGACGTGTACGAGCTTCGCGGCGAGCACCTACTGGTCATGGACTACGTGGACGGGACCAGCCTCTCCCAGCTGATGGCGCGCGCTTCCGTCGGAAATGCGGAGATCCCTCGTGGGGTCGCGGTGTACGTGGTGGCCCAGGCGCTGCGCGGCCTGCACGCCGCCCACGAGCAGCTCGACGTGGACGGAGACCCGCTCGACATCGTCCATCGCGACGCGACGCCGCACAACATCTTGCTCGGAGCGGACGGCTCGGTACACATCACCGACTTCGGTGTCGCCAAGCTGCGGCACCAGAGCAGCCACACCGACGACGGCACGGCGAAGGGCAAGTTCCGCTACATGGCGCCGGAGCAGGCGCGTGCCGGGGACATCGATCGGCGCGTGGACGTGTTCGCGCTGGGCGTCGTGGCCTGGGAGCTGCTCACCGGCCAGCGCCTGTTCGAGGGCGAGAGCGACGTCGAGGTGCTCGCCCGCATCAGCGTCGGCCCGTTTCCCGCGCCGGCCAGCGTCGACGCCAGCATTCCTCTCGAGCTCGACGCCATCGTCGCGCGCGCCTTGGCCACCGAGCGCGAGGCTCGCTTCCCCACCGCCCTCGCGTTCGCAGAAGCGCTGGAGAGCTGGGCGCGAGACGCGGGCGAAGCGGCGCGCGAGCCCGAGCTGGCCCGGCTGGTCGAGGCGCTGTGCGGCGAGGAGCTCGCGAGGCGTCGTCGTTCCGTGAGCGACGCGCTGGCCAACGCGCGCAGCTTCGTCCGGAGCCTGCCACCGCCGCCGAGCGCGGCCGTGGCGCGACCGGGCGCGATCAGCGTCGGCGAGAGCGGGCGCTGGTTCGGCATCCCGGGCTCGGACCGCGTGAGCTTGCAGCGCCGGCGCGCGCTGCGCCTGATCTTGAAGGCGCTGCTCGAGCAACGCCTCTCGGCCCCCGGCAGCGCCCTGGGCCAGGCGGAGCTGCTCGAGGCGGGCTGGCCCGGCGAGCGGGTGAAGCACGAGGCCGGCACGCTGCGGGTCTACAACGCGCTCTCGACGCTGCGGAAGCTCGGCCTCCGGGCGGTGCTCCTGAGCCGAGACGACGGCTATCTCCTGGACCCGAAAGTGGAATTCGCGAAGGTCAGCGACCTGGAAGGGTCCTAGCGCGATTTCTTCATTTTCTTTCACGGGCGAGGCGCCCGCGGGCCGCGTACCTGTCGATCGTGCAAAGGCTCGCATCCCTCGCGTTCGCGTTCCTGCTGCTCGGTTGCTCCGGCGGCGCCGACGACACCGGCAAGCAGAAGGACCCGCCGACTCAACCCCAGACCTGCGATCTGAACGCCGTCACGGGCGTCGCGCGCTTCAGCGATCGCAGCGCCGAGTGGGGCCTCACGGCGGAAGAGGCACAGGCCTGGACGCTCACCAGCGTGGATCTGAACGGCGACGGCTACCTCGACCTGCTCGGTCACGTGCCGGTGGGCCCCAAGCGCGGCAGCGAGAGCGGCGAGAAGTACTACACGCTCTTGATCAACGAGGCCAAGCCGGGCGGTGGCCGTCACTTCGTGGACCGCACCGTGGAGAGCGGCTACGGCACGCCCCGCGACGGCGCGGCGGGCGAGCTCCGGGTGGCGGGCGGCGCCGTGTTCGGAGACGTGGACAACGACGGCGACGTGGACGTCCTGAGCCTGACGGGCAACGGCACGGCGTCGGATCCGCCGACGCCCGCCGAGCTCGATCGCACCGAGCTCCTGCTGAACGACGGCAAGGGGAAGCTGAGCCTGGCGAAGGACGCCGGCGTGCGCACCGAAGAGGCCAAGCCGGTGTGGAGCGCCACGCTGACCGACTTCGATCTGGACGGCTCGCTCGACGCCTTCTTCGCCAACTGGCTCACCGCCGCGGGCTACACCAGCGAGCAGCAGCTCTTGAAGGGCGACGGCAAGGGCGCCTTCTCGGACATCAGCGGCGAGGCAGGGCTCACCGATGCGAGCGCGATGCGCGGCGCCTGCGGCGTGACGGCCTGCGACGTCGATGACGACGGCATGCCGGAGATCCTGGTCAGCGCCTACGGGCGCATGCCGAACATGCTGCTCAAGAGCACGGGCGGAAACTCGTACACCGACCTCGGGGTGAGCGCGGGCTTCGCCTACGACCAGAACGTCGATTACCACGACGATCAGTCCTTCTTGTGCTTCTGCGCTCAGAATTCCTCGGTGCCGGAGTGCGCCGGCGCGGAGCCGCCCAAGGTGCAGTGCGCCGGCGTCCCGAAGTGGTCTCCCGGCTACAGCGATCAGCCGGAGCGCCTGGGCGGCAACACCTTCAGCACGGTGTGCTCGGACATCAGCGGCGACGGTAAGCTCGACCTCTACAACGCCGAGATCCAGCACTGGTGGGCGGGGCAGGCGGCGGATCCCTCCGCGCTGCTCGTCAACAACGGCGATCTCACGTTCGCGCGACCGAGCCGCGACCAGACCGGCATGCACTGGGAGCACGTCGGCGTCTCCTGGGACGAGGGTGGCATCGACGCGGCGGCCGGGGATCTGAACAACGACGGCCGCGAAGAGGTCGTGATCGGCCGCAGCGACTACTACGACCAATACGCGATGATCTTCCGCCAGCTCGACGACGGCCGCTTCGAGGAGTCTGCCAAGAGCGCGGGCATCGACCACCCCTGCGCCGCTTCACCCATCCTGGCCGACTTCGATCGCGACGGCGACCTGGACGTGGTCCTGGCCTCGAGCCGCATGCGCGAGTGGTGCGCGAAGGCCTGGGACCGAAACGAAATCCGCTTCTACGAGAACGACGCCAACCAATACGGCGGCTGGCTCGCGGTGCGACTGGTCGGCGACGGCGTCACCGCCAACCGCTCGGCCATCGGCGCGCGCGTGGTGATCGAGGCCAGCGGCAAGAAGCTCACCAAGGTGGTGCAGGGCGCCTACGGCCACGGCGGCAGCCAGCAGGACGGCGTGCTGTTCTTCGGCCTGGGCGGCTGCACCGGCGTGGACAGCATCGAGGTGCGCTGGCCGGACCAGGCGCGCAGCGTGGAGCGCTGGGAGAAGGTCGGCGCCGGCCGGGTGGTGGAGCTGGTGATGGGGGATCCGAAGGTCCACGAGCCACTGCCCAGCCCGAGCTGAGGCGCGGAACCGGGGGGCGCGGGCGCTGTCAGACCGCCAATGTCACGCTTCGGGGCCATGCGCCTGGGTGTCGTCGCTGCCCTCCTGATCGCCGGCTGCGCCTCGAGCCCCGTTTTTCCGCCAGCCCCCATCGCCTCCGCGCCCCCGGTCCCGGTCCAGCGACCGGCCGCGGCACCCGCCGCTCAGCTCCCGGCACCCGAGCCGAGCGCCCTCCGGGCGGCGATGGCGGCGGCGCTCGAGCCTCGCGTCCCGGACGCGACCGAGGTGCCCGTGGAACCGGCGCTGATCGAGCCCGTCGAGGCGCTGGTCCGCGACGGCGATCACTCCGCCGCCGAGTCCTACGAGAAGCGAGGCCGCCTCCCACCCGAGTCGATCCAGCGCGTGGTCCAGAAGAACGGCGGCAAGTTCCGCGACTGCTACCAGCGCGCGCTGCTCCGCAGCGCGTCCACCAGCGGACGCGTGGTCGTGCGCTTCGTGATCGGGCCCGACGGCAGCGTCGCTCGCGCGGAGGAGCAGAGCGCGTCGCTGCCAGACCGCGCGCTCCGCGAGTGCGTGCTCCGTGCCTTCTTCGAGCTCGACTTCCCGAACCCGAACGAGCAGCGCATCGTCGTGGAGTATCCGCTCCTCTTCGCGCGGGACGGCAAGACGCCGCTCGGGGCGATCCCGAGCGCGCGCCAGGTCGCCGAGCCCCCACCGCCCGGCTTCGCCGACGCGATGCGCGCGGGCCGGCGAGCGGGGCCGCCGCCGCCCATCGTCCCGCCCTTCGTGCCGCGCACCCGCGGGGTGAACCGCTCGAGCTGCGCCGCCGGCGATCCGATGTGCTCGGAGCTGTGAGCGCGGCGGCGGCTCGCCGCTTCTTCAAGGAGTGCTCACCCACCAGCAACCGGTGTCGACGACCGATGCGAACGGTGGAATCGCGCGCCGAACGTCGCCGACGACCGTGTCTACGGTCTCGACGGCGCCGCCTTGGGTGCGCAGTACCTCCACGAGGTGCGCCTCGGGGTCGACCAGCCAGATCCACTCGACCCCGGCTGCTGCGTAGAGCGGGACTTTTAGCTCGCGGTCGCTCTTCTTGGTCGATTCGGAGAGCAGCTCGCAACAGAAGTCCGGGCACTGCACGAGCGGGTTCACGAGCACGAATGGCGGCGGCAGGCGCTGGTCTGCGCCGACTCGCCACGCGGAGACGTCGGGGACTGCGAGCCGGTTCTGGAGGAATCGGATCTCCGCTTCCTGCTCGAACCACCAGCCGCTGCCGCCATCCCAGGCGTCGTCGCCGCCCAGAGATCGCAGGATCGCTCGAGCGCCGTAGCGGTGCGCACCGCCGGGCCGCCCCATGGTGCGGATCACGCCCGGCTCCAGGATCTCGCCGGTCAGCCCTGGAGGGAGGGCCTGGATGGCTTGATACAGCTCGTCGAAGCTGGCGATCCTCTGCGCGGGCGAGGCCACGCTGGAACACTACCACGCCCGCTGGCGGGCGCAGGCGGAAGCCCTGGTCCGCACCGGCCCGATGGGGCTACTCCACCGGCCGCACGCAGCGGTACCCGTAGCCGGGGATGTCGTTGTATCTAAGACCGCCTCCACGGTGCGCAGCGCGTAAGACCTCCAGCGGACCTCCCGTGCCGCCTCCTCGCACCGGTAGGACCAACACCTTCTTGAAGCTACAGCTCTGACCGCTTGGGCACTCCGTCGAGTGGGTAGGCAAGGACGTGTACGCATCCGTGTAGGCATAGGGTGCGATGCCGACGACCTCACCTGCATTGCCGGCCAGGTCGTAGATGCCCTCCGGGCTCGGTGGGTAGCTGCCGGCCGCGCTCACCTCCGGGATGTCGTTGCCCACCCACGGCACCTTGGGCGGGCACTTCGTGGCGTCGATGTTGGCGAGCTCGCAGGTCGGAGGAGCCTCGCCCCAGGGGTAGGTGCGGGTGCCGCCCCAGGTGGCGGCCCACTCCCACTGAGCTTCGTCGATGTGGCGCTTGCCTTCCTCGCCACAAATCTGATCGCCCGGTGATGGCGTGCCGGGTCCGTCGTAGGCCGGTTGAGCGACGGCGATATCGGAAAGGAGCGGCATGTACGCCTTTGGCTGCGCACACTCGAGCTCTTGACTGGGGCAGCCCGGATCGTCTTCGTAGTGCGACCAGGTACGCAGCGTGGCCTCCATCCAGAACGGCGCGACGGTGATCTCGTGAGGCGTGTCCGCTAGCGGGCAGGGCTCGAAGGACGGGGGGAGCTGGTGCACGCCGGCGACGGGGCAGTAGCCCCGGCCCATGGTGAAGGTCCCGCCCGGGACGTAGATCTCGCGGACGCGACAGCGGCCGTCCACGAGGTCGGTGCCGGGAGGGCACCCGGTCTTCGGCCACGTGGGCGCGGTTGCGGCGGAGTCCTCCGTCTGGCCGCCGCACGCGGCGCTCAGCACCGCGAGCAGCCCGATGACGAGCGCTCGGTTCATGGCGTCCGCCGGCGGCGCACCACGCGTCGCGAGAGCCCGGCAGCGAGCGGAAGCAGCGCGAGCCAGGGCCAGGCTTCGCGCTCGGTCTCGGCGCCCACCACGCCGCACTGCGCGGGGCACCCTCCGGGCTCGAGGTGCACGCGCACGTAGGCTGGAGTCGTAGCGGTCGCGCTGACGACGCAGGCGCTGGGGTCATCCGGGCCGGTCGCGCTCGCCAGGCACTGGCGCACCCGGTAGTAGACGCGGTCGCCGTCGGCCAGCGCCGACGAAGCCACGGCTGCCCAGCTCGACGCGGACGGCTTGGCGCGGAAGAAGCCGCTGGGCGAGCAGTTCAGTCGGGTCGTCGGGCTGAACGTCTGCGGGTCTCTCGTCGTGACCCCGCCCGCCGCGGAGCTGAACGCCGGGTTGTCCGAGAGCTCGACCCAGAGCTGGTTGAGCCCGCCGGTCGCGCCCGTGAACTTCGTCCCCGGGACCGCGAAGAAGTCGAACTCCGGCGCCTGCGCGGTCGAGCTCCAGTCGAAGGGTCCGGACATGGTCAGCGTCTGCGCGAGCAGGTTCAGAGCCAGGGCGTCGCTGCACTCGGTCGCGTTGCAGCGCACGATGGGGCGCGCGTCCGGGTCTCCAGTGCCAAGCGCCCAGAGGAAGTGAACGCCCGCGGGGAAGACGCCTTTCTCGATGAAGGCGGCGCGCGCCGTGTGCGTCCAGCGACGGACGTCGGCATACGGTGAGGCTTTCAGGTAGCTCGCCAGGGCGCTGAAGTACTTGACCTCCCCGTCGGCGGTGGCCTGAAGGGCCCGCTCGGCCTCGAGGAGGTGACGGGCGGGGATGCCGCTGCCGACACCGGAGTCGAAGAAGCGGCGCGCGTAGCCGAACATGGCGCCGCCGACGACGAGGCGCCGGTCGGAGTGGAACTGGTCGGCGAGGAACGACGGCCAGGTGCAGGCGTTGGTGTCCCCGCCGGGCGGCTCGACCTCCTTCCAGAACCCGAACGCCCGCGTGTTGCAGAGCGAGCGAGTGCCCAGCCCGATGGTGCCGGTGCCGTAGGCGGACTTGTCGTCGCACACGCCCATGAGCTCGCTCAGCGGTGTCGTGGAGGCGAAGATGGGCCCGAGCAACGCGCGCCGGACTTCGAGGGCCGCGAAGCCGTCGGCGACGCCCTCCAGCACGACGTAGCGCCGCTTGCAGGGCTGGTTCGGGGGGCACTCGCCGGGGAACAGCTCGTCCGGGTCTCCCGCGGGGTTGGGGACGAGCTGCCAGCCGCCGTCCTTCGCGAGGGACTCCTGGATGTGATGATGGTACTCGTGGGCGAACAGGGAGCCGTCGCTCGTGGCGTCGAGCGCATGGGGCGTCGGCGCCGAGCCGCTGGAGGGCCGCGCGTCCGCGAATTTCATGGTGTAGCGCCCGGCCTTGGCGTTGTTGAAGTCCGTCGTCGCAAGGTCGTCGTCCTGGGTGAAGACCGGCCGCCAGTGAACGGTGATGGATGTGCGGAATCGGTCCTGCCCCAGCACCTCGAAGCGCGAGTCGAGCAGCGCGTAGAACTTCTGGAGCTTGCCGGCGTTGTGGAACGCCTGGAGCTCGGCGTGGTGCGCGGGACCGACGGGCTGCTCGCTCGTGACGTCGTCCCGAAGGTAGTGAACCCATCCCGGCGAGCTGTTCAGCGCCGGCCTCACCGTCACGTCGTTCAAGGTGCCGTGAAGCGGTCCGACCCCGTGCTGCTGGCTCAGGAGCAGGAGCTGCGGTCCGAGCGGGTCGGGCTGCACATTGACGGGGACCGGCGCGTTGGCGGGGTTGGTGTAGTCGTCGTCGGAGCGCGGAGCGACCAGTGGCTGCAACGAATTCCCGAACTGATCGACCAGCATGTCGTTGCGGCACACCGCGAACCCCGTCGCATACAGCTGCCCGCCGTCCGGCGTGACGCAAGATACCTTGGTCGTGTCGTGCAGCGCGGTGTCGAGGTGCACCGTCTGGCCGTCCCCGACCTCCACGTGGGTCTGGACCCTCTTGAGCCCGCCGATGTAGTCGGGATCGTAGCCGTTGAAGGCAAAGGACTTCTCGTTGGGACCCGTGGCGAGGACTTGCCCCAGTGCATCCAGCACCGTCAGAACCTCGCGCCGGCCGTCGAAGTGAACGACGTGGAAGCGCCCCTGGGCCTGGACGCCGTCGCGCACGCCCGCACGGACCAAGTACAAACGCTGGACGTCGGCGAGGTGAGCGGGGACGCTGCTCGCCGCGACGGAGCGCTGGATCGCCTCTCCGTCCGAGATCACGAATCGATCGAAACTGAGCTGGGAGTCGCCTGCGGGAACCCGACAGCTCAGTGCGGCCGGGAACGGTTGGCGGGCGGGGCTGGACACCTGGCACCGGGCAGGAGTGACGGGCACTCCATTGTGCACGAACGCAACGTCCCAGATGCGGCGCTCGGCGCCCTCCTCCGTCGCGACTCGCTCTGCGGTTACCAGGGGTGCCGCGGGGAGACGCCTCCCGGCGAGCCGCACTGCGAGCTCCACCAAGCGCGCCAGCTCGTCGCGACTCGGGTTCGGGCGCTGGAGAGTCAGTCCGGAGAAGAAGAAGTCCTCGCCGAACGGATCGAGCTGGAGGCTGGCTCGACGGAAGAGCCGACCCTCGTCGGCGCGAAGCAAGCCCGGTCGGAAACCGGGCGCCTCACTCGCCCCGTGAGCGACGACTGGACCCAGTGAATCGACCGCACGGACGTGTTGTCGTCGAGGACAATCGACCCACGCTTCGTCCGAACCGTGATCGCCTCCGTTGCCCGCCTCCGTCGGATCGACCTTCTCCGCGGCTCCTGGTGACTTCGCAGCAGGCTGGGCACTCGAGCGAGCAGCCCACAACCCTACCACTGCGAGAGAGAGAGAGAGAGTCAACTTCACCCGCACCCGTCCGGCCATTGCACCCTCCTGGAGCCTGGATTCTCTCGCGCATCCGTGAGCCAGGCAATGTGCGCGGACGTGGTGACGTGTGGGCCGTCGGGGCGACCAACCCACTACTCCGCCGGCTTCGGCACGACGCTCGTCGGCGCGCCCACCCGGAACCACTTCCGGAGCTTCACCGACAGGTCGTCGAAGAGCGAGTAGGCCACCGGCGTCGCGAGCAAGGTGAGCAGGAGCGCCAGCGACTGCCCGCCGATGATCACGAAGCCCGTGGCGCGGTTGGTGCCGGCGCCGGCGCCGCTCGACACGACCAGCGGCAACATGCCGGCGACGAAGGCCGCGGTGGTCATCAAGATGGGGCGCAGGCGGTCGCGATTGGCCGTCAAGATCGCCTCGTCCTTCGGCAGCCCCGCCGCCCGGAGCTTGATGGTGTGGTCGATCTGCAAGATGGAGTTCTTCTTCACGATGCCGAACAGCACCAATATGCCCAGCATGCTGAAGATGTTCAGCGACTGGCCGAAGATGATCACGCTGATCAGCGCGAAGGGCACGGTCAGCGGCAGCGAGAGCAGGATGGTGATGGGGTGCAGCCACGACTCGAACTGCGCGGCCAGCACCAGGTACATGAAGATGAACGAGAGCAAGAACGCCAGCGCGAAGTTCTTGAACGCGCGGCCGAGCTCCTTGGAGCGGCCCATGGGTCCGCCGCTGTAGGCCGGGTCCATCTTCAGCTCCTGCACGCCGGTGGCGAGATCGGCGAGGACCGCGCCCTCGGAGAAGCCGGGGGCCAGGTTCGCCATCACCATCACGGTCTTGCGGCGGTTGTAGCGATCGATGCGGCTCGGTCCCGTGCCTTCGTCGAAGACCACGACGTTGTCCAGGGTGACCGTGCCCAGCTTGGCGCTCGGCACGCTGAGGCGCTTGAGCCGCGAGACGTCGTTGCGGGCCTCGCTCTCCGCCCGCACCTTCACCTCGTACTGCTCGCCCCGGTCGTTGAAGGTGCTGACCTCGTAGCCACCGACCAAGAGGCGCAGGGCGCCTGCGACGTCCGCGACGTTCACGCCCAGATCCGCCGCCTTCTTGCGGTCGATGTGCACGCGCAGCTCGGGCTTGCCGGTGATCAGCGAGGTGTCCGGATCGACGATGCCAGGCTGCCTCTTCAGCCGCTCCATCAGCTTGGCCGAGTAGGCCTCGAGCTTGGACAGCTCCGGACCTTGCAGCTGGTACATCACCGGGTACTGCGGCATGCCGCCGGAGAAGGGCGGCACTTGCCCGATGGAGATGCGGTACTTGTCGGCTCCGGGCTGCTTGCTCACCACCTCGCGAGCCATCGCGATGATCTCGGCCTGCGAGAGCTTGCGCTCGGACGGCGGCACCAGCTTCACGTAGATGCCGGCCAGGTTGGAGGTGCGCTGGGCGTCGTCGCCCACGGTGGTCACGGCGTACCTCACCCCCGGGAGCTTCTCGATCTCGCCGGCGATGCGCGTGGTGACGATGCGCGTGGCGTCGAGGCTGGTCCCCTCCGGCACCCGGATGCTGGCGCCGATCTGCGACTCGTCCTCGTCCGGCAGGAAGTTCTTGTTCGCCGCCTTGGCCAGGAACGGAATGGACGCCAGCGTCGCGAACGCCGCGAGCACGATCACCCAGCGCCGCCGCATCGCGAAGCGGAGCAGGCGCATGTAGCCGTCCTCGATCAGCCGATAGAAGCCGGTCGCCTTCGAGCCGTGCCCGTGGTGCGCAGCGTCGGGATCCTTCGCCGCGGCGGCGCTCGGGCGCAGGAAGCGTGAGCTCATCATCGGGGTGAGCACGAAGCTCACCAGGAGCGAGATCATGATGGCGAAGGCCATCGTCAGCCCGAACGAGTTCATGAAGCGGCCGACGATGCCGGCCATGAAGGCCACCGGCAGGAACACCGCCACGAGCGAGAGCGTGGTGGCGAGCACGGCCAGGCCAATCTCCTTGGTGCCGCTGATCGCGGCGTTGTACGGCGTCTCGCCCTTCTCCTCCATGTGCCGGTAGATGTTCTCCAGCACCACGATGGCGTCGTCGATCACGATGCCCACGGCCAGGGTCAAGGCCAGCATCGTGATCACGTTCAGCGTGAAGCCGGAGTAGCGCATCAGCGCGAAGGTGCTGATGATGCTGACCGGGATCGCGACCGCCGAGATGACGGTCGAGCGCCAGTTGCGCAGGAACAAGAAGACCACCACCGAGGCCAGGAGCGCGCCCAGGAGCAGGTGCTCCTTCACCGTGGCGATGGCGTTGCCGATGAACTCGCTCTGATCGCGCGCGTTCTCGATGACCGTGCCCTTGGGCAAGCGCGGCTGCAGATCGGCGAGCCTGTCCTTCACGCGCTCGACGATCTGCACGGTGTTGGTGCCGCTCTGCTTGCGCACGTTGAGCAGCACGGTGGGGCTGGTACCGCGGAAGCCGGCGCTCTCGGCCTCGGCCATGCCGTCCTCGACCCTGGCCACGTCGCCCAGGCGAATCGGCTGGCCCGCCCGCGTGGCGACGGTGATGTCGGCCATCTGCGCCACGCTCTGCACGCGGCCCAGCGTGCGCAGCGTGAGCTGCGTCTCGCCCTTCTCCACGCGCCCGCTCGGCAGCTCGATGTTCTGGCTGCGCAGCGCGCGTTCGAGCTCGGCGCCGGACATGTCGTACTTCTCGAGCTTCGCCGGATCGACCCAGACGTTCACCTGCCGCGCGCGCCCGCCGATGATGCTGACCTGGCCCACGCCGTTCAGCGACTCGAGCTCGCGCCGCACGACCTTGTCGGCCAGCTCGGTGACGTCCCGCGGGCTGCCTGGGCTGGTCAGGGCCAGGGTCAGGATCGGCGTCGCGTCCGGGTCCATCTTGGCCACCATCGGCGGGTCGATGCCGGTCGGCAGCTCGGCCATCACGGCCGAGACCTTCTCGCGCACCTCCTGGGCCGCGACGTTGATGTCCTTCTCGAGCACGAAGGTCACGATGACCTGGCTCACGCCCTCCACGGAGGCGCTGCGCAGCTCGTCGATCCCGCTGATGGTGTTGACCGCCGCCTCCAGCTTGTCGGTCACCTCGGTCTCGACCTGCTCCGGCGACGCGCCGGGCACCACCGTGGTGACCATGACCACCGGGAACTCGATCTTGGGGAAGCGATCGACCCCGAGCTCGAAGTAGCTGAAGCCGCCGACGACCGACAAGACCAGCACGATCACCGTCGCGAACACCGGACGGCGCACGCAGATCGCCGCGAGCCACTGCATGCGAGCTCCGCGCGCCTCAGCGAGGCGCGACCTCCCGCGAGTCCGTGAGGTCGGCGACGCTCTCGGCGGCGACCTCGTCGCCGGCCCGGAGCGGGCCCCGGATCTCCACCATGTCGCCGACGTGGCGCCCGGTGGACACCAGCTTCTCGATCACGCGGTTGCCCTCGCGCACGAACACGCGGGCGTTCGAGCCAGTGGAGCCGACAGCGGACTCGGGGACCAGCAGCACCTCCGCCGGCGCGCCCTTCAGCGCGAGCTGCGCGCGCACGAAGAAGCCCGGACGTAGCGTGCCCTCGTCGTTCGGCACCTCGGCCTCCACGGGCAGCGTGCGCGAGTACGAGTTGATGGCGGCGCCGATGCGCTTCACGTTGGCCTTGAAGTCGCGGCCGGGGTACGCGGAGACCCTGAGCACCACGCTCGCGTCCTGCTCCAGCCCGGCGATCTCCGACTCCGGCACGTCGATCTTCAGGCGCAGCGGGTTGTCCTTCACGACCACCGCGACCACGCGCCCGACACCGGCGAACTCGCCGGCGCTGACGCGACGCTCCTGCACGGCGCCGTCGAACGGCGCCACGACCTTGGTGTCCTTCAAGTTCTTGCCGGACAGGCCCGCCTGCGCCTCGGCGGTCTTCAGCGCGGCGAAGCCTTGGTTGGCGCCGTTCCGAGCCGCCTCGTACGCCGCCTCCGCGCGCTGCGCGTTGCTCTTGGCCTGATCGACCACCGCCTGGGCGACGGAGCCGGATTTGGCCAGCTCCTCGGCGCGCTTGGCCTCGGTCACGGCCAGATCCCGCGCCTCCTTCGCCGCCTTCACGTCGGGCACCGCCTCGGCGTCGAAGCCACGTCCGTTCAAGCCGAGCCGCGCGCGCTGCTGATCCGCGGCGGACTTCGCCGCCGCCAGCCGGAGCGCGGCCTCGCTGGCGTCGAGCACGACCAGGACGTCGCCCTTCTTGACGCGCGTCCCGACGTCCACCTTCACCAGCTTCACGGCGCCGGCGAACTGCGCGGCGACCTCGCTCTTCTCGTCGGGATCGAGCGTGCCGCTGATCTCGAGCACCGGCGGGAGCTTCCGGCTCTCCACCTTGGCGAAGCGCACGGCGAGCGGAGGCGTGCTGGCCGCCCCCGCGGTCGGCTCCGGTCCGGGCGGCGGTGGTGACTTCTTGCAGGCCACGGCGCCCAGGGCGGTGGCGACGAGCAACGACGACAACGACAATCGCATCGGGACCTTCCAGTTCATGGACGTCCCCCCAATCGAATCGGCCCGCTCCCGCTCATGGGATCGCCGCCGCGAAACAACAGCTCGATCAGCCCGCGCAGGTACATCTCCTCCGGCATCGGGAGCGCGTCCTGCGCCTGGAACAGCAGATCGAAGATCACGTAGTTGTGCACCGAGCCGATGAAGGTCCGCGCGACGACCTCGGCGTCGTGGCGCGCGAAGCGACCGGCTCGCATCTCGCCGTCGAAGTAGCCGGCCAGCGCCTTCAGGGTCCCAATCGGACCCGCGCCGCTCAGGCACTGCGGCAGGGGCGCGCCGTCGGCCCCGGGGTTCGACCAGGCCATCAGGTGCAGCGGCACGACCCGGCGCAGGTGCTCGGCGAGCGCCCGGCCGATCTCGAACAGGTTCTCCCGCGGATCGCCCTTCCCGACCCTGCCGGGCAGCTCCGCCGCGAAGGCGGGCAGCTCGTCCAGCGAGCCCATCGCCGCCTGGAACAGCTCGGCTTTGCTGCGAAAACGCTTGAAGATCGAGCCCTCCGACACCCCCGCCCGGGCGGCCACCTCCGCCGTGGTCGCGCGGAAGCCGCGGCTCAAGAACACCTCCCGAGCCGCGTCGAGAATCGCCGAGTCCTGGATGATGGCAGGGCGTGCCATTTGTGAGCGCTCACTCATTTAGCTGAAGGTCAGGCCGCGTCAATGGCCCCCATCAGGGTTTGCAGACGTCCGTTCAGGGCCGAGACGGCTCGGATTACCGTCCCGGGCGACGATGCGCCCCGAAGCCAAACAAGCCCCCGTGGCCCTGACCGTGCTGGTCGCGGCGCTCGGCTACTTCGTGGACATCTACGACCTGATCCTGTTCAGCATCGTCAGGGTCAAGAGCCTCGCCGCCATCGGCGTGCCCAAGGAGCAGATCCTCGATCAGGGCGTGCTGCTCATCAACATGCAGATGGGCGGCATGCTCATCGGCGGCATCCTCTGGGGCGTCCTGGGTGACAAGCGCGGGCGCGTCTCGGTGCTGTTCGGCTCCATCTTCATGTACTCGGTGGCGAACATCGCCAACGGCTTCGTGCAGACGGTCCCGCAGTACGCGGCGCTGCGCCTGATCGCCGGCGTCGGTCTGGCCGGCGAGCTCGGCGCGGGCATCACGCTGGTCAGCGAGATCATGCACCGCGAGTCCCGCGGTTACGGCACGACCATCGTCGCCACCATCGGCATCCTGGGCGCCGTCGTCGCCGCGCTGATCGGCGACTTCTTCGACTGGCGGACCGCGTACTTCGTCGGCGGCGGCATGGGCCTCGCGCTCCTGCTCCTGCGCGTCGGCCTCTACGAGTCCGGCATGTTCGCCGGCGTGAAGGCCTCCGGCGTCAAGCTCGGCAGCTTCTCGAGCCTGTTCTCCACGTTCGCGCGGGCGAAGAAGTACCTCGCGGTGATCCTGGTGGGCGTCCCCATCTGGTTCGCGGTCGGCGTGCTGGTGACGTTCGCGCCGGAGCTCGGCAAGGCCATGGGCATGAGCGAGGCTCCCGCGCCCGGCCGCGCCGTGATGATGACCTACATCGGCCTGGCCGCGGGGGATCTGGCCAGCGGCGCGCTCTCCCAGCTCCTCAGGAGCCGCAAGCGCGTGCTCGGAGGCTTCATCGGCCTCACGGCCCTGGCCTTCGTCGTCTACTTCACGCTGGCGAAGACCTCGCTCACCACGTTCTACGGGGTCTGCCTCCTGCTCGGCTTCGCCACCGGCTACTGGGCGGTGTTCGTGACCATGGCCTCGGAGCTCTTCGGCACGAACATCCGCGCGACGGTGACCACGACCGCTCCGAACTTCGTGCGCGGCGCCGTGGTCCTGCTCACCTTCGGTTTCAAGCAGCTGAAGGACCCCCTGGGCGTGGTCGGCAGCGCCATCGCGGTGGGCGTGGTCACGCTGCTGATCGCCGTCGTCTCGCTGCTCGCGCTGGAGGAGACGTTCGGGAAGAGCTTGGACTACGTGGAGGAGTGAGCGGCGTCCCGGCAGCGCGTCCGGGCTTTGCCCGATCACGGCGCAGGGGGCGTGCCAGGCGCCCGAGCACGCGTTGCTGGCGCTGGCGTCGCCACTTCACTTCGCTTCGTCAAGAACCCCTGAACCGCCACGGCATCGGCGGTCAACGGTCCTCCGTGGACGAGTTCTGGCGACTCAAAGTGGCGTCGCTGTGACTGATCGCCTCCTCGATCGTCACGTTCACCCCGCGGTCAAAAGGCGCTCCGAGGAATACCGCGCATTCCCCATCTCCGGTTGTCGGTGACCAAGCGACGAGTGTTCCGGTTGCATCAAATATGTAGACCGGTGCGCCTGACCCGATCCGCAACAACACGCCGCCCGCAGATGCACGATCAAGCCAAACCACGTACTCCAAGCCGGAGACCTGAACGCGCCTGAGCTTGCGCGGTTGCGCATGCGCCCGCGCAAAATCCCTGAGCTTCCAGGCTTTTGGGGCAGTCGCCCGCCGGGCCACGTCCCGCACGACCGACGAGAGAGCCATCGCGCTGGTGAGTGCCAGAAGGCCCAGAACCCACCACCTCTTGTTCGGGCGTTCTCCCACCATTGCTCCTAATCGACGTCACTGCGGAGGGCAAGCATCTGGGTCGCATGCTTCACGACAGGTCTTCCATAGCTGGGGCGCAAGCAATGCGCCACGGTAGTTGCTCCGGATGTCCGCGAGCCAATCGCCAGCGAATTTCTCTTGCGCCTCGTAGAGCCAGCCGACGAGCGGAGACAAGAACGGATCCCAGTGCAACGTGAGGCTAGGCAGTTCGCGAAGCAGTGCCGCTTGCTGGAGCCGTCATTCTCATCATCCGGATACGACGCCCAAGCCTGGTCAAACGCGGCCAAGAAACAGGCGCCTCCTCCAGCGATTCCTCCACCGACCAAATACGGGGACTGCCCATCGCGGTCAGCGAAGTTCGTCGGGTTGTTCCTCGCGTACGCAGTGACCGATCAGCGACGCCGGGATGCGCGGCGGGTGGAATCGTGCGTGGGGCTCAGCCGAGGGTCTTCTTGAACGCGGCGGGGGTCAGGGCCTCGAGCGGCAGCGCGAAGACATCGCGGTGGGTCCCGAGGCGCTCGAAGGCCCAGGTGAGATAGGCCTGCGCAGGGACACCTAGAGCTCGACAGGTGGCGATGATGCCGAGGAGCACGCAAGCACGGTGGGCGCCTTCCGTGCTGCCGGCGAAGAGCATGTTGAGGCGCAGCTTGGCGACGTTCTGAAACTCGCGCTCGGTGGGAGAGTTGTCGATGGGGACCAGCGGGTCGTCGACGAAACGGAAGAGCGCGTCCCGATGGTTCTTGTAGTACCGAATCGCCGCCGCCAGCGGCTCGGAGGGCAAGAGCGTCGGCTCGACGGCGTCGCGCCAGCGCTCGAAGTCCTGGACGATGGGGCGAATGCACCGCTGGCGATGTTCTCTGAGCGCCTCTCCGACCAGGCCGAGCTTCTGCGCCTCTCCCTCTTCGCCGTAGATCGCGCCCAGGAAGGCGCCGCCTTCGAGAGCGAGCACCGGCTGGGTGTCTTCTGCGTCACGGAACTTGCGACGGCCGTGGGCGTTGCACCCGGCCTCGAGCACGCGGCCTGAAGCGAAGACGTCGTTGAAGCGATGCTCGGCATCGGCGGTGAGGGTACCTCGGAAGGGTCTGAGCTTCGCGGCGACGACCTCGCCGCTCTTGTCGGGCTCGTACTGAAAGACCGCGACGTCGTGGTTGCGGTAGAGCTCCACGTAACCGTTGTGCGCAGCGGGAAGCTTCTTGATGATGACCTTCAACCCGGTGCCGTCGGTAGCCATCCAGGAGCCGGCGAGCAGCTGCTTCCAGTGCAAACCGTCGATGCCCGACAGCAGGTCGGCAGCGCGCTCGATGAAGGTCACCAGCGTGCTCATCGCGATCGGGACTCCGCGCTCGGCGAGGTCGCGCCGGATGCGGTCGAGCGGCGTGAGCAGCCAGAACTTCTGGTACACGAGCCACGCGAGCCACTCGCAGGTGACCTTGGAGCGCTCGTAAGGGGCAGGCAGAGAGCGCAGCGTCGTGCGCTCGCCACACTCGCGACAGCGACACGTGTAGCGACGAACGACGCGCCGGCGCTGGTGTTCCTTGACGACGTGGAGCTTCTCCTCGACGAGCTCGTCGACGACGTCCAGGGCAGCTCCGCCGCACTCGCCGCACGCATCGGGGCGGAGCTCGTGCTCTTCGGCTTCGAGGTGGCTGGGGATCGGCTTGCGCCCCGTTGGCCTCGCCTTCTTCTTCGGCGGAGGCTCGGCGGCAGGCTTGTCCGGGGCCTTGGGCCGCTCCTCGAAAGCACGCTGGGCTTCTCCCTCGACGACGGGCGGGGCAGCGGCTGGCGCTGCAGCGCCGGGAGCAGGAGCCTTTCGCTGCTTGCGCTGCGCTACCGCGAGCAGCTCCGAGACGCGATCGTTGAGCCGTGCCAGCTCGGTGAGGAGCTGCGCGACTTGCGCACGGAGCTCGGCGTTCTCCTTGCGCAGCGCTTCCAGCCCGTCCACAGACGAGTAGAGATCATACTTGGAGATCCGTGTCGATCCCCTTGCGTGCTTTTTCGAATCGAGGCCGCCGGTACCAGCCGCGCCGCGCCGCTGTGAAGTCGATCCCAGCCAGCAGCGAGGCGAACGCCGAGCCGTCGATCACCACCTGCGGCTTGTCGCCGTCCAGCAGCGGAAGCTGAAAGCTCCCAGCCTCGAGGCGCTTGGCGAGAACACACCAGCCCGACCCGTCGAACCACAGAGCCTTCGCGATCCGCCTGCGCTTGTTGAGGAAGAGATACAGGTGGCCATCGACTGGATCGAGCCCCAGGCCGCGCACAGCGCCGGCGAGGGCGTCGAAGGAGCCGCGCATGTCGAGTGGGGCCACCGCCACGAACACGCGCACCGTCGGAGGTAGGCTCAGCACGAGCGCAAAGCCTCGAGTACCCGGTGCAGCGTCTCGACCGAAACGTCGTCACCGAACTCCACCCGAGCCCTGGCAACCTCGAGAACGTACCGGCCCCTCCCGGCCACGGCGATGCTCGGCGAAGCGGGAACAAGCTCGACCAACGCGTGCGCCGTCGCTGCCGCCTTCGACTTTCGCCGTCGCGGCTGAGCGCTCGCTCCCCGCCGTTCGAGATTCACCCGCCACGCGTTCAGAGACCGCCCGTCGATGTCGTGCGCCCGCGCCCACTCCCCGGCGCTCAGGCCCTTCCGCTTCGCCGCGAGCAGGCACCGCCGCGCCTCCGCCTCGTCCTCGATCTTCCGTCCATTTGCCACTGATGACCTCCGCGTCGAAGCCGAGCCTGGCGGCCACGTCCGCGGAAATCATCCCGGTGTCGCTGATGGGTCACGGATCTGGTGAGGGGCCCTGGCGCAGCGCAAGCTGTGCCAGGGCCTACTCGACAGCCCGTGCTCGCGCCGGTGTCGTGGAGAGGAAGCAACGGCAAGCGTCGGTGCAAGACCGCTGAGGTCGGAAGCTCCACGGCCGGCGCTGCGCGCGGCCGGAGGGGGCGCGTCCTTCTGAGACTGGATGCGTGTCCGGGGACCCGACGCCGAACAAGACGTTGTGCTGTCGCCCGTTTCACTGCTCATCGGGATCGCCCCGCCCGGCTCCTTGCGGGACATCGGTCTCGTCCTCGACTTCGACCTCGACGAAGCATGTTGGCGGGAACAGCCCATGGATGTCGAGCAGCCGCTTCGAAATCTCCACACAGTCCTGGCAGATGACGCCACCATGGTCGGTGGCAAATAGCAGTCCTGTTCCGTCGCGGGTCGCGCCGCAGAACTGGCACGCGGCACGCGAACTCGGGTCAAGTTCGTTCATTGCGGCACCGGTCGGGCGCCCACGGCCCGTCGATGAGCAGTACTACGCGGCTGGCGCCGGGTAGACCGTACGCGCAGATCCTTGCCGCGCCACGGAGATGAAACGTGTGTGTGCGAGGTAACACTCCGCCAATGCGCCAGACGTGAGCTTCGCTGGCAGGCACGCGGGCTTCGGAGATCGGCAGTCCTCTTGGTGCGCCATGTCGCTTTGCGCTGTGCCAGAATGTGGCCACGCAGAATGAGCAGATCGTGGTGCCGGTCGGCGCCCAGATCAACTCGTATGCGTCATGTCGCCGATTGCAGAAGGAACACGGCGTCACCACGGATTCTTGATTGACTGAGGGCATGGGGTCTTTGCGTCGAAAAAAACGATCTCGGCCACCTGTTTTGGGCATGCGTATTGGCACATCTTCCAATATCCACCAGGAAACATCTTGTAGTAGCTGCCAATGTTTGGACACTGGTTGTTGTCATTTGCCGGTGGTCCCTCGCACCAGCCTGGCGGAGCACCACCGCCCCCGCCGCCCGGCGGGTCGCCGGCACTCGGCCCGCTGGGCGAAGGCCACCCGCAGTTGCCAAACGTCAGGCAGCTCAGGGCAGCGAAGTACTCGCGGAGGAAGCACGTTCCAAAAGACGCTCCGCTAGCGAGGCACTGCATGAATCCCACATAACCGGCACCCGATGGATCAGCGCGATTTGCCGGGTCGGCAAAGGCGTACGCGTACAAGTCGGAATCACCGGCGTCGAAACGAATCGGGTCTTTTGCCATCCACCTCCCCACCGCCGGGTCATAGTCGCGAGCCCCAAATCGCGTCAGCCCCGTCTCCGAATCGAGCATCCCTCCCGCGAAGCCAAACGGCAGGAAATCCGCCATTCCCGCGATCAGCGTGCGATTGCCCCAAGCGTCGAAGTCCGCACGCCAAGCTACGGCCCCCGTCGCGACATCGACAACCGCCCTCGGCGAACCGAGGTGGTCGCTCAGCACCCGGTACGTCACGCCACCGCGCACCACGTACTCCGGCACGTTGCTCTTCGCGCCGTAGACGAATCTCGCGACGAGCGCGCCGCTCCCATCGAGCTCCGCGACTGGGTTGAGCTGGTTCCGGAAGAGCCAGGCCCGCTCGAGCACACCGTTCTTCTTCTTGCCGACGCGGCGGTCTTGGCCGTCGACCAAGTACTGTCCTCCTGCCTCCCCCGGTCGTTGCTCGCGGCGCTTCGCGCCGCTGCGCGCCGCCTGCCCCCTCCAAGCCCGTGCTCGCGCCGGCGTCGTGGAGAGGAAGCTGCGGCGAGCGGCGATCCAAGACCGGAGATGTCGGAAGCTCCACGGCCGGCGCTGCGCGCGGGCGGAGGGGGCGTGTCGACCCGAGACTGAGGAGCGACCATGAGGCTGGCACACCTTCACGCGAGCGTCGGCGGTGAAGCGCTCAGAGTTGCAGCGTCCTGCGGTCATCGGCTGTTCCGAGCAGGCAGACCGGGGCCCCATCATCTTCGCCTGGCGCGGAGTTCGTAGCGGACCTCGGCGATCATTCCCGGAGCGAGTTCCACGCAGCCTTCCGCGGGGTAACGAAAGCCGAAGCACGACGCCGGCTCCGCTGGGTCGGCGCGCACTGCAATCCCAGGCGTGCGAGCAAGCTCAACCGTCATCGCGCCATCATCGACCTGCCACTCCAGCCGGAGATCGTTGCTCCCAATTCCAGCGGCCGTGCTGCCCACGGCTAAGCTTGTGGCGAGCGTGACGCAGACCCGACTCTTCCCGTCGTTCTGAACCCGATGCAAGACCTGAACCGACCCGCCAACCACAGAGAACTCGCAATCGGCCACCACCTCGGGCAAGGGTCTCGCCCGGTACGCGACTCCCGCCATGGTTGTCTCCTCGATGTGGCGTAGGTGCCAGCGAGAGAGCGGCAGAGGCTCTCCCGGAGCTGTGGCGGACACAGCGAGCAACATCCGACCGAAGCCCCCATCGACTTCCCACCCACCCGGCACGGCTCGCTCGCTACTCACGATGAGGTCGTGCCCGGCCGCCGAAACACTCCCCAGGACGGCGTGCGGTGGGAAGATGCACTCCGCGACAAGAGCAGCGGACGAATCGGAAAGACGGAACGCAAGTTGCGACGGCCGATGGTTCGAGAGGTCCACCACCACCGGAGCCTCTGGTTGGAACTCGGCCGGGAGTCGAACCGCGTAGCGCATCACGGCCCTCCGGTTGTTCCTCCACCGCCTCCTGATGGCCCGGTACCACTCGCGCCCTCGGATCCGCTCGTGGGTCCCGGACCGCAGATGTTGGGCGGATCGTCCGGGGGCTCGGTGTCGTGGCAAATCTTCACACAGACAGCGTATTTCGCGACGCAGTAGTAGAAGTTACCAGTACTGAGATAGCACCCCAGCGCCTCGAGATTGCATCCACCAATGCACTCGCTTCGTCCCAGGCCGGTTCGGTCTTGATCGTTTACGGGGTCGTTCATCGCGTATGCGTAGAAGTTCACCGTCGCAGACTCGAACCCGATCGGATCCTTGCTCACCCACCTCCCGACCACGGGGTCGTAATCCCTCGCACCAAACCGAGTGAGCCCCGTCTCCGGGTCCAGCATCCCTCCCGCGAAGCCAAACGGCAGGAAATCCGCCGTCCCGACGAGCAGCGTACGGTTTCCCCAAGCATCGAAGTCCGCGCGCCAGGCTGCGGTCCCGCTTGCCACCTCGACCACCGCCCGCGGCGATCCGAGGTGATCCGACAACACGCGATACGTCACGCCCCCGCGCACCACGTACTCCGGCACGTTGCTCTTCGAGCCGTAGACAAACCTCGCGACGAGCGCGCCGCTCCCATCGAGCTCCGCCACTGGGTTGAGCTGGTTCCGGTAGAGCCACGCTCGCTCGAGCACGCCGTTCTTCTTCTTGCCCACCCGGCGGTCCTGGCCGTCGACCAGGTACTGGATCACGTCGCCGCTCGGCAGGTCCACCTGCACGAGGTTCCCGCGCACGTCATACGTGTACGTCGTCGTGCCACTCGCATCAGTCTTGGTGCGCAGCTCCCCGTTCGCCGTGTACGTGTAGGTCGTGCTGCCGTAGCTCAGCAGTCGGTCCTGCGCGTCGTACACCCCCGCCGTGGTTCCAGTCGGCGTGGTCAGCAGCGTGCGGTTCCCATTCGGGTCGTAGTCGTAGTGCTCGAAGAGCGCGCCGTCCTTCTGCACGTCCACCAGGCGCCCGCGCAGGTCATAGGTGTAGCGCCACGTGACCGCCGCCCCGCCGTTGGTCTCGACGCGCTGCAGGATGCGTCCGAGCGCGTCTCGGGGGTTGGTCGCTGTGTCCACCACCTCGCTGAACACCGTGCTCGCCCCCACCTTGCCGGTGTAGCTCGCGAGCTCCCCGAAGGCGTTGTAGGTCAGCGTGTCGGTGACGACTCCGTGCGTGCTCCCCGTGACCAGCCCATTGCCCGCACTCAGCGTGATCTTCAGCGCATCCGTGCCTGCGGGAGAGCAGGTGCTCGGCGACGCGCAGATCAGGATGTCGTCGTTGTCGTAGCCGAAGGCCACCGGCGAGCTCGTCGCGCCCACCGTGACCGTTTCGCTGGTGACCCGGAAGCTCGCGTCGTGGCCGAAGCTCACGCTGCCGGCGACCGGGCCCGACCAGGTGAGGCTCTTCATGAGCAGGCCGTCGTAGGAATGATCCAGGACGACGCCGCTCGGGTCGGTGATGCGTTGCAGGCGCCCGGGCGCGCAGCCGGGGCAGGGCGTCAGGCCGAAGTAGTCGTAGTCGACGTTGCCGGCGGGCGTCGCCAGCAGGTCGAGCTTGCCCGCCGCGTCGTAGGTCCTCCCCACGAGCAGCCCGTCCGGTCGCGTCGTCTGCGTGAGCTGCCGGTCCACTCTTCCTGCCTCCCCCGGTCGTTGCTCGCGGCGCTGCGCGCCGCTGCGCGCCGCCTGCCCCCTCCAAGCCCGTGCTCGCGCCGGTGTCGTGGAGAGGAAGCTGCGGCGAGCGGCGATGCAAGACCGGAGATGTCGGAAGCTCCACGGCCGGCGCTGCGCGCGGGCGGAGGGGGCGTGTTGTGCCGAGCCCGCAGGCGCGCGCGCGGAGCCGAAGCCGGAAGCGGCGGAGCCGAGCGCAAGAAACAGCGCTGTTTCTCTGCGAAAAGATCGGCGAGTCACCACAGCGTTCATTTGGGCCGGCTCGACCTCACAACTCGTGCCGAGCGAGCCCCGACGAAGCCGAACCAGATGGCGGCAACGAGCAAGACGATCCGGGCTACTTCAGATTCCCATCCTGCGCCGGGAAGCGCCTTGACGGCGTACAGTGAGCTGCCGCCAGCAACTCCACACCAAATCGTCTTTACGAACGCCACGATCGGCGGCTCGCCTTGGTTGCCTTGGCTCCACATGTGCGCTTTCACCCCTTCGGATCACCTTCGGGACCGCACGTGCACGTCTCCGGGTACTTGAAGCACTTCTCGCCCGGCGCGAAACCCTCTTCATCGCATGGCGGTTGCAGCCAACCGCCGCACGGCCACTTCCCAGGCTCACCAACCTTCGGCTCGGAACAAACTGTCAGTCCCATCAATATGCAGATTGGCAGGCACACGTGGTGCCCAGCCTTGCATCCATATTCGCAAACGATCTCCCAAACGATGTCGCAGACGAGATTCCGCCCCTTGGGGTCACGGCGATTGACCGGATCGGCAGCCGCGTAGAGGTAGAAGTTGATCTCGGTATTGCGGAACCCGGCCGGGTCCTTTGCAGTCCACCTCCCCACCACCGGGTCATAGTCCCGGGCCCCAAACCTGGTCAGGCCCGTCTCCGGATCGAACATCCCTCCCGCGAAGCCAAACGGCAGGAAATCTGCGGTTCCCGCGGTCAGGGTCCGGTTGCCCCAAGCATCGAAGTCCGCGCGCCACGCCACCGCCCCAGTCACCACGTCGACGAGCGCCCTCGGCGAGCCAAGGTGATCCGAGAGCACCCGGTACGTCACGCCACCGCGGACCATGTACTCGGGCACGTTGCTCTTCGAGCCGTAGACAAACCTCGCGACGAGCGCCCCGCTCCCATCGAGCTCCGCGACCGGGTTGAGCTGGTTGCGGTAGAGCCAGGCCCGCTCGAGGACGCCGTTCTTGTTCTTGCCCACGCGGCGGTCCTGGCCGTCCACCAGGTACTGGATCACGTCGCCGCTCGGCAGGTCCACCTGCACCAGGTTTCCGCGCACGTCGTAGGTGTACGTCGTCGTGCCGGTGGAGTCCGTCTTCGTCCGCAGCTCCCCGTTCGCGGTGTACGTGTACGTCGTGCTGCCGTAGCTCAGCAGTCGGTCCTGCGCGTCGTACACCCCCGCGGTCGTCCCCGCCGGCGTGGTCAACAGCGTCCGGTTCCCATTCGGGTCGTAGTCGTAGTGCTCGAAGAGCGCGCCGTCCTTTTGCACGTCCACCAGGCGCCCGCGCAGGTCATAGGTATAGCGCCACGTGACCGCCGCCCCGCCGTTGGTCTCGACCCGCTGCACGATGCGTCCGAGCGCGTCTCGGGGGTTGGCGGCCGTATCCACCACCTCGCTGAACACCGTGCTCGCCCCCACCTTGCCGGTGGTGCTCGCGAGCTCCCCGAACGCGTTGTACGTCAACGTGTCGGTCACCAGGCCGTGGGTGCTCCCCGTGACGAGACCATTGCCCGCATTCAGCGTGATCTTCAGCGCGTCCGTGCCCGCGGGGGAGCAGGTGCTCGGCGAGGCGCAGATCAGGATGTCGTCGTTGTCGTAGCCGAAAGCGACCGGCGACGTCGTTGCGCCCACAGTGACCGTCTCGCTGGTGATCCGGAAGCTCGCGTCGTGGCCGAATGCGACGCTGCCGGCGACTGCGCCGGACCAGGTCAGGCTCTTCAACAGAAGCCCGTCGTATGAATGGTCCAACACTACACCGCTCGGATCGGTGATGCGTTGCAGGCGGCCAGGTGCGCAGCCCGGGCAGGGCGTCAGCCCGAAGTAGTCGTAGTCCACGTTGCCGGCGGGCGTCGCCAGCAGGTCGAGCTTGCCTGCCGCGTCGTAGGTCCTCCCCACGAGCAACCCATCCGGTCGCGTCGTCTGCGTGAGCTGCCGGTCCACGTTGTACGCGAACAGTGTACTCGGCGCGGGCACTCCCGGCACGACCGGCGGCGTGTATGCCGAGAGCAGGTCCACCGGGGTGAAGCTCTGGCCGTGGGCGGGCTGGCCGGGGGGCGTCACGCTCGTCAGGTTTCCGTTGCCGTCCCAGGCAAAGGAGGTCAGGGCGCCGTCGGGATCCAGCTGTTGCAGGATGCGACCCGTCGCGTCGGGGGAGAAGCTGGTGGTCTGGGCCAGGGCGTTGGTGACCCACTGCACGTAGCCGTTCCGAGCGTCGCTGGTGTTGAAGTAAGTCGTGCTGCGCGTGCGGGGACCTTGGGTCACGGTCGCGAGGCGCCCTCGCGAATCGTAGCCGAACACGACGGGAGTGATGCCGGTTACTTCGCGGCGGGTGACGCGCATCTGGGAGTCGTGGAAGGTCTTCGTCACCCTGCTGGCAGGGCTCGTGACCGTGGTCGTCAGCGTGGGCTTGTCGAAGACGGTTCGAGTAATGCGTCCGTTGACGTTGACTTGATCAGTCTGTTGGGTGAACGCGAAAGGATCGCTCGGGGTCGCGCCGGTCAACGTGCGGGTCAGAGTCTCGGTGCGCGTGAGGCCGCTCGGAGTGCGCGTCGTGCGCGTCACCACGGGCGCGTTGAGGCCGAAGCGCGGGTCGGGGGCTTCCGTCATCGTGTATTGCGTGCCGTCCGGCGTGGTGACGGCCTCGGTGCCGTTCAACGGCAGGAGCTGCGTCGCAACGGTGCCGTCCGGGAAGGTGTTGGTGCGAAGCTCGCCCCCCGTCGAGACGGGCTCGACCGCGTAGGTCGTCGTGCGACCCATGGCCGTCGTCTTCGCGGCGCTGTAGCCGGCGAAGGTACCGCTGCGCGTGAACTCAACCACGCCTGAAGCGGCGTTGGCGTCGGTGTGTACGCGGCCGAGCACGTCGTAGCTCATCGAGCTCATGTTGCCGCGCGCGTCGGTGAACGAGGTCATCAGACCGTCGCTGGTGTAGGTCGCGCTGACGGACTCGGAGAGGGGGTTGACCACCGCTGCCAGGTAGCCGTTGGCATCGACTTGCAGCGCCGTCGGGTGGCCGTAGGGCCCCACGATGAGCGTGGGATTTCCGCTGGAATCGTGCCCGATGGTCGTCGTGTTGCCGTCGCCGTCGGTCACCGAGGCCAGTCGCCCCGCCGAGTCGTAGCCGAAGCTTGCGCGCGTGGCGCCCGTCCGGGCGTCGCGCGTCGCCAGATGCCGGCCGCTCGGGTCGAACACGAACACCTCCTGCCCGTCTTCGGTCGCGACGGCGTGACCGCCTCCGGTCAGGCCCGGCAACGGCGGCACGATGCGCCACACCGCCGGCGCGGGAGGCCCGTTGTTCGAGATGACCAGCGTCCCATTCGGGGCGGCGGCGATGTCCGACGCACTCACCAGGGCCCGGCGTGCCGGGACTCCAGCACCAAACGAGACCGTTCCCTGGCCCGCCAGTGTACGCAGGATGCCCTGAGGTGTGATCGCGCGAACGGCTCCGCCCTCGGCGAACAACACCGTGCCGTCATCGAGCGGCAGCACCGCTTGCGGCTGAATTCGCGCATCCACAGCCAGCATTCCATCGTCACCCAGGCACGACGCGAAGCCACAGCCTGAGCCGCCGCGGTTGTGGATGATGCCGGCGTTGTCTACGTAGCGCACCTGCCCCGCGCCTCGGTCGGCGATATAGAGATCACCGGTGTTGCTGAACGCGAGGTCGAACGGCGTCATGCGCGTCTGGGTCGCACGAACCTCGTTGACCGCGTTGACGCCGCAACAGGGAGTGCCGTTCCCTGCGACCGTCCGGATGGTGCCGGAGGCGTCCACGCGACGAACCCTTCCGTTTCCCGCGTCGGCGATGTATACTAACCCGTCCGGTCCGACCGCGACACCCCAGGGGTCGCTAAGGCGCGCGGAGGTGGCGGGACCGTCGTCCCCCGTGAACCCTGCGACGCCAGTGCCAGCGAGCGTGGAGATGATGCCGTTCGGGGCAATCTTACGGACGATGTGGTTGTGCTGCTCGGCCACGTACAGCGTCCCGTCGCGCGCCAGCGCGAGCCGTTGGGGTTGGCTCATCCTCGCGCTCGTCGCGGGTCCGCCGTCGCCGGAGTAGCCCGCCTGGTTCAAGGTACCCGCGTAGACGCTCGACGTACCGCTCGGCGAGATGCGCCAGATCACGTCCCAGCTGATGTCCGAGGAATAGACCGTGCCGTCCGGCGCGACCGCGATCCCCGCCGCGATTCCCGTGGTCGTCAGCATGGGTTCGACGACCGAGGGCAGATCCGCCGTGCTGCGGCGCTTGCCGTCGCCCAAGAACAACACGCCGCCGACCGGGTCGTACGTGTGATGGGCACTCAAGGTCCAGCCGCCGAGCCCGAGCGGTTTGGGGTCGAACGGTCCAAGCGGACCGCCGAACATCCGACGCGAGCTGATCTCGGCACGAGCGGCGTTGAAGTCGAGCGTAACGCCGGTCCCGAAGTCGCCGAACTCGGAGCCCTCCTCGTAGGTCACGTCGAAGACCCAGTCGAGCGTGACAACGGCGGGCTGCCGGCCCTGAAGCAAGCGTCCGAATGCGTCGCGACCGTCCCAGACGTACTGGAAGGACTGGTTGGGAGCCGGTGGGAAGCTCTGCCGAGTGGTCTGTCCCGCGACCGTGACCTCGACGTCGATGCGCTTCAGATCGCTGGGGACCGTGGCTTCGGACAGGAGCACGTTGAGCGCTCGAGAGTTTCGGCGCCCGTGGGTCCGGTCGCTCGAGTACACGAGCTCGAACGGGGTTCCCGCGATGGGCACCGACTCCTTCAGGATCTGACTCTGGCACTCCAGCGTAGAGTTGTTGGGCGACCCGCACGGATCGTCGGGATCCGGACTGGGCCCCGGCGTCGGCCCCCAGCCGCCCTCATTACCCGTTCCGGCGCTGCCGGAGGTCCCTCCTTGGCCGCCGGCTCCGCCGGAGCCGCCATCGCCTCCGCTCCCGGCGGCACCGCCGCTTCCGGCAGCACCGGCAGCACCCGCCGCGCCACCAGCGCCCGCAGCGCCCGCAGCGCCCGCAGCGCCCGCCGCACCACCAGCGCCCGCTGCGCCCGCTTCTCCTCCGGAACCTGCGGCGCCGCCGCTCCCCCCGCTTCCGCCGGAGCCGCCGCTTCCGCCGGTGCCTCCCGTTCCGGCAGTGCCGCCCTGACCGCCGCCGCCCGGCCACTTCGGTTGGGGCGGTGGTGGCGAAGAGGGCTTCTTTCCCGGGAAGTTACAGTCCACCGGGGTCAGGTGGGTCAGCGCCACGCGCCAAAGCCCCGTACCGGCAGCGTAGAGTTGCCCGAGCTTCGCGAGCTCCGCCGCGGTGATTCCGTGCGCGCTCAGCTCCGCCGCGGTGTCTGCGACGCCGTCCCCGTTGGCGTCCACCGTGGCGCTGCCGCCGGACACCGAGAGCACCTTCAAGACGACGCCGCTCGGCTCTGCGACCCACTGGCCGCGCGCTCGATCGTAGGTCCCGACCGGCACGACCTTGCCGGCCTGGAGCCCGAGGAAGTTCTCCACGTAGAAGATCACCGGCTGATCGAAGGCAACGCTGGCGGAGCCCGTTGCGATCGCTTCGTCCGCCGAGAGCTCGACGGCGTACGTGTATTGGCTGGTCGGAGGCAACGGCGCCGGCATCGCCTTGGGACCGTTCGGGCCCACGGTGTATTCCGTTGCCCGAATGTTGAGCTCGGTCACCGATGTGCTCGTACCGTCGGCCGCAATCAACGCCGCAGACGTCCCAGCTCGGAACATGACGGTGGCTTGCCGCGAGCCGTTCCCGTCGATGACCACACTGCCGCGCGCGACCTGGACATCCTCCGCTGAGGACAGATCGACTTCCGTCGCCACGGGGTCCAGTTGCGCCATCACCAGATCCGGTACTCGCGCGCTCTCTCCCCAACTCACCTGAATTGGCCGGTGTGCCGGAAGGAAGCCCGCCTTCTGGAAGTCGAGCAGCAACTCGCCGCCGCCGTTGACCACCAAGTCGAAGACGCCGCTCGACTGCGTCGTCGTCTGGCCGAGCTCTGGCCGGCCCTGCACCCGCACGGTGACTCCCGGTAGCGGGAACCCGGCTTGGTCATGCACCTGGCCGCGCAGGCTGGCAGCGCGAGCCGCCTCGATGGTTCCCGGGGCCACACCCGTCTGCACCGGGTTCGAACCGGTGTAGAGCCACTCCATCGAGGCGATCACTGTCGTCGCCACCGTTCGATCCACCGGCGCGCAGGTCTTGTAGGTCGGCCCGAGCACGGGGTCGCAGGAATCAATCGTGCAAGCGTCCCCGTCATCTACCGGCAGGGGCATTCCACCGACGCAAACACCGCCCGAGTCGCAGAGCGCGCCGAATGTGCAGGCGTCCACGTTGCACGCCGTGCCCGCGGGCGCTGGCGGATGGCTCACGAGCCCGGTCTGGGGATCGCAGACATCTTGAGTGCACGGGTTCCCGTCGCTGGGCGGGACCGGGGTGCCGGGCTGGCACGCCCCGGCGGCGTCACACGTCTCATCTCCGTTGCACAGGTCGCCATCGCCGCAGGCCGTGCCCGCCGCGACCGGAGTGTGGGTCACGCCGACCTGCGGATCGCAGGCGTCCGCCGTGCACGGGTTGCCGTCGCTGAGGTTCGGCGGGACTCCGGCCTGGCAGCTCCCTGTGCCATCGCAGGCCTCGGCTCCGTCGCACACGTTGGCGTCTGCGCACGAGGTTCCCGCGGGGACTGGGGTGTGCGTGACGCCCAGCAGCGGATCGCAAGCGTCCGCGGTGCACACGTTCCCGTCATCGATCGCGAGCGGCGTTCCGGTCTGGCAAGAACCGGCGGCATCGCATGTCTCGTCGCCGTTGCACACGGTCGCGTCCGCGCAGCTCGTGCCGGCCGCCACCGGCGTGTGCGTGACGCCCAGCTCCGGGTCGCAAGCGTCGGCGGTGCAGGGGTTCCCGTCCTCGGCGTTCGGGGGGGAACCCGCCACGCAGCTCCCCGTGCCGTCGCAGACTTCGTCGCCGTTGCACACCGTGGCGTCGGCGCAGCTCGTGCCCGCTGCGACCGGAGAATGGGTCACTCCGGCTTGTGGGTCGCAGGCGTCCGTGGTGCACGGGTTGTCGTCGTCGATCGCGACGGGATTGCCACCCGCGCAGCTTCCTGCCGCGCACGCATCGCCTGCGGTGCAGGCGTCGCCGTCGTCGCAGCTCGTGCCATCGGCCTTGGACGGGTTGGAGCAGGTCCCGGTGCTCGGGTTGCACGTGCCCGCGTCGTGACATTGATCGCTCGCGGTGCAGACGACCGGGCTGCCACCGGTGCAGGCGCCGGCCTGGCAGGTGTCGGACTGCGTGCAGGCGTCCCCGTCGTTGCAGGTGGCGCCGTCGGGCTTGGCCGGGTTCGAGCAAACGCCCGTACCCGGATCGCAGGTCCCTGCGGTGTGGCACTGGTCGCTCGCGGTGCAGACCACGGGGTTCGAGCCCGAGCAGCTCCCGGACTGACAGGTGTCGGTCTGGGTGCAGGCGTTCCCGTCGTTGCACGCGCTGCCGTTGGGCTTGGCGGGGTTCGAGCAGGTGCCGGTGCTCGGGTTGCACGTGCCGGCGTCGTGGCACTGGTCGGAGGCGGTGCAGACTACCGCGTTTCCGCCCGTGCAGATGCCGGCCTGACAGGTGTCGGTTTGCGTGCAGGCGTTGCCGTCGTCGCAAGCCGCGCCGGTGAGCGGGGCGTGGCTGACTCCGGTTTCCGGATCGCACGAGTCCGCGGTGCAGGCGTTGCCGTCGTCGAGGTTCGGCGGCGTGCCGGACTGGCAGGTGCCGCTCGCGTTGCAGGTCTCGTCGCCGTTGCAGGCGTTGCCGTCTCCGCACGACGTGCCTGCGGCCACCGGCGTGCGTGTGACTCCGGCCGAGGGACTGCAAGCGTCGGCGGTGCAGGGGTTGCCGTCGTCGATTGTCGGGGGCGTGCCCGGCTGGCAGGTGCCCGCCCCGTCACAGCTCTCCGCGCCGTCGCAGGCGTTGCCGTTCGAGCAACTCGTGCCCGCGGGCAGGGGATCGTGGTGCACCGTGCCGGTCCCCTCGTCGCAGGAGTCCGCCGTGCAGGGGTTTCCGTCGTCCACCGGGCCCGGGCAGGCGCCCGTCGCGTCCTTCGTCAGCGAGACCCCTTCGCCGACCAGGACGTCCCTGGCGACGAAGGTGCCGGTAGCGGTCGTTCCGGCCTTTAGCCAGAGGGTTCCGTTGGGGGCGTGCACGCGGGCTTGCACCGTGTTGTCGAAGCCGATGACCGCCGCCTTGGGCGTGGCACCAAGGTTGCCCGAGCTGCCGTTGATGCCCTCGACGAAGAGCTCCACATCAGAGGGGCTGAGGCCCGAACCGGCTGCGGGACCAATGAACGACTTCTCGCCGGGCTCGAGGCGGTTCTTGATCCGGATCTCACACGCGGTCGTGCACTCTACGCGACTCTTTTCGCCGACGTTGAGTCCGTCGAGGTTGTAGACTCCACCGCTCAGTGTGAGCACGGTGGGATCCGCGACGCTCCCCATCTGGAGCGTGACCTGGCCGTAGTCGCCGGCCGCGAGCGATCGGTCCTCGTGCTGCGCGAGCGTCACCGCCGTCGTGCCGGCCGAGAAAGTCGGAAACGTGGGGACCGTGATCGGGAGCGGCAGCGCGAGCGGCGTGATCGTGCTCCCGTTGACGCTGCCGTTGTTGACGAGCGAGTTCTGCCTCACGTCGCCGTTCACCGTGCCGCCGAGGGCGGATCTCGCTAGAAACTGGACGGCGCAGCGTTTGATCGCGTTTGAAAACCTCGCACCTTCGTCTACTCGGCCACGCTCGCAGCAATGACGTTCCGCGATGCCCGTGCGAAGCTCGGCAACGACGAAACCTGTCGCTGCCATCGCGCGGACGACGCGAGAGCGGGCCACTCCACGCCGCGTCGCGATGTTCGAGCACCTGGCCGATATGCCAGTTGCACGAGTGGAGAATCCGTGGGCCACCACGAACCTCTGAGCGTTTCACGACGACGCGCGCGTTTGATCGCGTTTGAAAACCTCGCACCTGCGCGCACACGCTGGTTGGCGAATCTCGCCAGAACTAGACCGCGCAGCGGTTGATCGCGTTTGAAAACCTCGCACCTTCGTCTACTCGGCCACGCCCGCAGCAATGACGTTCCGCGATGCGCGTGCGAAGCTCGGCAACGACGAAACCTGTCGCTACTTTGGCTGGCCGCCGCCAGCTGACGGCGGCACGGCCGACGGCGGGTAGCCGGAGCGGGCAGTGCGCGCTCACCCGAGCGCCTCGCGCACCCGCAGCAGCGCCGCCTCCGGCTGCCGAAGCACGAGCTCGGCCTCGAGCCGGAGCACCCGCCAGCCGAGACGCGCGAGCTTGCGGTCCCGGCGCGCATCGGCCGCAGCCCGCCCCGCGTGGCTGCCTCCATCGACTTCGATGATCAGCCTTGCGGCGGGCACCGCGAAGTCCGCGACGAATCCCCCGATGACCACCTGGCGCCTGACCGCGACACCGAGCTTCGCGCCGCGGAGCAACCGTGACAACGCCTGCTCGCTCCAGGTGGGAGCACCGCGCATGGCATGGGCCCGAGCCTCGAGGAGCTGACGGCGGGTGTGGTTTCGATGCATGAGGTCCTCCTGTCCCGGCGGCGCGTCCGGGCTTTGCCCGATCACGGCGCCGGGTGGCCCTGGAGGATTGCTCCTCCAGGGCTCCCACGGATCCGGACGTGCAGATTTCCTGCATCCGGCTCGTCAGGCCACGGGTTCACTGCGCTTGATCAGATCGCATGCGAGATGACCGGCCGAGGAAGCGGGTACGCTTCCAACAGCACGTTCATCGCCTGCATTCCGCCGCTGGTGTCGGAACGACGCGACAACCACTTGCACCACAGCACCCGGACCCAGTACCGGAACGAGTCCAGCGCCAAGTAGTTCCCGGTGACACCGTAGTACGCGTAGTGGCCGCTGACCTTCTTCACCAGCGCTCGATGCTGTCTGCGAATCGGCTCGTGCCGGTTCTGGCGCAACCAGAGCGAGATGCCCTTGAGCGCCCGGCTGAGGCGGGATGTCTCGGTTTTCCTCAGTACAACCCAGAAGCCCTTCCGTGACCGACACCAGAAGTGCGTGAAGCCGAGCAGGTTGAAGGTCCCCGGCCGCCGATGGTCGGGTCCACGAGGGACTCGACGCCGAGGCGGCCTGCGGAACGGAACCAGCCGGGTCTTCTCTGGGTGGAGGCGTAGGTTGTACTTGCCAAATCGCTTTGGCAGTACGTCCAGAACGCGACGAGCGTCCTCTTCCCGCTCGAAGACGATGACGAAGTCATCCGCGTATCGGATCAAAACCGCACGGCCTTTCAGCCGTGGCTTGACCTGACACTCGAACCATTCGTCGAGCACCTCGTGCAGGTAGACGTTCGCCAGGAGTGGCGAGATCACTCCACCTTGCGGCGTGCCGGAGTCCGGGCGGTAGACATGCCCGTCCTCCATCACACCAGCATTCAGCCACTTGCCGATGAGTCGCAAAAGCACCCCATCGCGCACCCTCCGCTCGAGGATTTCTCGGAGCTTGGTGCGGTCCACGGAATCGAAAAAGCTCTCGATGTCCGCTTCGAGCACCCAGCCCCAGCCATCGACATCAGGCTCTCACGCAGCATGTACAGTGCGTCGTGTGCGCCGCGCCCCGGCCGAAACCCGAACGAGCAGTCCAAGAAGTCCTGCTCGTACACAGCTTCGAGCACCATCATCACTGCCCGTTGAAGGACCTTGTCCTCGAAGGTGGGGATGCCGATCGGGCGAGTCTTCGACCCACCCGGTTTCGGGATGTGCACACGCCGCACGGGGGCGCGCGATAGGCGTCGCCGGACTTCGCGCGGTCGAGCAGCGAGCGGAGGTTACCCTCCAAATTCGCCGCATATTCTTCCGCAGTCCGTCCATCGACGCCCGAGGCGCCATCCTTGCGAGTGCGCCGATGCGCTTCGCGTAGCCAATCGATGTCGATGAAATGCGCGAGCGTGTTCAGTCCCACGCCGCGCATCTCCCTCGCGCGTTTCGCTATCCGTTCGATTTTCGTTGAGACTGATTCCGGATTCGGTGTCCCGGTCATTCTTTCCTCCAAACGGTTCCGTGACCCGGCTGCTCCTTCCTCCGCGGGGTCGTTCGGGCGACTGTCCCCGCTTCTTCGGTACTATGTGCGACTCCGACTCCCCACCGGCCGTCCCGCTTCGCTTCGGTTGTCCCTTGGCTCGACGGTACCGGTGGCGCTGACGCGCAGCGCCCCGGAGACGATGGGGTCTCTTGGGTTCCTGGGGGACCCTCGGACGCATGCCGCGCTCTTGGACTCCGGTCGAATCTCCGCGCCTAGCCCTGAGGACGAACTGTGGTGCGGGGAGTTGCTGTTGCCGGCGGCTCTCGCCTTCGTGCCGGTGCCTCAGTCCTCACCATCGTTCGCGGTCTCGCCGCCTCGCGGCGCATCGATGTTGCCGGCGATGTCTTGCACCACGCCAGCTTCGACAACGTTCACTCTCTCGAAGCTCGATCACGCGGCCCACGCCCTCGCTGTCTACGCTTCGCAGCCTTCCTTCCCGCTCTCGCGGTCGTAGGGCCACGCAAGACTCGCTTCCGGGTGGTGGCCAACCTTTGCCGTGCGGGACTCGAACCCGCAGGGTCCCAAATGAAGTTTCAGCTGTGTCTACATGGCATCCTCCTCATCCAAGCTTTCCCAACGCAAGCAAGGGGCGTGACGGGCGCCGAGGACACCTCGCTGGCGCGTAGCGCGCCAAGCCCGGCTGCTCGACTCACGATTCCAAGGCGCCTGGCGCGACCCTTGCGCCACAAGGGCAGAGCCCGGACGCGCTGCCGGGCAGGACCGAGCGGGCATCGAAACTCGCCCGTCGTCAGCGCCGCGTCGTGCGAAGACTCTTGCCACGAGCGGGTGGTGCTTGCCCGCGCTTCACTGCTGCGGCGACGCACCGGTCCCGGAAGGACGCGCCCCCTCCATCGGCGCGCAGCGCCGGCCCCAGACTGCTCTCACCTAACCGTGTCGCATCAACGTGAGTTGTTGCTTCCTTCCCGGAAAGCCGGCGTGAGCACCGATAAGGAGGGGGCAGGCGGCGCGCAGCCGCGCGAAGCGCGGCGGTCGGGTGGGCCCCGGCAGTTACCTGCCGGGGCCTCCCACAGATCCGGACGTGCGGATTTCCCGCATCCGGCTCCTCGGTCACGGATTCGCTACGAGACGTGCGCGCACGACCGACGGCTTCGGGAGCGGGTAGCGCTCCAGAAGCCTGTTCATCGCCGCCCAGTCCAAATACGCCTTGTCGGAGCGGCGCGACAGCCACCGCCGCCACAGGCAGGTCACGTGCCAGCAGAAGCACCAGAGACGGCCAAAGTTCCCTGTACGGCCGTAGTAGCCGTAGTGTCCAGCGAGCTTCGCCGCCAGCACACGTTGCTGCTCGCGGATGGGCTCGTGCCGGTGTAGCCGACACCACTGGGTGATTGCACCCAGCGCCCTGCGATGGCGGTCCTTCGCTGTTCGCATCCTCACCACCCACTTGCCAGCGAGGCTCTTGCCCCAGTGGAAGGTGAAGCCGAGGAAGCTGAAGGTCCCGGGCCCGCTGGGTCCCCGGCCGTCGCCGCGCGAACCAGGTCGGATGCGATCGGGCCGCTTGAACGGCACCAGGCGCGTCTTGTCCGGGTGGAGCGCGAGCCCGTACTTCCCAAACCTTTTTGAAGCACGTCGAGCACGCGCCGCGCGTCGTCCTCGTATTCGAACAGCATCGCGGCATCGTCCGCGTATCGAACGAGGTGTGCCCGCCCTCGAAGTCGGGGTCGGACCTCTCGCTCAAACCACGTCGAGCACTTCGTGCAGGTAGATGTTCGCCAAAATCGGCGAAATCACCCCGCCTTGTGGCGTGCCGGCATCGGGTAGCTCAGCTCTCCGTCCTCCAGCACGCCCGCGTTCAGCCACTTTCCGATGAGACGCAGAATGACTCCGTCTCGCACCCTGCGGCGCAGCACTTCCCGCAGACGTTCGTGGTCGAGAGTGTCGAAATACTTTCGTATGTCGAGCTCCACGACCCAACCGCCAGCCATCTTCACCGCCGGTGTCCAAAGCTCTTCGAGCGCCTGGCGCGCGGCGCGCCAGGACGGAACCCGAATGAGCAGTTCAGGAAGTCCTGCTCGTAGATCGCTTCGAGCACCATCGCGACGGCGCGTTGCAAAACCTTGTCCTCGAAAGTCGGGATCCCCAGCGGACGCGCTTCTTCCCGTCCCCTTCGGGATGTGCACGCGCGCACTGGCGGCGCGCGGTACGCTCCGGACTTCGCGCGGTCGAGCAGCGATCGGAGGTTTCCTCCAGGTTTTCCGCATACTCTTTCGCGCTCTGCCCATCGACGCCCACGGCCCCATCCTTGCGAGTCCGTCGGTATGCCTCGCGCAGCCACTCCAGGTCGATGTGATGCGCCAGCGTCGTGAATGCCATGTCGGGCGCTTGCTGCGCCTGCTTTGCTATCCGCTCGAGTTTCGTTGAGATGGTGGTCAAGCTCGGTGTCTCGGTCATCTTGCCCTCGCTCGGTTCCGTGAAACGCTTTCCCGACACCGCCCTTCGCTCCGCCGGGTCGCTTGGGCGGCTTCCCCGGCTTCGTCGCTACTATGGCGGTGCTCCGACTTCCCGCTGCCCCACCTTGCTCACTTGCGCTCGCTTGGCGGTTCCGGTCGCCCGGAGCAAACAGGACCTCTCAAGTTCCCTGGTGACCCTCGCTGTACATGCCGTGCTCTCCGACCGCGGCAGGCCGATGAGGACGCGCCGTCGGGGCGTTGCCCCTGACTCTTGCCTCACCGATGTTGCCTTCCGGGGTGTGCTGTCCCGTCGGCTCCCACCACTTCCCAAATTTCGCAGCCCAATCACACGGCCTGCACCCTCGCTGCCTACGCTTCGCAGCAAGCCTCCCTGTTCGGTTGGAGTTGCCACGCAAGGCTCGCTTCCAGATGGCGGCGCACCCTTGGCTGGGCGGGATTCGAACCCGCTGGGTCACTCACCTGGTTTCAGCTTTGTATTGGCTTCTACATGGCATCCTCCAGGACAGAGCTTCTTGACGCACAGCAACGACCGGGGGAGGCAACAAAGCCGAGCTCTTCGGCACCAACATCCGCGCCACCGTCACCACCACCGCCCCGAACTTCGTGCGCGGCGCCGTGGTCCTGCTCACCTTCGGTTTCAAGCAGCTGAAGGACCCCCTGGGCGTGGTCGGCAGCGCCATCGCCGTGGGCGTGGTCACGCTGGTGATCGCGGTCGTCTCGCTGCTCGCGCTGGAGGAGACGTTCGGGAAGAGCTTGGACTACGTGGAGGAGTGAGCGCTCAGAACCAGCTCGCGTCGGCGCTGACGCAGTTCGTCACTCCCCCGGCAAGACCACGTCGAAGCCCTCGGCGCGCGCAGCGTCCGCCAGTCGCTCGTCGGCGGTGACGAACACTCGGCGCTTGGGGCGATCCCTCGCGGCCACGAGCGCGGCTCCGAGTTGCATGGCGTCGGCCGCGGTGAGCACGTGGACTCCGAGCGCGCGCTCTGCCCTTTCGCGGGTCGGCTCGACGGCGTCGACCTCGGTCCAGGTGTTCGACAGAGTGTCCAGGCGACGCACCGCGAGCGCCAGGTCGGACTTCCTGAGATGACCCTCCCTCACGAGTCGGTGCAGCGCGCTCAGGACCTCGGTTCGGGTCAGGACCCAGACGACCATGGTGCGATCGGCTCGGCGGAGCGCGCGGCACTTCCCGCTCCTCGCCTCTTCCACGACCAGAGGGACCACGGCCGAAGAATCCCAGAATCTCATCGTCCGGCGCGGCGCTCCGCGAGCAAGGACTCCACCGCTCGACCGCCACGAGCTCGAGGACCGGGCCGGTCGAGCTCGCGGGCGTCCCGCGCGCTCGAGCCGACGCCACGGCGAACGAGACCCAACTTCTCGAGCTCGGCCAGCTCGAGCTCGTCGCCCTCCGGCGAGACGGCTCCCCCCTCGATCGGGACGAGGTCGGCAGCCGGGACGCCCCGCACGAGGATGCGCACCCGGCCTCCCCTGCGGACCTGGGCCACGAACCGCGACAGGTCGTTCTTCACGTCGGCCAGATTAGCTACTCGCACATGGCTATGATAGCCAGATGTGGCGCGAGGTCAACGAGCTCGGCTGGGGCTGCGTGGAGGACTGAAGCGAGGCTCAACCGCCGTTGAGGCGCAGCAAGGGTCGGCCCTCGTCGGGTGGACAGGGCGTGAACGACTCGGTGTCGCCGTGGGGGAGCTTCACGCGCCCGTTCCGCCAGTCGGCCTTCGCGGCCTCGATGCGCTCGAGCGACGAGTGCAGGTAGTTCCACCACAGATAGCGCGCTCCGACGCCCGTGCCGCCGAACGCCAGGAGACGGGCCGGAGCGAGCGAGCGAACGGACGCCTCGCCAGGCCCGACGATGGCGACCTGCCCCGCGCGGACGTGCGTCGCGCCGACCGCGACTTCGCCCTCGCGCACGAAGAGCGCGCGCTCGGGCACGCCGGGCGGCGACCAGCGCGCGTTCGACTCGAGGGCGACGTCGGCGAGGAGGATCGGGGTGGTCACCGGCATCCCGGCAGGCGCGCTGGGCGGGGCGGGGAGGAGCCAGCGGACGCTCGCGCCCTCGCCGCTCGAGGTCCCGAGGTCCTCGTGCGACCGGTGGAAGAAGCTGGGTTCGACGTCCTCGTATCCGTCGGGCAGCGCGAGGAGCATCTGGAACATCTCGAACGCGCCGCCGAGGAGCCGGTTTCGCTCGAAGCGTTCGGAGTGCGTCACCCCTCCGCCCGAGACGGTTCCGCCCACGTCTCCCGCGCGGAGCTCGCGGCAGTTGCCGAGCGAGTCGCGGTGGGTGATGGCGCCGTCGAGGACGTAGGAGATGGCGGTGAGCCCGATGTGCGGATGCGGCCGGACATCGGCGTCGACCGGCATCGCCCCCGGAGGGCTGAGCGGCATCTTGACGTGCACGACCACCGCGAACGGTCCGACGGTCCGCAGCGCGCCGTCCGGCTCGACGGGAGCCGCGAGGACGTTCGACGAGCCCGGCGCGCCGGGCAACCTCTTGGCATCGACAACGGTGATCATGAGCTCCCAGCGTGGGCACCGACTTGCTGGTGGTGGTGCCGTCTCCAAGTTGACCATATATCGCCGACTTCCATCGTGGGATAATCGCTCCACTGATCGACCATGCCGCCCTGTGCCACGAGGACCTTCGTCGCTTCGCTGTTGGTGAGCGTCGTCTGCGCGTGCGGCGGCAAGGTGCTCGCTGATCCTGGCGATGCGGGCGGCGGCGCGACGTCGGACGGGGGGACAGGCAAGCCGAGCACCAGCGGAGGAGGCGCGGGCGGCGCGGGCGGCCGTGCGTCGGGGGGCGGGGGCTTCGGCGTTGGCGGGCGGGGGCACGCTGGCGCGAGCAGTGGCGGGCAGGGCACTGGAGGCGCGGGCACTGGCGGACAAGATGCCGGGGGGTATTCGATCGCGCCGGACGGGACGTGTTGGATGCCGATCGGCACGCTCGCGCCGGGCTGCCCGATGGTGATGGCGCCGCCCTGTTCCTGGGCGCAGGGAGGCGTCACCTACGGCGAATTCCTGTGCGAGCTTCCGTTCGAAACAGGTCCGAGCTTCGATCTCACCTGGCTCGACTACGTGGACGTGTATTTCGGCACGGGCTTCCTGCAGGGTGGGCGGCTCCTACGCGTCGCGGGACCCTCGGGCTGCAGTACGACGGGTAACGGCTGGTACTTCGATGATGCGAAAGCTCCCACGAAGGTCCACATCTGCCCCAACGCTTGTGCCTGCGCGAAAGGCCAACCCGGCACGTTCAACATCGTCTCTGGCTGCTGGGCCAACGCCGCGCCGGGAGTGCTCGACGCCCAGATCCCGTGCCCACACTGCGCGAAATCCCGGGACACGACGTGTCAGGGCAGCCCGGCGGCGGGGTACGGGGGCATCCCCAATTGCGAGGTCCCTCTTCAGTTTGGCTTCGACCCCAAGCACACGAACGTCAAGTACGTGCAACATGGTTCCGTTGCAGGTCCGGCCGAGCCCTGGGACGGATACCTGACCTTCGTGCCGTCCCTTGCCGATTGCGACAAGGTGGAAGAGGGCTGGACGCTCGACGTCTCGACCGAACCGCCGACGATTCGAGTGTGCCCGTCTGCTTGCTCGTGCGTGAAGGTCAACCACGCATCGTTGATGGTGGAGAGCGGCTGCCAGCGCCACGAGTACGGCCCGTAGCAGGCCGAGGACGCGATGAACGACTAGAACGAGACTTGCGCCGCGAGGATCAGCTCGTGGCGTGTCTTCGCGAGCTCGTAATCGAACACGCTGTAGCTCGCCTGGAGCTTGGCTTCGTGCTTCTGCACGTAATAGTTGAGGCCTCCCTCGTACACCCAGGTTTCGTCCTCTTTGGCGCTGGAGCTCGCATCGACGTTCGGGTCGATGAAGCCCAGCCGCGCCACCGGCTGCAGTCGATCGAAGAACGTGTAGCCCGCCGCGGCGTAGAAGCCCTGTCCCTGGACGCGCGGCGCGCCGGTGGCCGGCACATCCCAGGCTCGGATGTACTCGGCCTGGAACAACGCGGCTGCGGCCTCGACGCGGAAGTCACCTTCGACTCGGTCCTTCGTGCCCGCCCGATCGCGGTCGGTGACCCCCAGGTATCCGACGACGCCGAGCATGATCTCCTCTATCGGGCGCGCCTCGACGCGTAGCCCTACGTCCTTCTGGTTGTTGGAGTCCGCCCGGTTCTGCCCTTCGCCGTTCAGCACGCTGAGTGAGTAGTAGAGCCTCTCGTCGAACAGCTTCTTGTCGATGCGCAGGCCGATGTCGCGTTTGTCGCCATACTTTCGGGCGACGGCCGCCCGCTCGGGAAACAAGAGCTTCGACGACGAGCAGCTGTACCCCTCCCAGCTCACTGGCATCTTGAACTGCCCCAGAGAGACGTCGGCGTAGTCGCTGAGGAATGTGACGAAGAAGTCCTGCAGGATCGACACGGCGCTCGCTCCCGCGGGCTGCTGGTTGACGCTGACGCTGGTGGACCCGTCCGCGGTGGGAACCGTCGTCTTCTCGGGGTCGAGCACCTTGGCGGCGTCGAGCATCAGCTGATAGCCGACGCGCTTGGGCACGATCTCGCCCTTGATGCGGAGCTCGGCGCGCCGCAGTCGAAAGGTCGACGGCGCCTTCACGCCCTCCTGCCGCGGAACGAAAAGCCAACCCTGAAGCAGCGCTCCAGGCTGGAGGAACCCGGCCTGCCCCACCGACAGGTTCTTCGACGGAGCGGGCGGCCGTTTCGGCGGAGGACTCGGCGCGAGCGCCGCGACCACTTGCGCTGGCGCAGCGGGCGGATCTGCGGGAGGTGCGGGGGCAGGCGCCGGCTCCCGAGGCGCCTGGACCTCGGGCTCGGGGGGCGGGGGAGCGGGGACTGGATCAGGCTCGCCCTGCGCCCAAGCGGGCGCGGAGTGGAGCGCCAACGGCAACGCCAGAGAGAACGCCGAACGCAGGGCTCGGCCAGCGAAGAGTGTCTTGTCCATCTTGACGTCCTCATATCCGTTATCACGGACAAGCGTCAAGTGAAACGTTGACGCTTTGGACGCGATGACGGATAGCGTCCGTCATGGCGCAGCGCCGAACGAAGCCCCAACCCAAGCCGCGCACCGCTGCCAGGAAGCCCGTCGAGGAACACCAGCCGGAGCCCCCGTCTCGCCAGCCGCCGGCGGTCTCGGATCTGACTCCCATCCTGGGCGTCAACGTGCGCCGGCTGCGCGGAGAGCGTGGGTGGTCGCTCCAGCACCTGGCCGACGAGAGCGGCGTGAGCCGGGCGATGCTCGGCCAGATCGAGCTTGGCCAGAGCGCGCCGACCATCAACGTGCTCTGGAAGATCTCCAGCGCTCTGTCGGTGCCGTTCTCCGCGCTCCTGAGCCAGGTGGAAGACTCGCCGGTGACGGTGCTTTCAGCCTCGCGCTCGCGGACCCTCCGCTCGCGCGACGGGAAGTTCGCCTCACGGGCGCTGTTTCCTGCGGACCGTCCGCGCCACGTGGAGTTCTACGAGCTGCGCTTGGCCCCGCACGCCGCCGAGCACGCCGAGGCGCACGCCCCCGGGACCAGCGAGAACCTGATCGTGACCAGCGGCGCCCTGGAGCTGACGGTGGGCTCCGACCGTCGCCTGCTCCACGCGGGCGACGCCATCTTCTTCCTGGCCGACAGCCCGCACGTCTACCGCAACGTGAGCAGCGAGGAGGCGGTCCTGTACCTCGTGATGACGTATTCGCGCGCGAGCGGCGCCTGACCCTCGTCCGTCATGACGGACATTCTGCTTGCAACGTCCGTTATGATATGCCACCATGCCGTTATAACGTCCGAGGTGGCGCGATGCGGATTGGTTGGATTGGCGGGCTGAGCCGAGATTCGAGGCGCCTGTGCGTGATCGCCGAGCGGGCGGGACACGCCCTCGACACCCACAGCGGCGTCGTACACGGGCGCGGCGTGGAGGAGATCCAGGCGATCGTGAGCCGCGCAGACCTGATCGTGCTCGTAACCGACCTGAACAGCCACGGCGGCGCGGCGGTCACCAAGCGCTTCTGCCGACTCTACGGGCGCGAGCTCCTGGTGCTGAAGCGCTGCGGCGCTGCTCGCTTTCGCGAAGTCGTGAGCCAGCTCGGCTCACCCCGCCGGGCGGCGTGAGCTCGAAGGAGAACGAAAGTGCCAAAGCTCGTTCGTTGGCTGACCGCCCTGGCCTGGATATGCCTCTCAGTCTCGCTCCTCGGCTGCGGACGGCGAAGCTCGGGCGCCGAGGTCACCTTGCTCAACGTCTCGTACGATCCGACGCGCGAGCTCTACACCGACGTGAACGCCGCCTTCGCCAAGCACTGGCAGGAGAAACACGGCGTCCGCGTGACCATCAACCAGTCTCACGGCGGGTCGGGGAAGCAGGCGCGCAGCGTGATCGACGGTCTGGAGGCCGACGTGGTCACGCTCGCGCTGGCCTTCGACATCGACGCCCTGCACGAGCAGGCCCAGCTGATCCCAGCCGACTGGCAGAAGCGCCTGCCCGAGAGCAGCGCGCCCTACACGTCGACCATCGTGCTCCTGGTGCGCAAGGGCAACCCGAAGGGCATCAAGGACTGGGGCGACTTGGCTCGCGACGACGTCGCGGTCATCACACCCAATCCCAAGACCTCGGGCGGCGCGCGCTGGAACTACCTCGCGGCCTGGGGCTACGCCCTGAGGCAGCCCGGGGGCAACGAGCAGACGGCGCAGAGCTTCGTCGAGAAGCTGGTGCGGCGCGTGCCGGTGCTCGACTCCGGAGCGCGCGGCTCGACCACGACCTTCGTCGAGCGCGGCATCGGCGACGTGCTGATCACCTGGGAGAACGAGGCGATCTTGGCCCTCGCGCAGGCGGGCAAGGACAAGCTCGAGATCGTGGTGCCGTCGCTGAGCATCCTGGCCGAGCCCCCGGTCGCGGTGGTCGACAAGTTCGTCGACAAACACGGGACGCGCGCGGTAGCCCAGGGCTACCTCGAGTTCCTGTACACGAAGGAGGGGCAGGAGCTGGTCGCCAAGCACCACTACCGGCCTCGCGATCGCGAGGTGCTGGAGAGGCACGCGAGCCAATTCCCGAAGCTTCAGCTCTTCACCATCGACGAGGTCTTCGGCGGCTGGAAGAAGGCCCAAGCCGCGCACTTCGCCGACGGAGCGGTCTTCGACCGCATCTACCAGCCGAAGCGCTGATGGCCCGCTTCCGCCTGCGAAGGACCGGGCTGCTCCCCGGGTTCGGGCTCAGCCTGGGCTTCGTGGGCGCCTACCTCGGCCTACTCGTGCTGGTGCCGCTCGGCGCGCTGGCGCTCAAGGCCGCCGGGATCGGCCCGGGCGGGCTCTACGCGCTGGTCACGGACGACCGCGCCCTGGCCGCGCTCCGCCTCAGCTTCGGCGCCGCGTTCATCGCCGCGGCCCTCAATGCCGTGTTCGGCGTGGCGCTGGCATGGGTGCTGGTGCGCCAGCGCTTCCTCGGGCACTCGTTCGTCAACGCTCTGGTGGACCTGCCGTTCGCGCTGCCGACCGCCGTGGCCGGCATCGCGCTCACCGCGGTCTACTCCGAGCACGGCGTGCTCGGCGCGCCCTTGCAGCGGCTCGGCATCCGCGGCGCGTTCAGCCCGTTCGGCGTGGTCGTCGCGCTCACCTTCGTGGGCCTGCCGTTCGTGGTCCGGACGGTACAGCCGGTACTGGAGGAGCTCGACCCCGCGCTGGAAGAAGCCGCCAGCGTGCTCGGGGCCACTCCGTGGCAGTCGCTTCGGCTGGTGGTCTTGCCAGCCCTGGCGCCCTCGGTGCTGACCGGCTTCGCTCTGGCGTTCGCCCGCGCGATCGGGGAGTACGGCTCGGTGGTCTTCATCTCGGGAAACATGCCGATGCGCACCGAGATCGTCCCACTGCTCATCGTCACCAAGCTCGAGCAGTACGACTACCAGGCCGCCACCGCCCTGGCGTTGGTCATGCTGACGGCGAGCTTCGGCCTGCTGCTCTTGGTGAACCTCCTCGGCCGCTGGGCACAGCGAGGCCAGGCGTGACGCGCGAGAGCTCGAGTCTTCGTGCCTGGCTCGTGCGGGTGATCGCGCTCGCCTTCGTGGGCTTGTTCCTGCTGGTCCCGCTCGGGACGGTATTCTACTCCGCGTTCGCGCACGGCCTCACGCGCTACTTCGCGGCGCTGTCGAGCCCCGAGACGCTCTCGGCGGCCAAGCTCACGCTGCTCGCGGCGGCCATCGCCGTGCCGCTCAACACCGTCTTCGGCGTCGCAGCAGCCTGGCTCCTCGCCAAGTACGACTTCTGGGGCAAGAGCGCGCTGATCACGCTGATCGACCTGCCGTTCAGCGTCTCGCCGGTGGTCTCGGGCCTGATCTTCGTGCTGCTGTTCGGCGCGCAGGGCTGGCTCGGCCCCTGGCTGGCCGAGCACGACGTCCGCATCATCTTCGCCGTGCCCGGCATCGTGCTGGCCACGGCCTTCGTGACGTTCCCGCTGGTCGCGCGCGAGGTCCTCGGCGTGATGCAGGCACAGGGCAGCGACGAGGAGGAGTCCGCGCTGACGCTCGGCGCCAGCGGCTGGCAGGTGTTCTGGCTGGTGACGCTACCGAAGATCCGCTGGGGGCTGTTCTACGGCGTGGTGCTGTGCAACGCCCGCGCCATGGGGGAGTTCGGCGCGGTGTCGGTGGTGTCCGGTCACATCCGCGGGCAGACCAACACGCTGCCGCTGCACGTCGAGATCCTCTACAACGAATACGACTTCGTCGGCGCCTTCGCCGTGGCCTCACTCCTGGCGCTCCTGGCGCTGGTTACGCTGGGCTCCAAGCGCGCGCTGGAGTGGAAGCTCGCGCCCAGCCCCGGGAGGCGCGCGTGAGCGTCGTCGTGACGGACATCGTGAAGCGCTTCTCGGGCCCCGACGCTCCTGCGGCAGTGGACGGCGTGAGCTTCGAGGCCAAGCCCGGCTCGATCACGGCGCTCCTGGGGCCTTCAGGCTCGGGCAAGTCGACCTTGCTGCGGGTGATCGCGGGGCTCGAGCGCCCGGACTCCGGTCGCGTCGAGATCGCCGGGCAGGACGTCACCGCCGTCGGCGCGCGGGAGCGCAACGTGGGGCTCGTGTTCCAGAGCTACGCCCTGTTCGGGCACATGACGGTGCACGACAACATCGGCTTCGGCCTGAAGGTGCGCGGGCGGCCCAAGCCCGAGATCGCCGAGCGCGTGCGCGAGCTGCTCGGTCTGGTGCGCCTCTCGGACTACGCCGAGCGCTTCCCGTCCCAGCTCTCCGGTGGGCAGCGGCAGCGCGTCGCGCTCGCCCGGGCGCTGGCCACGCGCCCACAGCTGCTCTTGCTCGACGAACCCTTCGGCGCGCTCGACACCAAAGTGCGCGTCGAGCTACGCGAGTGGCTGCTCGACTTCCACCGCCAGACCGGCGTCACGACCCTCTTGGTGACCCACGACCAGGAGGAGGCGTTCGACCTGGCGGAGCACGTCGTCCTGCTCGACCGGGGCAAGGTCGCCCAGGCGGGCGCGCCCAACCAGCTGTACGACCATCCGGAGAGCGCATTCGTCGCGGAGTTCCTGGGCGGCGCGAACGTCCTCCGTGGCCACGTCGATGGCGGGCGCGCTCGCGTGGGGGAGCAGTCGCTGGATGCTCCGGGCGACGCCCCCGAGGGAGCGCGCGTGCACGCGTTCGTCCGACCGAGGGACATCCGCGTGCACCGAGCCGAGGACGGCCCCGGCGTGTCTCCCGCTCGGGTGGCGCGCCTGACGCGGGCGGGCAGTACAGTGAAAGTGACGCTGGAGCTCCCGAGCGGCGACACGCTCGTGGTGCACCTGGGTCAGAAGGAAGCGGACGACCTCGGGCTCGCCCCGGGCGAGCACGTTCACGTCGATCTCGCTGCTGCCAAGCTCTTCGTCGAGGACTACGCGATCTGAGGCGCACGCCGTGTCCGGCATCTCGTGCGGTGCCGCCGCGGCGGTCGCCGCGCGCCTGGCCCGGCAGCGCGAGAACGAAGGCACGACCATCGTCGTGGTGCTGCCCGACTCGGGAGAGCGCTACCTGAGCTCGATCCTGTTCGAGGGCGTCTTCGACGCACAGGGCCTGCCGTTCTGACCCTGCGGCCACGTTCGCGGCGAAGGGCTCAGAAACAGCTCGCGTACACGCTGGCGCAGTGCGCGTCGCTGACGCCGAGCGCGGCGGCACAGCTCCCGCACTGGCTCACCGTGCTCATGTTCGCGCAGGCCGGCGTTGTCGAGAACGGATAGCCGAGCGTCTCGAGCGCCGCGGCGCCGCAGGCCGCCTGCGCCTGGGTCGCGATCGGGACCAGCGCGCACAGGCCCGCGCAGGTGCTCACGCTGGTGCCGCCGTCGGTGCCTCCGCTGCCAGCGCCGCCGTCGCCCGTGCCGCCGAGCCCGAGCTCGGTCGCGAGGGCGACCGCCGCCGCCCGCACGGTCTGGGTGGCGAAGCCGAAATTCAGGTTGGCGACCACGTCGTCGCCGTTCTTGCAGTGGTACTGGGGGTAGCGGAGCTCGGCGGTGTCGCCGACGAACAGCGCGGGGAATCCCATGTCCCAGAACGGCGCGTGGTCGGAGCGACGCATGTCGTCGAGGGCCATCAGCGCCGGGGGCAGCTCCAGGCGGACCGCGCCCAGGCCGATGGTCTTCGCGTACGCCTGCATGGCGCTCGCACTCGCGAGGCTCTTCGCGTCGTGCGCCAGCAGGATGAAGTCCGCGCGAAACTGGTTCTTCGCGAGCTCCGCGTACTCGCTCGGGAAGACGGCGTCGATGCCGGGCGGAACGCTCTGGCTGTTCGGCGCCGAGCTCACGAACCCGATCATGTCGAAGACCGTGACGCTCGAGATGTTCTCACCGGTCTTCAGCGCGCGCGCGACGTACGCCTTCGAGCCGAGCAAGCCGATCTCCTCCTCGTCGAAGCAGACGGCAACCAGGGTCCGGTCGAAGCTCGCCTTCGAGAGCACGCGCGCGAGCTCGAGCACGGCGGCGGTGCCGGTGGCGTTGTCGTCCGCGCCGGGGCAGCCCGGGATGTGGTCGTAGTGCGCGCCGATCAGGACGCGCTCGTTCGGCTTGGTCGCTCCCGGCCGCGTCCCGATCACGTTGACCCCGGTGCCGTAGTCGTGGAGCTCCACGGAGAACCCGAGGCCGGCAAGCGTGTCGCGGCAGTGGTCCTGCACCTGCTGCCAGTGCGCCGCATCGGGCGGGCGCTCACCGGTGACGAGCACGACGTCCGCTTCGTAACGGGCCGCGTCCACGCAAGCGGCGAGCGCCGCGGGACTCGACGTCCCGCAACCCGCGCTCGTGCCGGCGCTGCCGCCGCTCGCGCTGGCGTCACCCCCCGAGCCGCCGCCTCCGCCATTCGCTGCCGGTTCTTTCGAGTCGGAGCCGCACGCCGTGGGGGCGGCGAGCGCGCCCGAGAGCGCGACCGCGACGACGCGGGCTGAAAGTCGGACGCTCATGGGCTCATGTTAGCCCATGCGGGCGCACGGTCCGATGCGGAGCGCTGCTCGCTTTGGGCTTCACTTCACGAGCTGGACGCAGGCCCCGTTGAAGCACTGGAGCGGCGGACAGCACTGGGCGCTCGAGCTGCACTGGCCGCACGAGCCGCTGATGCAGGCTTGATTGCCGCAGTCCTTGCAGGTCCCGCAGGTGATGCCGGAGTCGGTTCCGGCGTCGGGCGGCGGAGTCTTCTTGCACTCGTCGCCCTGGGTCACCACGGCGCGGTCGTAGTGGATGTTCAGCGCCGCGGTGGCCTCGAAGTCGTCGCCGAAGACGGCGCCGAACAGCTCGGTGTCGCTCGTCCACATCACCTTGGCGTTGCCCGCCCAGACGTTGCCGCCGATGACCACGTTGCTGGTCAGGGTGAACGTCGTCGCGCCGCCGAGGTACAGGCGGGTCAGGGCGGGGAAGTTCGCCGAGCCGATCTTGAAGTCGGAGCTGGCGGTGATGGTGCCCGAGACGAAGATGTCGAGGGAGCCGCCGGGCTCGGGGGTCATGGCCAAGAAGGCCCCGGCGCTGATGTCACCGTCGATGTAGATGGCCGTGTGCCCGTGCGCCACGATGGTGGCTGCGCCGGTGAGGCTGAACCCGGTCAGGTAGTACTGGCCACAGGGCAGGTCGATGCGGTCGGGATGGCCAGGCTTGCTGAGGATCGCCGGGTCGAGGCTGATGAGCGCGTTGTCGTTCGCGGTCTTCTTGGCGGCCACGATGGCGGCGACCGGGACCTTCTTCGCGCACTCGCAGGGCGGCGGCACCGTGACCGGTGCGGTCACGAGCTTGCCGTAGGTCACGCCCCCGCCGGTCGCGGTGGGAGTGGTCAGCGTTCCGGCCACGGCGAGCTTGCCGGTGACGGCGCCGCCCACGTAGGCGTCCTTGGCCTCCGTCATCTCGGAGGCGTCGAGCGGTCCGGCGCACTGGAGGTCGTTGTACACGCCCCACTTCGAGCCGGCCTTGATGCCCTGAGGGATCGAGCCCGACCAGATCTGGCCGTACACGTTGCCCTCGCTCGACGCCTGGATCCAGCCGTTGGCACCGACGCCGCCGCCGAGCTCGCCCGGCTTGTACGGGCCCTTGGTGCTGTCGAAGCCGTCGACCAAGAGCTTGCTCGAGAGCTTGATGTTCTTGCAGGAGCACACGGCCCACGTGAACGTGGTCGCTCCCAGGTCCCCCGTGCACTTCACGTCACCGACGCCGACGTCGATGGGCGGCCCGGAGCCCCCGCCACACTTCTGCGGAGGCTGGAACACCGTCGCAGTCACGCAGCTCCCGTTCACGCAACCCGTGCCGGCGCCGCACTTGGTGCCGCAGGCTCCGCAATGGTCGTTGGAGGTCTGGGTGTCCACGCAGGAGCCGGAGCAGGCATCGAGCCCGGGCATGCAGTCGGTGGAGCAACCTCCAGCCGAGCACACTTGCCCGGCTGGGCAAGCCACCCCGCAGCCGCCGCAGTTCTTGGGGTCGTTGCCCGTGTACGTGCACTGGCCGCCGCAGAGCGCGTGGTACGGGGGACACCCGGCGGTACCCCCACCGCCTCCGGCGCCGGCCGTACCGCCGCCGCCATCCACGCCCCCCGCGCCGCCCGTCACCGAGGCGTCCCCGGCTGCGCCGCCGGCACCCGCCGCGCCGCCCGTGCCGGCGCCGCCCGTGCCCGTCGTGCCGCCGCCATCGTCGTCGCCTCCGCACGAGGCCGCCGCCATCGAACCCAGAGCACACGCGAAGATCACCCCGGTCCAGCGCATTGCATGCATGGAAGACGCCTCCAGGTCCTAAGAGTACCCACGCTGCGAATCATCAGGCAGAGCTGCGGCGTTTCTCAGAGAGCCCTTCGGTCGATAGGCTCGCCCTGTCGTGCCGCCCGAACCCCATCCCGCGCCCGAAGCCCGCGTCGGTGAAGTCATCGACGGGCACTACCGGCTCGTCGAGCACCTGGCCACGGGCGGCATGGCGTCGGTGTATCGCGCGGAGCACATCCACAACGGGACGCCCTTCGCCATCAAGGTGCTCTTGAAGGAGCACAGCGACAACGCGGAGATCGCGGCGCGCTTCCAGCGCGAGGTCCAAGCCTACCGTCGCGTGCAACATCGTCATGTCGTCGCCGCGCTCGACTTCGGCCGCCTCGGCGACGGCTGCATGTTCATGGTGCTCGAGTACATGCGCGGACGCGACCTGTGTGAGGTCCTGTTCCGCGAGAAGCCGTTCAGCCAGGCGCGCTCGGTGAGGATCGCGTTCGAGGTGGCTCAAGCACTGGTGGCCGCCCACGCAGCCGGCGTGGTGCACCGAGATCTCAAGCCGGAGAACATCATGTTGGCGGAGGTGAACGGCGACGCCGACTTCGTCAAGGTGGTCGACTTCGGCATCGCCAAGATGGCGGCGCGCGGCCAGCCCTTGACGGCGCTCGGCAGCGTGTTCGGGACACCCGAATACATGGCGCCCGAACAGGCTCGTGGCGGCGCGATCGATCACCGGAGCGACCTCTACACCTTGGGCATCGTGCTCTACGAGATGCTCAGCGGCGCCGCGCCCTTCGAAGGCGAGGCCATCGGGCAGGTGATCTTGGCTCAGCTCACCAAGCCGCCGCCGCCGCTGCCGCCATCGGTGGATGGCGAGCTCGCCGCGCTCGTGATGCAGCTCCTGGCCAAGGACCCCGCCCAGCGGGTGCAGTCCGCGACGGAGCTCGCCGCCCGCCTCGGAGCCATCCTCGCGCGCCTCGACCCGCAGAGCCCCGCGCTGTCTGCCGCCGGCGGCATCGAGCGCGTCATGGCGGCCGCCGCGAGCGCGCGAACGCAGGCCTCTCCCGCGGCACCCGCGCAGGCGGCTCCCCCCACGCTGACGCAGCCCGCCGCGTCCCTGTCCGCTCCCGTGGTCAGCGTCGGCACGCCCGCGGCAACACCGTTGGCGCCGGCACCGGTGGCTCGGGCTCCCGCGCCTTTGCCCGGCGGCGGCTCGAGTCAAACGCTGATGTCCGAGGCGTACACCGGACCGCCGCGCGCAGCGGAGAGGCCGCCCGATGTCGAGGTCGTCGCCCTACCGCCACCGCAGAAGCTACCGACGGGCTGTCTGATCGCGGCACTGCTCGTGGGCGTGCTGTTTCTGCTCGGCACCGCCGCCGCCGTGGTGATGCTCGTGTTTCTCTGAGAGGCAACCAAGCGCTACTTCACCGGCGGCGGCGTGATCGGCTGGAGGTCGAGACCACCCGGGTACTGGTAGCTGGTGAACTTGCCGTAACCGACGACCTGCACGCCCACCGGGCTCGTGGCCTCGAGCACGTGGGCGCCGCCTTGACCAGCCCCGAGCTTCACGCGCCGCACCTCGTAGCCACTGGAGAGCGGCTTCGCCGCTTCGCCCACCACGTTGCCGTCCAGGGTGACGGTCGTGCCGCTCTTCTGCACGATGTCCACGTAGCCGACGTCGTAGTCGTCGGGCGCCAGGAACACGTATTTCTTCCGGTACTGCTCCACGGACACCGGCGCGCTCTGCGAGGGATCGCCGCGGCGCTCGTGAGGTGCCTTGTCCGCGTCCACGATGCTGCCGCCGAGCTGGAAGGTGACGATCGCAAAGGCCTGGCTGCCCTCGATCTCGAAGTCGTCGTTCACCACGTCCAGGTCCACGACCTGTCCGGCGTCGAGCGAGGCGGGAGCGTTCGGCGGCGCGCCGCCCGGATAGCCGAGGGTGGTGCCGTCGGCGTTCCCGACCAGGCGCACGAGCTGCCCCACGGACTTGCCGTTCGGGCCCGTGGGCGCGGTGACGAAGTAGCGCTTCCCGAGCGTTTCGGCGGGAAACACACTCTCCTCGATGTGATCGCAGGCCGCCTTCGCCAGGTCGAACGGCTGGTTCACGCACGGCATGCCGCTGATGACCTGCACGGGTTTGTCCGCGCTCACCAGCGTACCCGCGAGATCCGAGCTGGGGCTGGCGACGATCTGAACGACCTCGCCGCGATCGAGGGTCAGGTCGTAGCTCACGGACTTGTCGGCGGCGGGGATGCCGAAGCCCGCGACGGTGGTGGCCTTGTCGGTGAGCTTCACCGTCACCTTCGTCCCGTCCGCGGTGGCGGTGATTGCGAAGTAGGGCGGCATGTTCACCATCGGCCAGCCCTTCTGTCCGACCAGGCGATAGGTCCCGGTCAGCGCCGTGGTCGGGAGCAAGAGCGACGCGTCGTTCGAGAACGAGTAGCAGCCCACCGCCGCGCCGACGCCCGCACACTGCTTCGTGCCCGGGCAGGAGGTCCAGTCCTTGCCGACGGGCCCACCCTCGCCGCGGTACTCGAGCGCGTTGAACTGGTACACCGTGACCGGCACGCTGCTGGTCAGCCGATAGGCGCCGTTCGGCACGCGCACGCTCTTGTCGAGGGACACCGAGTTGCCGCACTCGTCGGCATCGCCGCCCTTGAGCTCCGGGATCCAGGGCAGATGGAGCTTCTCCAGGCTGCCGGGCTGCACCGTCGCCGTCGCTACCAGCGTGCTCCCGCGCTCGACCTTCACGACCGCCGGCTCGTTGCCAGCGTTGGCGACTACCGCCGCGAAGTCGAAGCTGGACCAGACGTTGTTGGCGACCACCGTCGGCCAGAACTCGCAGCCCAGGTAGGAGCGGGCCGCAGCTGCTGCCTCGCAGCTGTTGCTGCTCTTGGGGCCTGCCTCGACATTGATTCCCCCGTCACCCACGGATGGCGCGCCGGCAGCGCCGGTAGCGCCCGCAGCGCCCGGGGTCGGTCCCGCCTCGATCCCCGTGCTGGTCGCGCACGCCGCCGCCATCACGGCGGCCAGCAACAGTGATTTTCGCATCCGACGCCTCCCGCCCGGCCTAGTGCGAGAGGGGCTGGGATCCGGGCGGGAAAACCTTCGACGGCGCTTGAACCGGCCGGCCGACCCATGTACTCTTCCTGGCGTGAACCGGGGAATCTGGCTCCTTCTGGTGGCCGCGGCGGGGACCGCCGCAGCGTGTGGCTCGGACAGCGGCGACTCGGAGAAGTCGACCGGGGGCGCCGCGGGCGCGAGCTCCGGCGGCAGCTCGAGCGGCGGCTCGGGCAATGCCTCGGGCTCCGGCGGCAGCGGCGCCAGCACGAGCGGCGGCGGCTCCGCGGGCCAGAGCCCCGACGGCGGCGGCTCCGGTGGAACGTCGAGCGGCGGAACGAGCGCGGACGCGGCCAGCGACGTGATCGCGAGCGACGCCGGGCCGGCCGCGCAGTGTTTCATCAGCCAGTTCGTGAACCCTCCGAGCGTGTCGCTCGACTACGACCAGTTCGGTCCCACCGTCGGCACCCACTGCAAGGGCACCAACCACCAGGACATCAAGGGCATCGAGCGCGTGGTGTTCCTGGGTGACTCCGTCACGGTCGGCACACCGCCCAGCAACCTGAACCCCGCCAACGTGTACCGCGCCATCCTGGCGCAGATGCTGGCCGCGCACCTCAAGATCGCAGCGCCGGGGTTCGGCTGGGGCGGCGCCGATCCGATCAACGGCGTGGCGCTGCCCTCGGAGTCCGGCGCGTTCGTGAGCTGCGCCAAGTGGGGCGCGCGGACCGACGACCTGATGAAGGACAGCACGCAGGTCGAGACCTGCATCCCGCCGAACAAGCGCCACCTGCGCCACCTGGTGATCATGACGATCGGCGGCAACGACATCAGCGCCATCACCCAGGACGGCGGCGGAACGGCGCCGAAGAAGACGATCCCGGAGCTGTGGCAGGACACCAAGGACTTCGTGGACCTGCTGCGCCAGACGGTGGTGTGGCTGAAGAACCCTGCGAACGTGCCGGGCGGCGTGGACGTGGTGTTCGGCAACAACTACGAGTTCACCGACGGCACCGGCGAGGTCACCGCCTGCCCCGGCGTTCAGCTCGGCGGCATCCAGCCCTGGCAAGACAAGAAGGCCCAGGCCGACATGGTGATCTGGGCCAACGAGCAGTACATGAAGATCGCCGTCGACACGAAGTCGGACATGATCTTCATGCTCGAGAGCTTCTGCGGGCACGGCTACAAGCGCAACGATCCCACCGGCCCCTGCTACCGCGGCCCGAACCAGCCGCTCTGGTTCGACCTGACCTGCATCCACCCGAGCAACGAAGGCCACGTCGCGCTCGCGGATCTGTTCTTCAAGACCATCGTGGAGTGAGGCTCAGCCGGAGCTGCTGGCCGACGGCGGAGGCGCCTGCCAGGCGGGGACGGGCGCCGGTCGCCCCAGCACCGGCACGTCCCCCGCCGACAGGATGCTCTCGTCGTCGCCGATGTCGCGCAGGTGACCGTAACCCAGCTGACCGCTCGCGTTGTGACCAAAGCAGCGCACGGCCCCGGACTCGAGCAGCGCGCAGGCGTGCAGCTCTCCGACCGCGACGCTCTTGACCGCGGCGCCGACCTCGACCGCGAACACGTCCTTGGTCAGCGGCTTCGCCGCGGCCTCGAAGTACTTTGAGTGACCCCAGCACCTGAGCCCGCCCGACGACAGCACGGCGCACGAGAAGAAGCCGCCGGCCTCGACCTGGCGCGCGGGGCCGTCGAGCGCGATGGCGCTGACGGCGATGGGGCCGCTCTGCCCGCCGTACCAGCAGTGAACGGCCCCCGACTCGAGCAGCGCGCAGCCGCCGTAGTCCGAATTCACCGAGATGGCCTTGGCGGGCGCCGGCAGCGTGAGCTCCTCGGTGTTCTGCATGGCCTCGGTCTCGCGGAACTCCTCCGTGGATCGCCAGCAGCGCACGGCGCCTTCCTCGGTGATGGCGCAGACGTCGCTGCCGGCGCCGATCGCCGAGATGGTCAGCGCTTCGCCGAGCTGGGCCAGCTGGATCCCGCTCCGTGTGGTGGTCCCCAAGGCGCCGCGCAGTGGGCCCTCATGCGCCTGCTTGCCGAAGCACGCGCCCCAGCTCGACTCGAAGAGCACGCAGGCGAAGCCGCCACCCGCGGCCAGCGCGCTCACCGGCTCGCCGATGTCCAGGGTCAGCGGCGCGACGGGCGCCTTCCGGCTGTCCTCCAGGTGCACGCGCTCCCCGACGCAGCGCACGACGCCCGCCTCGTCGAGCAGGCAGGTCTGCGACCTGCCGAGCGCGAGCGCGCTCGCGCCCTCGAGCACGAACGCGGGAAGCGGCAGCGCGGAGCCCCGGGACCCGTCCGGCAGCGACGGCCGCGGCACCACGCCGAGCTGGCCCCAGGCGTCGGAGCCCCAGCAACGCAGCGCTCCGTCGTCCAGGAGCGCGCAGCTGTGACTCTCGCCAGCGGCGACGAGCTCGACCCGACTCGGCCCGCGCTCGGCGCCCGCAGACGCCACGATCGGCGCGCGTGCGGGGGCTTGCCGCGCGCAGTACGTCCCCAGAGCCGCGAGCCCCAGCACTGCACCCAGAGCGCCGAGGGAAGAACCGCGACTCACAGGTAGGAGACTACTTCAGCTCCCACATCGGGGTTCAAGACTTCCAGGCTGTGGACCCCCGGCACTTGGCGTAGCTGCTCGGTCAGATCCTCGCCCTCCTCGGGGGACGGCGTCTCGGTCACGACCGGCAGGCGATTGCCGTCCACCGGCCCGACGTGGATGCGCGGATCCCTCGACAGAACGTAGAGCACGCTTCGGCGCGAGCGCTCCCCCGGATCGAGCGTGACGAGCAACGTTCTGACCGTCATGGCGCTGTGTATTGCAACTCGCGGGCCAGCGCGTTGCTTTGGCTGAATTCAGCGCTGAGAGCGCTCGCGCGCACGCAAACTCGCTCATGCAGCGCGTAGCAAGCGCAGCAGCTGCGCGCGACGCACTTGCCGCCTACTTCAGCTGCCAGGGCGGCGGCGACTCGGTGCGTTGATCGAGCGCCGCGTTGCCCGCGTGGCACTGGGTGCAGCTCTCGCGATACGGGTGCGTGCTGCGGATGCCGTTCGGGCCACCGGTGCCGTGGCAGCTCGAGCACTCCGAGCGCATCAGCGTCGGGTGGGGAATGGTGGGCGGCGCGCCGGGCCAGGCGCGCAGGCCCTTGCCGCGGGAGGCGAGCCCCGCGAACTCGTTCTCCACCGGCGTTCGCGGCGGCGGCAGCGGCGCCGGCGCGGTGGACGGCACGTGGCACTGCGTGCAGTTGTCGTAGCGCGCGTGGCTCATGCGAGGCGCGCGCTTGCCGGCGACCTTCGCGCCCTCGGCGTGGCAGGCCATGCAGTCGGGGAAGTCTTTCTGCTTGACCTCGTGCGGGATCGTGGGTGGCGCGCCGTCGTAGGCGCGGCGCCCGGCCCGCGCGAGGATCACGGCCTGCCGCTCGGCCTCGCTCTGGATCACCGGCTCGAACGCCCCCGGCTTGCCGGCGTTCAGCCCGTCCACCGCCGCTACGTACATGTCGGCGTTCGGCCCCCGGCGCTGCTCGCCGATCTCCGCATACCCCGGCATGCGGCCGGCCTCGCGCGGCGCCGGCTCGGCGCTCGGCTTGTCGGCCCGCGGCGGGTTGCGGGTCGCCGTGAAGTAACCCACGACCGCCGCCGTCACGACCGCCGCGGCACCGACGTGCCACAAGCGGCCGAGCGCCGCGGCGCGCTCGCCGGGGTCGTGCTCCGTCATCCGGCCTTCGCCTCCGGGCGCTTCTTGACCACCCGCGCCGCGCACTTCTTGTAGTCGGGCTGCTTGCTGAAGGGATCGACGGCGTCCAGCGTCAGCCCGTTCACCAGCCGCTTCTCGTCGAAGAAGGGCACAAACACCGAGCCGGGCGGCGGCTCGCCGCGCCCGTCGATCCACACGTTCAAGTCGAGAGAGCCCCGGCGCGTCTCCAGCGTGACCAGCTCGCCGTTGGAGACGCCCAGGCGGCGCGCGTCGTCACGGTTCATCTCGAGGTAGGCCTGGGGCATCGCGGCCTGGAGCTGCGGGATGCGCATGGTCATGCTGCCCGAGTGCCAGTGCTCGACCACCCGCCCGGTGCAGAGCCAGAACGGGTAGTCCTTGTCGGGAGACTCCGGCGGCGCCTCGTAGGGGCGGAACCAGATCTGCGCTTTGCCGTCCTTGGTGGTGGACCAGTAGAACTCGATGTCCTGCCCCTTCTTCACGAACGGGTCGTCGAAGCCGGCGTAGCGCCAACGCGTCTCCTTCCAGCTGCCGTCCGGTTGCTCGATCACCGGCCAGCGCAGGCCTCGCGCCTTCACGTACTCGGAGTAAGGCGCCAGATCGTAGTGCTTCCACTTGGAGAAGGGCCGGTACTCCTCGAACAGCACCTCGTCCACGTTCACGTCGTAGAAGCGAGCCCAGTCCCAGGCCGGGATCTCCTTGCCGTTCTTCTTGATGGCGAAGAGGTAACCGCCGTCCTTGTCCTTCGCGCCCTCGAAGTTCTTCTCCCAGAGCCGGCGCGCCACCGCCAGCATCTGCCACACGTCGTCCCGCGCTTCGCCCGGCGGCTTGACCATGCGGAACCACTGCTGCGTGCGCCGCTCGGAGTTGCCGAACATGCCGTTCTTCTCGACCCAGAGCGCGCTCGGCAGGACCAGGTCGGCGATCTCCGTGGTCGCCGTCGGGTAGACGTCGGACACGATCAGGAATTTGTCCGGGTCCTTGCGGCTCGGATCGACCAGCGCGTGGGTGTTCGGCAGCGTCTGCGCCGGGTTCGTCACCTGCACCCAGATGGTGTGGATGTCGCCGCCTTTGTCCTTCGGGGTCGAGAACTTCTTCCACATCTCGACGGTGTGGTAGCCGGGCTTGTCCTTGATCCGGCCGGCCGGCACGTTCCACTGCTTCTCGCAGAACTCGCGGTGCTCGGGCTTGGCGATCACGCGGCCGCCCGGCAAGGCGTGAGCCAGCGTGCCCACCTCGCGCACGGTGCCGCAGGCGGAGGGCTGCCCGGTCAGGCTGGTGGGCGCGTCGCCGGGGCGGCCGAAGTGCCCGCTCAGGAGGTGCACCGCGTGGACCAGGGTGTTGATCGCAGTGCCGCGCGTGTGCTGGTTCATGCCCATGCACCAGGTGCTGACGATGCGCAGATCGCGGCGCCCGAACAGGTCCGCCAGGAGCCGGATCTTCTCCGCCGGCACACCCGAGATCTCCTGCACCCTCTCCGGGGTGTACTCGGCGATGCGCTTCTTGTACTCGTCGAAGGAGATGGCGTCGCCGTCCAACGTGCCGGGGTTCGCGTCCGCGCGGAAGTTGCAGTGCCGCTCGACGAACTCGCGGTCGTAGCTGCCGCGCTGGACCAGCAGGTTGGCGATGCCGTTGGCCACGGCCAGATCCGTGTGCGGCTTGAAGATCAGGACGTGCTGGCAGTGCCCACTGGTGCGCGTGCGACGCGTCGTCAGGTCGATGAGCGTGATGTCCTCGCCACGCGTGCGCCGCTCCAGGATGCGCGAGAACAACACCGGGTGCATCTCGGCCGGGTTGTTGCCCCAAAACACGAACACGTTGGCACGGTCGAGGTCGTCGTAGACGCCGGCGGGCTCGTCGGCGCCGTAGGTCGCCAGGAACCCGGTCACCGCAGAGGCCATGCAGAGCCGCGCGTTCGGGTCGATCTGGTTGTTGGCGATCGCCGCCTTCATCAGCTTCTGGGCCAGATAGCCCTCGGGGATGGTCCACTGCCCGCTGCCGTAGATGGCGAAGCCCCTGGGATCGAGCAGCACGCGCTCGACGATCTTGTCGAGGGCCTCGTCCCAGGACACGGGCGTGAGCTTGCCGTTCTTGCGCAACAGCGGCTTGGTCAGCCGGTCCTTGCCGTAGAGCGCGAGGCCCACGTGATAGCCCTTCACGCACAGTAGCCCGCGGTTCACCTCGGCCTTCTGATCGCCCGCGATGGCCACGACCTTGCCGGCCTTCACGCCGACCTGGACGTGGCAGCCCGTGCCGCAGAAGCGGCAGGGCGCCTTCTGCCACTTCACGTCCTTGTCGCTCTTCGCGAGGACGTTCGGGTCCACCGCCGGCGGGTCCTGACCCTTCGCGAGGCGGCTCGCCGCCACCGTTGCGCTGGCCATGGCCGCTGCCTTTATGAAGTCACGGCGCTCCACGTCGATTACCTCCGTTGGCTCGTCTCGTGCGCCCCGCCGAGCCTTGCGGAATGTCCAGGACGTCGGAGAAATCGATGCTCACGACGTCCACGAAGCGGACGCCGGGGATCTGGAGCAGCTGCTCCGTGACGTCCTCGCTCTCCTCGAGCGTCGGGGTCTCCGTCACCACCGGCACGCGCTCGCCGACGGCTTCCCCGACGCTGACGCGTGGGTCCCGGGAAAGTACGTAGAGCACGCTGCGACGCGCGCGCTCGCCCGCGTCCAGAGTCACGACCAAGGCACTGACCGGCATGACAGCGAGAGCGCCAAGCAACTCGCGGGCCACTCGCCGCGCCTCGGGCCGATCGTCGAGGATCTTCGCCGAATCCACGGCCCCGCGCCGTGGCTCCAACGAAGCTTCCCAAACGTCACCGCGCAAAGTGGACACGTTTGTCCACTGAGCGCGCAAGCGCTGCGCAAAAGCTACCTCCAGGTCCATTGAAACCGGGACCTTTGCGCCAGATTTCGCGGGATTCTCCGGGTGGCACGACTGATGCTCCCGAGCCGCCTGTCGTGCCTGGGAACCCGCGCTTCGCAGTGCTCACCTCCGCCTCGCTCCTCGGGCTCGCGCTCGGCTGCAATCGCTCGGACGACCCGCGCTTCAGCCAGAGTGCGCCCCGCCCCGAGGGAGCGCCGAAGCAGACCCACATCCGCAAGCCCGACAAGCTGACCTCCATCGAGAGCGGTCAGCTCGACCCGCTGGGGCAGCCCGTCCGCGTCGCCTGCGAGAGCTGCCACTCGCAGAAGAAGAGCGAGACCCTGCCGGCGTCCTCGGCGGACCTGAAGGAGTTCCACCAGACCCTGCGGGTGGAGCACGGCACGCTGACGTGCGGCCAGTGCCATCAGCCGGGGAAGGCAACTTCGCTGCGACTGGCGGATGGCCGACTCGTGGCGATGACGGACGTCATGCAGCTCTGCGGGCAGTGCCACGGCCCTCAGTTCCGCGACTACGGCAAGGGCGCGCACGGCGGCATGCAGGGCTACTGGGATCGCACGCGCGGGGAGCGCGTTCGCAACAATTGCGTGGATTGCCACGACCCCCACGTCCCCAAGTATCAACCAGGGCGGCCGGTGCTGCCGCCGCGAGATCGCGGCCTGGTGAAGGGAGGCGGGCATGGCTAACCCGGTCTCGCGCCGCGTGGCGCTCAAGGTCGTGGGCGCGACCCTCGGCACGGCGGCCTTCGCCCAGGCGCTCTCGCCTCTCGCGGAGCTCCGGCACACCACCAGCGTCGCCGAGTTCCTGCAGAAGCACTACCGCGAGCTCAGCGCGACGGAGCTCGAGCAGATCCTGCGGCGGCTCGAGCAGGAGACGGAGCAGCGCTACGGCAAGAAGGTCAGCATCAAGGACGTGCGCCCGGAGGAGGGCGTCGAGTTCGCCTACGCGCTGAACCTCTCGGTCTGCGTCGGTTGCCGCAAGTGCGCCGAGGCCTGCCACAAGGAGAACAACCACGACCGGAGCACCAACAACTCCTACATCCGCGTGCTGGAGATGGAGCAGGGCAGCTTCGACATGGAGAAGGCCAAGGTCGACTACGACCACGCCGTGCCCGCGCCCGGGAAGTACTACCTGCCGGTTCAGTGCCAGCAGTGCGACAACGCGCCCTGCGTGAAGGTCTGCCCGGTGCAGGCGACCTGGAAGGAGAAGGACGGCATCGTCGTCGTCGACTACAACTGGTGCATCGGCTGCCGCTACTGCGAGGCCGCGTGCCCGTACCACGCGCGGCGCTTCAACTGGTCGAAGCCCGAGGTGCCCGCGGATCAGATCAACCCGGACCAGGCCTACCTCTCCAACCGCATCCGGCCCCAGGGCGTGGTCGAGAAGTGCCACTTCTGCCTGCACCGTACCCGCGAGGGCCGTCTGCCGGCCTGCCTCGAGGCGTGCCCGACCGGCGCGCGCGTGTTCGGCAACCTGCTCGACCCTGACAGCGAGATCCGCTGGGTGCTCCAGAACAAGCGCGTCTACGTGCTCAAGGAGGAGCTCGGGACGAAGCCGAGGTTCTTCTACTACTTCGACAAGTGACCATGACCAAGGACACCCATCTCGTCACCTATCCACGCTTCCTGTGGACGGCTCTGAAGATGAGCACCGACGGGACTTGGCGCTTCTACACCTGGATGTTCGCGCTCACTGCGGTGGCGCTGGTCGGCGCCAACACCTGGGCCCACCAGGTGGTGCAAGGCATGTCGCTCACGGGCATGACGGACCACGTCTCGTGGGGCCTGTACATCGCCAACTTCACCTTCGGCGTGGGGCTGGCCGCCGGCGCCGTGATGATGGTGATCCCGGCGTACCTCTACGACGACCATGAGATGCACGACGTGGTCTTGATCGGCGAGCTCCTGAGCATCGCGGCGATCATCGTGTGCCTGGCCTTCGTGACCGTGGACATGGGCCGGCCGGATCGCTTCTGGCACATCGTGCCCGGGATCGGCCGCTTCAACTGGCCCATCTCCATGCTCACCTGGGACGTGATCGTGCTGGGCGGCTACCTGCTGATCAACCTACACATCGCCGGCTACCTCACCTACATGCGCTTCCTGGGGCGCCGCCCCGCCAAGCGCTGGTACCTGCCGTTCGTGTTCGTGAGCATCGCCTGGGCGGTGTCCATCCACACCGTGACGGCGTTCCTCTACAGCGGCCTCGGCGGGCGCCCGACGTGGAACTCGGCGCTGCTCGCTCCGCGCTTCATCGCCTCGGCGTTCGTCACCGGACCGGCCTTCGTGATCTTGTTGCTCCAGCTCCTGCGTCGGGCCGCGGATCTCCAGATCGGCGACGGCCCGATCCACACGCTCCGGTCCATCCTGCGGGTGACCGTGCTGGTGAACCTGTTCATGCTCGCCTCGGAGCTGTTCACGGCCTTCTACTCGGGAGGCGCCCACGCCGCGTCGGCGAAGTACCTGTTCTTCGGCCTGCACGACAAGGCGGCGCTGGTGCCGTGGATCTGGTCCGCCATCGCGCTCAACTTGGTGTCCGCGGTGCTGCTGCTCGCGCCGAACAAGCAGCAGACCATCTGGATGCTCGACGCCGCCTGCCTGGCCGCGTTCACCGGCGTCTGGATCGAGAAGGGCATGGGGCTCATCGTCCCCGGCTTCGTGCCGAGCACGCTCCACGAGCTGGTGGAGTATTTGCCCACCTTGGCAGAATGGAAGATCGCCGCCGGCATCTGGGCCTTCGGCCTGATGGTGCTGACCGTGGGCGTGAAGGTGTGCCTGCCCGTGTTGCGCGGGGAGCTGTCGCCCGCGAGCCTGCGGCGCCCGGCCGGCGCGGAGCCCGAGCGCCCCGCGCCGAAGGGCGAAGAAGCGATCGCCGAGTGAGCGTCAGCCGGTCGGGAAGCCAGAGCACTTCGACTTGCACTGCGGGAAGCCGAAGACGTCGAGCTTTGCCTCGCAGCTCGCCTTGACGTTTCCACCGGCGCTGACGGTCGCCGCGCACTCGGTCTGACAGTCGTCGCCGTTACCGCCTTCCGCGACGACGCAAGCGCAGACGTTGTTGCAGCTCGCGCTCGTCCCACCGCCATCGTCGTCGTTACCGCCACAAGCGGCGAGGGAGACAGTGAACGTCGCGAGGACCAGGGCCAGAAGCCGTTTCATCGAGCACCTCCGCCCGAGACCTTATCAGGATCTCGCGCATGCGATAACGTGCCGGCATGCTCGGTCGCTTGGTCACGTTGGCGCTTCTACCGCTCCTGGTTCAGGCAGCGGCGGCGCGACGACCGGCGGCAGCGGCGGCGCTGCCACGGGCGGCAGCGGCGCGACCGGTGGCACCACCAGCTCGAGCTGCGCCAACGTGAAGTGCGGCAGTTGCGGGCAGTGCAAGCTGGTGGGCGGCGTCGCGACCTGCGAGTGCCCGAAGGACTACCAGCTGGTCGGCGGCGAGTGCAAGCTGGCCATCGACCCTTGCGCGAGCGCAGACTGTGCGGCCGACGAGGCCTGTGTTCCCGAAGCGCACTGCCAGGCTCTCGGCGCTTGCGTGAAGAAGTGCGACTGCAGCAACTGCGGGAACTGCGACGGCGACAACAGCGACGGCAAGTGGAACGACTGGCAGGAGTACTGCGGCAACCCGAACCAGTCGCCGGCCACCAAGGCCTGCAACAGCTGCTTGAGCCTGTGACTAGCAGCCGCCTGCTGGTGCAAGCCCGCCGCTGCCACCGTTGACGCATGCCGGAGCCCGCGGCCCAGCCGCCGCCGCCGCCGCTCGAGCTGCCGCCATTGCCGCTGCCGCTGGCTCCGCCGTTGCTCGCCCCACCGCCGCCGGTGCTCGAGCAACCGCCGGCACCGCCGCCACCGCTCGGAGGCGGCGGCGCCGCGCCGCAGGTGTGCCGGCCGCCTGCATCTTGCCCGCTTGCGCGATCGGATCCCGACTCGGGCGGAAGAACTGGTAGACGCCGCGGATCACGCCGGCAGCCTTCGCCCCCTGCCAGTTCGCCTGGAACATACCGTCGGGGTAGTTGAGCCCGTCGCTGGCACGGATGAACGCGAAGTCGTAGCCGGCACCCTTCACCTTGGTCCAGTCGATGGTCGCCTGCCACTTCGAGACGTCCACGCCTTTGACCAGCGTGCCCGACTTGGGACACACGTTGACCAGCGCCTCCCCCGTGCTGTCCAGGCACGCGCTGTCCGTGCCTGCACAGCCGACGAACGAGAGGCTGGAGGCGAGCAGCCCAACCGAGAGGGCCGCCAGCACCGAGACGACCCGAGAGCTGCCCATGGGCGGGTGATACCAGCTCCGATGACACGCGGAGCCTCCCGAGTTAGCCGGACGCCATGTCCAAGCGGTGGAGGATCGGGGTCGGGGTCGTGTGTGCCCTCGGGTGCCTGGGCGGGGCGTTTCACTTCGTGTACGGCGGCGGCGAGCTGGAGAGCGCGGGGACCGTGAACCCCAAGCGCCCGCCGCCGGAGAGCGTTCAGAGCCGGCGTGAGGCCGAGCGCGTGACCGGCGAGCGCTCGCAGATCTTGTTCGGCGATCTCCACGTCCACACCACGTTCTCCGCCGACGCTTTCATGCGCAGCTTGCCGCTGCTCGGCGGAGAGGGAGCACACCCGCCGGCGGACGCCTGCGACTTCGCCCGCTTCTGCTCGCAGCTCGACTTCTTCGCCATCACGGACCACGCCGAGGGGCTGACGCCGCGGCAGTGGGCCGAGACGAAGGAGTCGGTCCGGCAATGCAACGCGGTGGCCGGGGATCCGGCGAACCCCGACGTGGTCGCGTACACCGGCTGGGAGTGGTCGCAGGTCGGGACCACACCGAAGGAGCATTACGGCCACAAGAACGTGATCTTCCGCGAGACGGCCGAGGCCGCGCTGCCGGCGCGCCCCATCGGCGCTGGCGGCACCGTGGCGGCCGCGATGCGCAACGCCGCTCGCATGGGCGGCGGCTCCGAGCTGGATCGCCTGCTGGTTCCGGTGCGCGACTTCGCCCGGCGCCAGCGCTACCTCGACCTTCAGGAGTTTCAGCGCGAGTCGGCGCGCGTCGGGGACTGCCCAGCGGGAGTGAACAGCAAGGAGCTGCCCCGCGACTGTCGGGAGCTGGCGGCCACGCCCCGCGAGCTCTTCGACAAGCTCGATCACTGGGGCTTCGACGCGCTGGTCATCCCGCACGGCACCACCTGGGGCTTCTACACGCCGCCTGGCTACACCTGGGACAAGCAGCTCGACCCGAGTCAGAACGACCCGAAGCGGCAGAACCTGTTCGAGATCTACTCGGGCCACGGCAACTCCGAGGAGTACCGTTCGTGGCAGGAGGTGAACGGCGCCTTCGACGAGCCCGGCGCGACGTGTCCGGCGCCCACGCCCGATCACGAGCCCTGCTGCTGGCGCGCCGGCGAGATCATCCGCGGGCGCTGCGCGGACGCGCCCGCCGCCGAGTGCGAGCGGCGCGTCGAGAAGGCGCGCCTGGACTACGTGCGCGCGGGCGTGGCCGGTCACCTGACGGTGCCTGGCGCCGGCGTCGAGGACTGGAAGGACTGCGGACAGTGTCGCGACTGTTTCAACCCCGCGTTCAGCTATCGGCCCGGCGCCTCCGCGCAGTACGCGCTGGCGAAGGGCGCGAATTTCGGCTTCATCGCCTCCAGCGACAACCACAGCGCACGCCCGGGCACCGGCTACAAGGAATTCGGCCGCCGCAAGATGGGTGAGGCCACCGGGCCCGAGAGCGAGTCCTGGCGCCAGCGCTTCTTCCCCAAGCAGAAGCCGCCGTTGCCGGAGAGCGAGTCACTTGGCGCGGAGGATCTGATGAAGCTGGCTCCGTTCCAGCTCGTGCACCTGGAGCGACAAGCCAGCTTCTTCATGACCGGCGGGTTGGTCGCGGTCCACAGCCAGGGACGCTCGCGGGAAGCCATCTGGGACGCGCTGCGACGCCGCGAGGTGTACGGCACCTCCGGCGAGCGCATCCTGCTCTGGTTCGATCTGGAGAACGGCCCGTCCGGACGCGTGGCGATGGGCTCCGAGGTGAAGCTCGGCACGGCGCCGAAGCTCCGCGTGCGCGCGGCCGGCGCGTTCGCGCAGAAGCCGGGTTGCCCCGACTGGGTCCACGAGCGCCTGGGCGCCCGCGACGTCGAGCGCCTCTGCCTGGGCGAGTGCTTCAACGCCGGCGACCAGCGCCGGCGCATCACCCGCGTCGAGGTGGTGCGCATCCGCCCGCTCCGGGGCGCGGACGCCGAGCTCGCGACGGCGATCGACGACCCCTGGAAGCGCGTGAGCTGCGACGCAGGGCGCGAGATCTGCGAGATCGAGCTCGAGGACCCGGAGTTCGTCGAAGGGAAGCGCGACGTCATCTACTACGTGCGCGCCATCCAGGAGCCCACGCCGGCGGTGAACGCCGGCGGCTTGCGCTGCGAGCGCGACGCGGCCGGCAACTGCGTCCAGGCCCGGCCCTGCTACGGCGACTACCGCACGAAGTTCGAGGACGACTGCCTCAGCGAGAACGAGGAGCGCGCCTGGTCGTCACCCATCTACGTGCGTTGGCAGGAGGTCACGCCATGAAGACACCGGGGAATTGGCTGCTTTTGTGCGGCGCGCTGGCGGGCGTCGCGCTGGCGACGGCGGGCATCGTGCGCGCGCCGAGCCCTCGGCTTCCAGACGACGCGGTGGCCGTGGTCAACGGTCAGCCGATCCGACGCGCCGACTACGAGACCGCGCTGGCCGCCGCCGCCGCGGACGGGAAGCGCGGGACGGAGGATCCTGCGCTCCGACGCCACGTGCTCGAACGCCTGATCGACGAGGAGCTGCTGGTGCAGGCGGCGCTCGAGCTCGGGCTGGCTCAGCGCGACCGGCGGGTGCGAGCGGATCTGTCGTCGGCGACCTTGAGCTTCGTCACGGAGGCGCCCGCGAAGGAGCCGAGCGAGGGCGAGCTGCGGGACTTCTTCCGCGAGAACACGGGTTACTTCACGAGCGACGCTCGCGTCGAGGTCGAGGAGCTGTACTTCGAGGGCCCGGCTGCGCGGAGCCGCGCACTCGCAGCGCGCGCGGACTGGCGAGAAGGGCGAACCGTGCCCGCGGACCCACCGCCTCTGCCGCTGCCAGCGGGTCAGCTTCCGCTGACCAAGCTCGAGCAGTACCTCGGCCCGAAGCTGGCGCGCGCCCTGGGCGAGCTGCCCGTGGGTGAGATCAGCGAGCCGCTGGTGAGCGGCGACGGCTACCGGCTCCTCCGCGTGAAGTCCCGCGGCGGCGGGTCCCCGCCGCGCTTCGAGGACGTGCGCGAGCTGGTGGGCGCCGAATGGCGACGGCGAGCATCGGAGCGAGAGCTGCGTCGTTTCCTGGCCGAGCGTCGGGCGCGCGCGAAGCTCTCTCTACTGCCGGAGCTCGGCTCGTGAAGCGGCTCGCCCTCTTGCTGTTCGGCCTGTGTTTGCTGCTCTGGTGCAGCCGCTCCGAGGCGCACACGCGCAGCGTGTCGTACTCGACCTGGCGCATCGACGGGCACGCCGCGACGGTGACGGCCCGCGTCAGCTTGCTCGACGCGAGCCTGATCGCTGGGGCGGGCCTGACGGCGCACGTCCGCGAGGGCCTGCTCCTCTCGACCCCGGCGGGCGCCTGTCGAGCGACCGAGCCGCGGCAGCGCCAGAGCGATCCGGAGTGGATCGAGCTGGTGTGGAGCGTGAGCTGTCCGGGCGAGGGAGCGCTGACGCTCGGGAGCTCGCTCTTCGTGGCGCAGAACCCGTCCCACCTGCACCTGGCGCGCGTGAGCTTCGGCGACGCGCCGCCCAGCGAGCACGTGCTCGACGCCCGCGGGCAGAGCGCCACGCTGGAGCGGAGCGCACCCGCGCCCGAGAGCTTCTCTCGCTTCGTTTGGTTGGGCGTGGAGCACATCGCCACGGGTTGGGACCACCTGCTCTTCGTGCTGATGCTGCTGTTCGCCGCGAGGAGCCTGCGCGGCGCGGCGCTGGTGGTCACCGGTTTCACGCTGGGGCACAGCGCCACCTTGACCCTCACGGTGCTCGGCGCATTGGCACCCCGCGAGGGACCGGTCGAGGCCCTGATCGCCGCGAGCATCGCGCTGCTCGCGGTGGAGAACGTCTGGATCGGCGAGGGCCGCGAGCGCGCGCTCTTGCCCGTCGCGGCGGTCCTGACGCTCGTGCTGTCGGCGCTCGCCGCCCTCGCGCTCTCGCGCTCGGTGGCGCCTGCGCTCTTCGGTGTGGCGCTGTTCGCGGCCTGCTACTTCACTCTAGTCGGCAGGAGCGAGCGGCCAGAGCTGGGTCGCGCAGCGGTGGCTGCGCTGTTCGGCCTGGTCCACGGCTTCGGCTTCGCGCGAGTGCTCACGAGCATGGAGCTCTCCCCCGTACGCCTCGCCCGCGCTCTCGTCGGCTTCAACCTCGGCGTGGAGCTCGGACAGCTCGCGGTGATCGCGCTTGCGTTCCCGTTGCTCCTCGCCGTCAGGCGGCGCGCGCCGGAGCGTCCACTCGGAAGGGTCGCCGCGAGCGCTGCGCTCGTTCTCGCCTGCTACTGGTTCGTGGTGCGGGCGTTCGACGCCTGAATCCCGCAGCGCGTCAGCGCTTGACCACGGTCAACAGCCGCGCTTGACCGCGCCTTTCCGCGGGGTCACGCTTCAGTCGCTTCGCACCGAGACTCGCACTCTCACCCCGAGTCGCTCACCTCCGACCACCTAGCTTCCGTATCAATGCGGATTCTCGCCTGGATTCCGGAGGTCTAACGACTGTACCGGGCGCGAAGATCGCGGTGGCTCCCCCGCCGCTCACTGATGCACGCAATACCAACACCCAAGACCCGAGACGACCGGCTGCGGGTCATGCTCATCGACGACCACCCGGTGGTGCTCGCTGGGCTGAAGAGCTTTCTGCGCGACGCTCCCGGCGTCGAGATCTTCGCGACCGCCGTGGACACGAACGAGGCCGTGGGCCGCGCGGCTCACCTGCGCCCCGACGTCTTCCTGGTCACCCTCAGCGGCTCGACCCCGGGCCCGCTGGACGCCGTCCGCATGCTCCGTGCTCGTTTCCCGGAGGTCGCCGTGGTGGTCCTGGGGCTCGACTCCGGCTGCGCCTCGGCGAAGGAGCTGATGGTAGCGGGAGCCAGCGCGTTCCTGGACAAGACGGCCGGACGCGACGCCGTGCTGGCGGTGCTCGGGCAGCTTCGCACGGACGAGGACACGGGGTCCCGGCGCTTGCTCGCGCTCGGCGACTCGGTCCCGCCTCCGCCCAGCTCCGGCAGCGGCTCGCTGTCGCGGCGCGAGCTCCAGGTCCTGACCTTGATCGCCGACGGCTTCACCAACAAGCAGATCGCCGACGAGCTCGGCATCAGCGTGCGGACCGTCGAAACCCACCGCGAGCGCTTGATGCGCAAGCTCAACGTCCAGGGAACGGCCGCGCTGACCAAAGCGGCCATCGCGCTCGGACTGGTCAGCGCCAGGTCCTGAGAGCGGGGCGGCCGACTGCCGGCGAAAAAGCCGAGAGCTTCGGACGTCCCGGGGGCGCCGGCGCCTGGTAGAACGAGCGTCTTCGCTTTATGCGATGGTCCTTCGCTCGCATGGCTAGCCCGAGCCCTCCTCCGTCCGAGATCCCCGTCACGCTCGGCGCACACTTCGCTCGGCAGCTGCCTCGCTACGGCGTCGGCCTGGTGCTGATCGCGGTCTACCAGCTGGCGCAGTACTGGTTCGACACGCGGCTGATGCGAGCCATCGACCTGGCGGTCAGCGATCAGCGCTCCGCGGCGACGCTGCTCGGGCTCGCGCTGATCGGCGTGGCCATCGCCTCCTTCGCCATCCGCGTGCTCTCCCGCGTGGCCATCTTCAACGGCGGGCGCATCGCCGAGTACGAGCTGCGCCGGGCGATGCTCGATCGCCTGCAGAAGCTGGGCCCGGCCTTCTACCGCCGCATGAGCACCGGGGAGATCATGAGCCGCGTCACCAACGACCTGACCCAGGTCCGGCTGTTGCTCGGCTTCGGCGTGCTCAACGTGATCAACACGGTGCTCGCGCTGGCGAGCGCGCTGGCCGTGACGCTCGGCATGTCGTGGAAGCTGACCCTTGCCTCTCTGTCGTCGCTGCCGCTGCTCTTACTGGTGACGCGGCACTTTTCGCGGCAGATCTTCACGCGCCAGAAGGACTACCAGGACAGCCTCGGCATGATGAGCGAGATGGTGCAGTCCAGCATCGCCGGCATGCGCGTGGTCAAGTCGTTCTCGCTCGAAGACAGCGAGAAGGCCCGCTTCGAGAAGCAGAACCAGCACTACTACGAGAAGACGCTGTCTCTGGCCCGGCTGCGCGGCAGCATGGGCCCGATCATGAGCGCGATCACCACCGTGGGCATCCTGGTGGTGTTCTGGTACGGCGGGCACTTGATGCTGGCGGGCGAGCTCAGCGCCGGCGGCTTCTTGGCCTTCTACCGCGCGCTGGCTCGGCTCACCTGGCCGCTCATCGCGCTCGGCTTCCTGGTGGGCCTGGTGCAGCGCGGTCGCGCCTCTTGGGCGCGGCTGCGCGAGGTCTTCGAGGCCCAACCGGACATCGTGGACGGTGAGCTCGCGCCGCCTCCGGCGATCCAGGGCTCGCTCTCGGTGAAGCACCTCTCCTTCGCGTACGGCGACGAGCCGGTGCTGTCCGACGTGAGCTTCGAGCTGCCGGCGGGGAAGTCCTTGGCCATCCTCGGCCGCACCGGCAGCGGCAAGAGCACGCTCGCAGTGCTGCTCCCGCGCCTTCAGCCCGCACCGCGCGGCAGCATCTTCCTGGACGGCACGGACGTGTGCGACCTGCCGCTCGAGAGCGTGCGCAGCGCCATCGGCTACGCTCAGCAGAACGCCTTCCTGTTCTCGACCACCATCGGTCGCAACATCGCCTTCGCGCTCGACGAGCCCGACGCCAAGCAGAGCCTGCTCACGGTGCGCGAGGCCGCGCGGGAGGCGCACATCTTGGACGAGGTCCTCGGTCTGCCGGACGGCTTCGACACGGTGGTCGGCGAGCGCGGCGTGCAGCTCTCCGGGGGTCAGAAGCAGCGCGTGGCGCTGGCCCGCGCCTTCGTGAGCGAGCCGAAGATCCTGGTCCTGGACGACCCGCTCTCCGCCGTGGACGCGCGCACGGAGAAGGGCATCCTGGAGGCCATCGAGCGCCAAAAGCGCGAGCGCGGCCTGATCCTGATCACGCACCGCGTCGCCGCCGCTTCGCGCTGCGATCAGATCGTGGTGCTGGAGCAGGGCAAGATCGTCGAGCGCGGCAGCCACGACGAGCTCGTGGCGAGCGGGGGCCTGTACTCGGTGTTCGCCGAGGAGCAGCGCATCGAGAGCGAGCTCGCGCGGCTCGGCGCCGAGGAGCTGCCGCCCTCGAGTCGGGAGGTCTCCGCGCCATGAGCGTCGAGAGCGCGAAGAGCGCGGCCGACGACGAGGCGGCCGAGCAACGCACCGAAGATCTGCTCAAGGCCTTCCACGAGGAGAGCGCGCTCGGAAAGATCTACGACCGGCGGCTGATCGCCCGGCTCTGGCCGTATCTCCGGCCGCACAAGCGGCTGCTCGGCTTCGCCCTGGCCGGCGTGCTCGTCACGGCGGCGACCTCCCTGGTCCGGCCCCTGGTCATGCTGCACGCCATCGACAAAGGCGTGCTCGCCGGGGACCCCGCCGTGCTGATGCGCTCGGGGCTCGTCTTGCTCGGCGTGGTGGTCTTCGAGCAGGTGCTGAACTACGTGCAGGTCTACACGACGCAGGTGCTCGGCGCGCGCGCCACGTCCGACCTGCGCCGCGACATCTTCGCCTTCCTGCACCAGCTGCGCATCGGCTTCTTCGACCGCCAGCCGGTCGGGCGCCTGGTCACCCGTGTCACCAACGACGTGGACGCGATCCTGGAGCTGTTCGCGTCCGGGGCGCTGAGCGCCGCGGGGGACCTGCTGCGCCTGCTGGGCATCGTCGTCCTGATGGTGATGCTGGACTGGCAGCTCTCGCTCATCACCTTCGCTGCCACGCCGCTGGTGCTGCTCCTGATGGTGGCCGTGCGCGGGCGCATGCGCGAGGCCTTCCGAGAGATCCGCGCGAAGACCGCGCGGATGAACGCCACCATGAACGAGCAGGTGGCGGGCATGGGCGTGGTGCAGGCCTACCGGCGCGAGGATCGGGCGGCGGAGGAGTTCGACTCCATCAACCGCGCCTATCGTGACGCCAACATCGCCAGCATCAAATTCGAGTCGATGCAGGACGCGGCCATCGAGATGCTGACGGCGGTGTGCCTGGCATCCATCGTGGTCGCTTTCGGCTACCACCGCGTGAGCTTCGGCACCGTGGTCGCGTTCAACGCCTACGTGGTGCAGTTCTTCGAGCCCATCAGCATGCTGGCGATGCGCTTCACGCTGCTCCAGAGCGCGATGGCGGGCGCGGAGCGCATCTTCGGCCTGCTCGACGGCACCGACCCCGCGGAGCGCGACGCCCCGCCCAAGCCGGCCGAGCCGACCGGAGACCGGGAGCTCGCCCTGGAGCTCGACCGCGTCACCTTCGCGTACAAGCCCGGCGTTCCCGTGCTCAGGGACGTGAGCTTCGCGGCAAAGCGCGGCGAGAAGCTGGCCCTGGTCGGGCCGACCGGCGCCGGCAAGAGCACGGTGACCCAGCTTCTGCTCCGGCTCTACGAGGTCGAGTCCGGAACGGTGCGGGTGAACGGCGACGACGTGGCGGGGCTCGCCCGCGCCGAGCTGCGGCGGCGCTTCGCCGTGGTTCCGCAGGACGTTTACCTGTTCCCGGGCACCGTGTGCAGCAACATCGCAGCCGGCGAGACACCCGATCGCGAGCGTGTGCGCCAGGCGCTCGAACGCCTGGGCGCGCTCGATCTGTTCGAGCGGCGTCCGCAGGGCATCGACTGTCCGGTGAACGAGCACGGCGCCAACTTCAGCGCCGGGGAGCGCCAGCTCATCGCGTTCGCGCGGGCCTTGTACCGTGACGCGCCGATTCTGATCTTGGACGAGGCCACCGCCAACATCGACAGTGACACGGAGGCTCGCATCCAACGCGCGCTGGAGGAGCTGATGCGTGATCGCACGGCCGTGGTAATCGCCCACCGGCTCTCGACGATCCGCCGCGCCGATCGCATCGTCGTATTCCACAAAGGGCGGGTGGTCGAGCAAGGGAACCACGCAGAGTTGCTCGAGCTCGGTGGCCTGTACGCGAAGCTCCACGAGCTTCAGTTCGCGCGTCGCGCGCCGAATGCAGCCGAGTGAGCCCGACTGGCCCCGGGCGGGACACCCCGATTTTGCGCAAATTGTGCGACATTCGGCTGACTTCGTTCAGAGGACCAGTATATCCACTGAGAGATTTGCGCGCGCGCTCCGGCGCGAGCTGAGCGATGTCATGCGAGCTCGCGCGGGGCCTCCGAAGCACCGCGGAAGCGTGCGAAATGAAGGACAGCGACGTACAGGAGGTACTTCGAATCATGAGGGCTGCATTCGCTTTCGCATTGCTGACGGGAGTCACCGCAACGTCCGTGGCCGGAGCCCAGGACGCCCCTGCCGAGGGCGCGCCCGCGACCGCAGAAGCAGCAGCTCCCGCGGAGCCCGCGCCTGCGGCGGCCGAAGCCGCTGCGCCTGCGGCGGAGGCCAAGCCGAAGAAGCCCCCCTACTCGCTGCCCTGGCAGCTCCGGCCGGTAGCGCCCGGGAACGTCGTGCGCTCGGACACGTCCCTCCTCATGGTCAAGCCGAAGGGAGCAGACTCGGGCAGCACGACCATCGCCACGTCGTTGCTGTTCTCGTACAAGGTCATGGACGATCTCGCGCCGCTGGTGCGGCTCGGTTACGTGAGCTACTCGCCGCCCGAGCCCAACGCGGCCGCCGGCGGCGGCTCGGCGTTCCTGAACCCGGTGCTCGGCGCCCTCTACGGCATGGCTCTCGGCCCCGAGCTGAAGCTGGGGCTGTTCCTGGGCCTGGCGCTACCGCTGGGCTCGAACGGCGGCGACGATCCGAAGCCGGAGAAGGCCGCGGCCCTCGGCGCCGGCATGGCCGCGCGCCGTTACATGGACAACGCCATGTTCGCCGTGAACTTCATGACGCCCTTCCCTGGCGTCGGCCTGGCGTACGTGTCCGGCGGGCTCACCGTGCAGGCGGAGGCCACGGTGCTGTTCCTTCAGCGTGTGAAGGGCAAGGACGTCGAGAAGGACAGCTCCAAGACCAACCTGACGACGGGCCTCCACGCCGGCTACTTCTTCATCCCGATGCTGTCGCTGGGCGCGGAGCTGAACTACCAGCGCTGGCTCTCGACGCCCAAGGCTCCGCCGGTCGAGGCGAACAGCGCGCTGCGCGACAACCTCTCCTTCGCCATCGGCCCGCGCTTGCACATCAAGGCCGGCGAGAGCCTGTGGATCCGCCCGGGCATCGCCTACGCGACCTTCCTGGACAAGCCCATGCGAGACTCGGACACCATCGACTCGAACCACATCATCCAGATCGACGTGCCGGTCGCGTTCTGACGTCAACCGGGCAAGCAGCAGATCGTGACCGCGTCCTGCTGGACCTCGCCGCCCGGTGTCGGCGTGCCGTAGGTGGTGCAGCTCGGGGCCGCGGAAGTGAACTTCGCCGACTGCACGTTCGAGCCAGCGAACGGGGCGGCGCAGTTCATCGGCACCGGTGCCGGGTTGCCGAGCGGGCTCGCGCAGTTCTGCGCGGAGTAGGGCTGCAGCGACCCGCAGCTCGGCGCCAGGCAGCCGCAGGTGTTCGAGCAGGTCCGCTGGTCCAGCGTCTCCCAGGTCGCGATCTTCTGGGAATACGCTCCCGAGCAGCTGTTGTCTCCGTCCTTGTAGATGCACACCCGCCCCGTGGTCGGGGAGCCGGGATGGGGGACGCAGGTCTCGGAGGAGCACGAGCTCGTCGAGGCCGGCGCGCAGCCGCGGATGGTCCTGGTCCAGTCGATGTTGTCCAGGTTGGTGAGCGTCGAAGGTGTGCAGCTCTTGTTCACGTCGGCCTTGATCTGAGCGTGGGTCACGCCGGAGCAGAGGGACGCCCCAGCGGCGACGCACGCGCCACTGGCGAGGCTGACCGTGGTGCACGCCGTACCGCCGCAGCAGGCAGCGCCGCTACAGGTGCCGGCCACGTAAGCGTCGATGCGTATGTTCGAGCAGGCGACGCCCGAGGCGTCGCAGGAGCATCCGCACTGCGCGGCGGGCGGAGTGCCCGACAGCTGGTCGTGCGCGAAGAGGACCTCCGACGGGTAAGCGCCGCTGCAGGTCGCCGCCGTCTTCGCCGCCGCGTCGATGATGGCGATGGGACCGCTCCAACCGCCCGGCACGGCTGGCGCGCACACGCCCCCGCCGCACGCGGGCAGGCCGCCGGTTCCTCCGGTCGCGCCGCCGGTTCCTCCGGTCGCGCCGCCGGTTCCTCCGGTCGCGCCGCCGGTTCCTCCGGTCGCGCCGCCGGTTCCTCCAATCACGCCGCCGGCGCCCGCGGTCACGCCGCCGCTGCCGCCCGTGGCTCCGCCCGCGCCGCCGGTCGTGCCGCCCCCGCCGCTCTCGCCACCCGAGCCCGCCGCGCCCCCGGTCCCCGACTTGCTGGCGAATTCCTCGCCCCCGCAACCGGCTGCCACCCACAGCGCCACCGCCGACACCACCGCCGCACTGCCGAGCCTCATCCCACGATTCTAGCCCGGGGCTGTGGTAGCGTCCCGCGGCTTTCGCGGGCTCCGCCCGCCTGGAGGGAGCACATGCGTCTCGGTCGTCGCAGTCTGTTCATCGCCGCCACGGCACTGGCTCTATACGGGGTGTCCGCTTGCAAGGGCGGCTCGGCCGCCGGCGGCGGCAGCTCGAGCGGAGGGGGCAGCGAGCTCGTGGTCGGCCACTACGCCTCCATGACCGGCAGCACGGCCCACTTCGGCCAGGACACCGACAAGGCGGTGCGGCTCGCGATCGACGAGGCCAACGCAGCTGGCGGCGTCCTCGGCAAGAAGCTCAAGGTCGTGACGCTGGACACCCGCGGCGACTCGGCCGAAGCGGCGAACGCGGTGACGCGGCTGATCGACGTCGAGAAGAGCGTGGCCATCCTGGGCGAGGTCGCGTCGAGCCTGTCGCTGTCGGGCGGACGCGTGGCGCAGCGGCGCAAGATCCCGATGGTCTCGCCCTCGTCCACGAATCCGAAGGTCACCGAGGTCGGCGACTTCATCTTCCGCGTCTGCTTCCTGGATCCCTTCCAGGGCAAGGTGATGGCGAAGTTCGCCAAGGAGACGCTCAAGGTCGAGAAGGTCGCGATCTTGAAGGACGTCAAGAACGACTACTCGATCGGCCTCTCGGACGCGTTCAAGGAGTCGTTCGAGAAGATGGGCGGCAAGATCGTCGCAGAGCAGTCTTACGGCCAGGGCGACACGGACTTCTCCGCGCAGCTCACGGCGATCAAGGGCACCGAGGCGCAGGCCATCTTCGTGCCCGGCTACTACGCCGAGGTCGGCTCCATCGCACGCACGGCAGAGCGCTTGGGAGTGAAGCTGCCGCTGCTCGGCGGCGACGGCTGGGACGCGCCGGACCTATTCAAGATCGGCGGCGACGCCATCAACGGCTCGTACTTCTCCAATCACTTCGCCCCCGACGCCGCCACGCCCAAGGCCCAGAAGTTCGTGGCCGATTTCAAGGCCAAATACAACGTCGAGCCGACCGGGCTCGGCGCGCTCGGCTACGACGCCGCGGCGGTGCTCGTGGACGCCATCAAGCGCGCTGGCAAGACCGACAGCGACGCGCTACGCGCCGCGCTTGCCGACACCAAGAACTTCGAAGGCGTCACCGGCGCGATCACCATCGACCCGCAGCGCAACGCGCAGAAGAGCGCCGTGGTGCTGAAGATCGAGGGCGGCAAGGCCAAGTTCGCCGCCACCGTCCAGCCGTGAGCGAGTTTTTCCAGCAGATCATCAACGGGCTCTCGCTCGGGTCCATCTACGCCCTGATCGCTCTGGGCTACACGATGGTCTACGGCATCCTGAAGCTGATCAACTTCGCGCACAGCGAGGTCTTCATGGTCGGCGCTTATACCGGCTTCTACACCGCCGGCTCGCTGGGCATCGAGAAGCTCGAGCAGAGCGGCGCGGCATTCCCCATCTACCTGGCGCTGATCGTGCTCGTGGCGGCCATGGCTGCGTCGGCGCTCTTGGGCGTCACCATCGAACGGCTGGCTTACCGCCCGGTGCGCTCGGCGCCGCGCCTGACCCCGCTGATCACCGCCATCGGTGTCAGCCTCTTGCTGCAGAACCTCGGCATGCTGGTGTTCTCGCCGAACCCCCGCCGCTATCCGCCAATAATCAAGGAGGTTCGGTTCGAGGTCGGCGGGGTGATCCTGACCAACATCAAGCTGACCATCTTCTTGGTGACCATGGTGCTGATGCTCGGGCTCTGGTACCTGGTGCAGCGCACCTGGACGGGCCGCGCGATGCGAGCGGTCAGCGTCAACCTGGACGCTGCCAAGCTGATGGGCATCGACACCAACCGCACCATCAGCGCGACCTTCGCCATCGGCTCGGCCCTGGCCGCGGCCGGCGGCATCCTGTTCGGCCTCGATCAGATCACCATCAACCCGCTGATGGGCACGCTGACGGGCTTGAAGGCGTTCGTGGCCGCGGTGCTGGGCGGCATCGGCAACATCCCCGGAGCGGTGGTCGGAGGGCTCCTGATCGGGATGGCCGAGCAGCTGGTGGCCGGCTACGTCAGCCCCGACTACCGCGACGCGATCACGTTCGTGATCCTGATCGTCATCCTGATCCTGCGCCCCGAGGGCATCCTGGGCGTGGTGCGGCAGGAGAAGGTGTGATGCAGGAGCTCGGTCCGCGACAGTGGCTGATCCGCGTCGCCGTCTCGACGGCGGTGGTCGGCGCCATCTACGGCATCGGGCTGGGCGTGCAGGCCGGTCTCATCGAATACGTGCAGCGCATCGTGCTCCTGTGCGGCATCAACATCATCCTGGCCGTCGGACTGAACTTGATCAACGGCACGACGGGGCAGTTCTCCATCGGCCACGCCGGCTTCATGGCCGTCGGCGCGTACGCCACGGCCTTCGTCGGCGTGAAGCTCGCGCCCGGCGTCACCTCGGCGCTCGGCGCGGGCGCCCTGGCCGACGCCGTCGTGTTCAACCTGGCCCTGGTGGTCGGCGCGTTCTGCGCCGGCGTCGCGGGGCTCGCGGTGGGTGTGCCGAGCCTGCGCCTGAAGGGCGACTACCTGGCCATCGTCACCCTGGGCTTCGGCGAGATCATCCGCTTGCTCTTCAACAACACCAAGGCCCTGGGCGCGGCAACCGGCTACTTCGGCGACGACCCCGCCGGGCTGCCGCCGTACACGAGCTTCTTCTGGGTCTTCCTCTGGGTGGTCGTCGTCATCCTGATCGTGCGCAACATCACCTTCAGTCAGACCGGTCGCTCGCTGATCGCCATTCGCGAGGACGAGATCGCGGCGGAAGCCATGGCGACGCCGACCACCCGGCTCAAGGTGACGGCCTTCACCATCAGCGCCGCCACCGCGGGCATCGCCGGCGGCCTGTTCGCTCACATGCAGAGCGGCATCCGGCCGGAGGACTTCAAGTTCGAGAAGTCCATCGACATGATCGTGATGATCATCATCGGCGGCCTGGGCTCGATATCCGGCGCCGTCATCGGCGGCATCTTCCTGGCGGTGACGCTCGAGCTGATGCGCGACCTGCAAGAGTACCGGCTGGTGCTCTACGCGCTCTTGCTCATCGTGATCATGATCGTGCGCCCGCAGGGGCTCCTGGGTACGCGCGAGCTGTCGCTCTCGCTGCTGCGCAAGAAGGCGGGTGCCAAGTGACGCGCCTCGTGGCACCCGGCGGGGTGAGCGTGCTCGCCCTCGACCGGGTCGAGAAGATCTTCGGCGGCCTGCGCGCCATCGCCGGCGTCAGCTTCGCGGTGGAAAAATCGCAGATCTTCGGGCTCATCGGCCCGAACGGCGCCGGCAAGACCACCATCTTCAACGTCGTGACGGGCGTCTACCGGCCGGACGGCGGGCGCGTCACGTTCGACGGCGAGGACATCAGCGGTTGGCCCCCTGCCAAGGTCGCCGCCCGCGGCATCGCGCGCACCTTCCAGAACATCCGGATCTTCCGCTCGATGACGGTGGAGCAGAACGTCATGGTGGCGGGCTTCCGCATCCACAAGGCGGGCCTCCTCTCCGCGGTGCTGCGCGGCAGGCGCTACATGGACGACGAGCGCGAGTTCCGGCGCCGCGCGGCGGAGCTGCTCCAGATCTTCAAGCTCGAGGACCTGGCGAGCGAGCCCGCGGACAGCCTGCCGTATGGCTCGCAGCGCCGGCTGGAGATCGCGCGAGCGCTGATGCTCTCGCCCAAGCTGCTCTTGCTCGACGAGCCCGCCGCCGGCATGAACAGCCAGGAGGCGCTGGAGCTCGAGAAGCAGATCCGCTTCCTGCGCGACGAGCTGGGGCTGACCGTGGTGCTGGTCGAGCACAACATGAGCGTGGTCATGGCGGTGTGTGAGCAGATCCACGTGGTGGACCACGGCGAGACCATCGCCGAGGGGCCGCCGGCGGAGATCAAGGAGCATCCGAAGGTGCTCGCGGCCTACCTGGGCGAGGAGAGCCCCGAGCAGGCGGTGCGCGATCTCGAGGCGGTGAGCAGCCCGCGCCACGCAAAGCCCGAGGAGCCTGCGGATGGCTGAGACGCCCGCGCTCGAGCTCAGCGACGTTCGCGTGAGCTACGGCGGCATCGCCGCGGTGAAGGGCGTGTCCCTCTCGGTCGCGCCGGGTGAGATCGTGACCTTGATCGGCGCCAACGGCGCCGGCAAGACCAGCACGCTCAAGAGCATCGTGGGGCTCGTGCCGCTGAAGACCGGCAGCGTGAAGCTCTTCGGCCGCGACACCCGTGGCAGGAAGACCCACCAGATCGTCGCGGAGGGCGTGGCGCTGGTGCCGGAGGGGCGGGCCATCTTCGGGAACCTCACGGTGCGGGAGAACCTCCAGCTCGGCGGCTTCCTGCGCCGCGACCCGGCGCTTCAGAAGCGCGGGCTCGAGCGTTCCATCCAGCTCTTCCCGCGCCTGGGCGAACGCCTGGGTCAGGAGGGCGGCACGCTCAGCGGCGGCGAGCAGCAGATGCTGGCCATCGCCCGGGCCATCATGGCCGAGCCGAAGCTCTTGCTCCTGGACGAGCCGAGCCTGGGGCTCGCGCCGAAGATCGTGCAGGAGGTGTTCGCGGCCATCCGCGAGATCGCCAAGAGCGGCATCACCATCCTGCTCGTGGAGCAGAACACGCGCCTTGCGCTACAGACGGCGAACCGCGCCTACGTGTTGGTCACGGGCGAGGTCGTGCTCTCCGGCACTTGCCAGGAGCTGCGCGAGGACGAGCGCATCCGCGCCGCGTACCTGGGCGAGGACGTCCACGCGTGAACGTCGTCGCCTTCGACGACGCGCCTTTTCCGCCGCGGTTCCGCGGCAACGTTCCGCTGGTGGGCGTGTTGTGCGCCGGCACGCGGGTGGACGGCGTGCTGCTCGGGCGCGTGCGCGCCGACGGGGCCGACGCCACGCGCCGCGTGCTGGAGATGATCCGGGGCTCGCAGTTCGCGGGGCTGATCCAGGCCGTGCTGCTCCAGGGCATCGCGGTGGCGGGCTTCAACGTGCTGGACGTGCACGCCCTGCACGAAGCCCTCGGCGTGCCGGTGATGGTGGTGGCGCGACGCCGGCCGAACCTGGAGAAGGTGCGGCGCGCGCTCACGCAGAACGTGCCGGCGGGCGCGCGCAAGTGGAAGCTGATCGAGCGCGCCGGCCCTGGCGAGATGCTCGAGGGGCTATTCGTGCAGCGCGTGGGCCTCGACGCCCGAGCGGCAGCGCGGTTGATCCGTGCGACCAGGCTGCACGGGAAGCTGCCGGAGCCGGTGCGGGTGGCGCACTTGATCGCCGGGGCCGTCGGCACGGGCAAGAGTCGGGGCAGAGCGTAGGCAGTCAAGTAGCGCGACGACGCCACGACGCCACGACGCCACGATTTGTCTTCTCGGAGTCCTTGCCGGCGGCCTACAGCCGACCTGTTCACGCATGCGTGACCGCAACGCGGTCACCCGACGACCTACAGCCGACCTGTTCACGCCCGCGTGACCAGAAGGCGGTCGCCAGAATTGCGCCACGGCGCCACGGCGAGAGAAGAAGAAGGAGAATTTGTCTTCTCGGAGTCCTTGCTGAAGCGATCTCGCGGCCACCCGACGGCCTACAGCGTTCACGCCCGCGTGACTAGAAGGGCGGTCGCCGGGCGGGCGCGCTTGGGCCTCCCCCTGCGAGGATGAATGTCCGGCGCCGGGCTGTTGAGCTACGCTGTATTGATGCGGTGGGTGGTCATGAGCTTGCTGGTGGTGTCTTGCGGTAGCTCCGAGGACGGCGGGACCAGCGGCGCAGGTGGCGCCGCAGCGTCCGGTGGAACTGCGGGCACTGGCGCCGTCGGGGGAAATCCCGGTTGTGTTCCCAATCAGCAGATCGCCTGCGCGTGTGGTGGTGGCGAGGAGGGCTACCAGACTTGCCTGCCTGACGGATCGGGCTTCCAGCCCTGTTTCTGCGCCGATGCGGGCGCTGGCGGCGGTGCAGGCACCGGCGGTGCGGGCACCGGCGGTGCGGCTGGCGCTTCCACGACCGGGGGAGCAGGCGGGGCTGGGGGCGGCGCAGCCTGCAATCCGGCGCTTTGCCCGCAGAAGCCCTTGCCAGCGAAGGCGTGCTGCGTGACCGCACAGGGTCCGTGTGGGGTCGATTGGGCACAGGGTGACGGGTGTCAGGCGACTGCCGCAACGGGTGGAGCCGGCGGCACTGGCGGCACTCCCTGTCCGCCGGCAAAGCCGGCCACCGGCACGCCATGTTCGCAGGTGCAACAAGTCTGCAAGTACGGCGCGAGCACGTGCGTCTGTGCCGGGAGTTGGTTCTGCAACTGACGACCTACAGCCGACCTGTTCACGCCCGCGTGACCGCAAGGCCGTTTCGGGCGACGCGCGCGCCGTCAGACCCAGAGACAAAAACAGATTCTCTCGTGGCGTCGTGGCGTCGTGGCGTCGTGGCGCAATTCTCTGCGCCGGGCCCGCGTACGGCGTGCGATTGTGGCTGCCACGGCGCCGCGATAGAACTGCTGCATGCTCGGGCGACGACACGCTCCTTTTGCGCTCTTGACGCTCCTCGTTCCGTTCCGCGCGCTGGCGGCTGACTGCGGGTGCGACCACTCCATCCCCACGAGTCAGACCAGCGTCAGCGGCACCGCGCTGGGTGTGAAGCCGGGTGACGTGGTGTGCATCGAGGCTGGGAAACGCCCGTTCCTGATCTTGGAGGACCTGGTCGGGACCGAGGCGGCGCCCGTGACCATAAAGAACTGCGGCGGGCGCGTCGAGATCGCGAACGCGGACAAGGGCTACGGACTGCTCGTCAATCGCTGCAAGTACTTCCGCCTGACCGGCACCGGGGACGCGGGGCACGAATACGGGTTCGACGTGAGTGCCACGCGCACTGGCCCCGACTACTCGGCCTCCGGCGTGCCCGTGGGCGACCTCTCCAGCGACTACGAGATCGATCACCTGGAGGTCCATCACACGGGCTTCGCCGGGTTCATCCTCAAGACCGAGTCGCGCTGCGACGGCAGCGCCAACCTCGGCAAGTTCGTGCAGAAGAACACGCGTGTGCACCACACCTGGGTCCACGACACCGGAGGCGAAGGGTTCTACGTCGGCAGCACGGGCTACGGCGGGCGCAAGTTCGACTGCAGCGGCGTCGAGACCGTCCTCTACCCCCACGAGCACGACGGCGTGTACCTGCACGACAATCGCATCGAGGACACGGGCTGGGACGGCCTACAGGTGGGGGTCACTCCCAAGAACTGCGAGGTCTACGCCAACCTGATCCGCCGCGTGGGGAAGACCGCGACGGACTCCGTGCAGACCCGTGGCATCCAGATCGGCGGCGCATCCGCGTGCAAGATCTACGACAACACGCTGATCGGCGGGCCGACCATCGGCATCTTCGTGCTGGGCGCGGCCGCGACCTGGGTGGCGAACAACCTGGTCGTGGACTTCGCCGAGGACGGCATCTACGGCAACGACCAGAAGCTCGCGGCGATCGGCGGGTCGAGCTACGCGTTCGTGCACAACACCATCGTGCGCTCGGGGGGCGCGGGCCTCCGACTCTTCGGCAACCTCACTCAGGGGAACGCGGTGGTGAACAACCTGTTCGTCGAATCCGGGGCCAAATACGGCATCGGTGGGGACGTCGACGCGACGGACGCCGGCAACCTCGAGCTCGGCAGCGTGGCCGAAGCGCTGTTCGAGGATCCGGCGAGCGACCTGTACCGCCTGCAGGCGAGCTCTCCGGCTCGCGACGTGGGGGTCGTCCTGCCGAGCTTCGGCGTCAGCGACGATCACGACGGCGTCGCGCGCGACGGCAAGCCCGACGTCGGCGCGTTCGAGTACACGGATGCTCCTCCTCCCAGCGGAGGAGCGCCAGGCAGCGGCGGAGGCGGCGGAGCGGGTGGCGCCGGCGCCTTCGGGGGAGCGGCCGGCTCGAGTGCCGCTCCGGGTAAGGCCGGCGGAAGCGACGACGATGGCGGCTGCGGGTGCCGGGTCCCGGGACCCGGCGCCCCAGGGGGCCCGACATCGGCGTTGCTGCTCGCGCTGCTCGCGCTCGTCGTCCGCTCGCGGCCCGGCCGCTCGAGGTCGAGGTAGATTCACCCAGCTCGATGGCGACGTTCTTCCAGTTCGACCTCAGGGTCTTGCCCTGCGAGACCTGCGGGGCACCCCTCGAAGGCAGCTCGGGCGGCGGGAAGGTGATCTGCAAGTACTGCCGGGACGAGCAGACTCTGGCGAGGCGCGAGGACCTGCCGCTGGTCGTCGGAGCGCGGATGCCCGAGCCCGAGCGCCTCGCGTTGCTTCGTCGGCAAGACGCCCACCCGCCTCCGGTGCCGAGCTCGCTCGCGCAGATCTGCGTGGGCGACCGGCTGATCCCGTGGGACGTCCCCGAGGCGCTCGCGCGCTGGCGGCTCGCACGACGCCGGCTCGCCCACGCCACCGACCCCGGAGCCGCCGAGGAGCTGTTTGCACTGACGCGCGTCCTGTCCGTCCACTACGAGGCGTCGGGGGCCATGCTGGAGCTCCGAGCGTTGATCGAGGGGGCGCTCGACGAGCTGTTGGAGCCCCGGCACCGGCAGATCCTCCGGGCCGCCTTGGCGCGCACGGCCGCGCTCACCGGTGACCTCACCGCCGCGCAGGCCTGGCTCGACGGCTGCGACGCGTACGCCGCCGACCTGGACGCCGACGGGGCCCATCGGCTGGCTCGCGCCTGCATCGACACCGCGCGCGGCGACTTCGCCGCCGTGCTCGCGGCGCTCGGCCAGAGCCCCACCGACGTCCCGCTGCCCAATGACCTGGATCCGGCCGCGGCGCTCTTGCGCGCCAACGCCTGGGAACGCTCGGGAAACCTCGCTCGAGGCTGCGAGCTCCTGGTGCACCTCGCCCAGCACGGGGGGCCGCTCTTCGAGCTCAGGGCCCACGAGTTCCGCGAGCGCCACCCCGAGCTCGGATTGTGTCGCCAGAGCTGGCCGGCCTCGCGGGAACCGATCCAGCGGATCTACGCCGAACGCGCCGCCCAGACCGGAGCGCCGCCGGTGCTCGTCCTCGCCGTGGTCGGCGCGCTCATCGTGCTCGCTTGTGCCGCGGTCCTGCTCTTCTCCCTCGTGGGCGACGTGCTGGACCTCGGTTTCGGCCTGCACCCGATCACCATCCTGATCGTGATGTTCGTCTCGATGCTCGGGCCGCCCTTCATCCTGCTCAGCCTCGCCGACCGGCGCGAAACGCGGCGTGCGCTCGAGCTCCGCGCGACGGGTCGGCCAGCGCTCGGCGTGATCGCGCACCGCGTGGAGACGGGAAACGCCACCATGGGTGTCGCGGAGATCTCCCTGCGCGTGCTGGTGCTCGACGCCGACTCCGGCTACCTCGCGACCACCGAGCTCTACCACCGAGACCCGGGCAGCCTGACGCGGGGCGCCGCCGTGGCGCTTCGCATCGACCCTTCGGACCCGCACACGTTCGCGCTGGTGCTGTGATGAAGACCGGCTTCTTCGACCGCGTCACGTTGTGCTCGAGCTGCGGCGCGCCCCTCGACATCGGGACGGGGGACGAGCCGGTCCGCTGCGGCAAGTGCGGCGCACGGAACCAGGTCGTGGCGCGCATCGACGACGCGGTCGCCGAGGGGTGGTCCGCGGACGAGCTCGCGCGGCTCGACCACCTGCGCGCGCAGAGCCCCGCCTATGCGCCGGATCCGGCGCTGCTGCCGTTCCTGGCGGGCATGCGCCTGGCCCAACACGCCAGGGCCGAGGCCTTTGCTCACTGGCAGGCGCTCCGCGCTCGGTCGTCGCCGGGCGACGTCGCCGCCGAGCGACGCCTGGTCGAGCTCGCCTGGCTCTTGGCCCTGCGCTCCGCGGAGGACGGCGACCCGCATCGCGAGCGCGGCTTGCTCGAGAGCTCGCTTTGCTTGGTGCGGACGCCGCGCGCGACTCAGATTGCGCGCGCCGGCCTGGCAGCGCTGGCGGCTCGGATGGGTGATCCGGCTGGGGGTGAAGCATGGCTCCGGCTCTGCGAGCCACGCTCGGCCGACCTGCGAACCGATTCGTACTACCGCTTCGCGCGCGCGATGGTGGACACCGCGAAGGGCGAGCTCGGGGCCGTGCTCACCGTGCTCGGCGGAAACGACGTCGAGGTGCCCATCGTGGAAGAGCTCAGCGGAGCCTGCGCGCTCCTGCGCGCCAACGCCTGGGAACGCCTGGGGCGCCTCGGAGCCGCCGTCGATCTGCTGTCGCACTACAAGTTCGAGTCCGATGCGTTCGGCCAGCAGCTGGCTCGGAGCTTCCAGAGCGCGAACGCGCGCCTCGACCTGTGCCCCAAGTCCGAGCTCGAGTCCGAGCGCCGGCGGCAGCGCGCGCTGGGTCGCCGCGGCATTCCGTGGACCAAGGGCATGCTGGTGATCCTGGGTTTGTCCGTTCACTTCGCCCTGGGCGGCCTGTTGCTCATCGCCGAAGGCCTTTGGTCGCTGTACTCGTCCGACGGCACGAGCTTCGGGCTGTCGATCATGTGCTCGTTCATCATGTTCTTCACTGCGGCCATCTTCGTGCCGTTGTTCTGGGGCGCGTTTCGTCGCACTCAGCGCCAGCGCGCCATGCTGACCCGGGGAGAGATCGCCCCCGGACGGGTGCTCAGCGCGAGCGTGGTGACCGAGTCGCCCGGCAGCGTGGCCTTCGCCGCCCGGCTGTGGATTTGCCCCGATCGCGCGCCGCCGTTCGAGGTCGAGACGACCATCGGCTCGAGCCCCGAGCGCTTCGCCGAGCTTCGGGCGGGGAAGCCTTTCACGGTGCGCTACCTGGACCGCGACGTCTTGTTCGAGCCGGTGTTGCGCTGAGGAACCAACCTGCTCACGGCCCCAGGCGCTGCACCGCCAGGGTGGCGAAGCCTCGCGACGTGACCAGCATCCACTCGTTGCGTAGCGGGTTCGCCGCGACGCGGGGGTTGAAGTTGCCGATGCTGGACGGGCTCTCCGTCGCCTGGATCACCGCGCTCTGCTCTCCGCTCGAGGCGAAGGCCGCCGCGAAGTCCTCGTCCGACGAGCCGTGCAACACGACGGCGAAGGTGCCCAGGCTGGGGTGCCGCGCCATCGCGAAGCCGTCGTAGGAGCCATAGCCGGGCGCGACGTCGAACCCGTCGCCTTCCGGCGTTCCACTCGCGTCGAGGCGACGCGCGCGGACCTTGCCGTCCCACCAGGCGGCCAGGAAGCGGTTGTCGCCCGGCTCGTGCTCCACCGCCGGGATGTGCGTGCCGCTCCCGAGATCGAGCTCCTGGCCCAGGAGCGCGCCATCGGCGGCGGCGACGCGACGCGCCCGCGTGGCGCCGCTGGCGTCGGCGTGAGCCCACACCACCAGGAACTCGTCGCTCGTGGGGTTCCACGCCACGGCCGGATCGCTCTGCCAGTCGGGATCGCTGGTGAGCACGATCTCGGAGCCGACCAGCGCGCCGCTCGCGTCCACGCGTCTCGCGCGCAGGTCGGCGGACGGGACCGCCTGCCACACCACCAGGAAGAACTTCGACGTGTCCGACCACGCGATCCCGGGCGGTGCCTCCGCGCGCGTCGGCGGCGGCCCAATGGCGAAGTCGCTCGCGCCGAGCTCCGGCTGGTCGCCGTTCAGGCTCACGATGCGGCCGCGGAGCTCCGGTTGGTTCGGATCCGAGCGGTTGTCGTGCCAGGCCACCAGGAACTTCCCGCCGCCCCGAGCGACGCGCGGCCCCTGAGCCCACGCCGTGGTCTGCGCCAGCGACAGCGGCGCCGCGAGGGACTTGCCCTCTCCGTCGATCAGCGTCGCGCTGATCGACGAGCTGCCAGTCACCACCAGGTAAGCGTCTTTGCTGCCGTGGTGCGCGATGTCGGCGAAGCGCTTGGGCGCGGACTCGGCGAGGCTCGGCACGTCGAGGGTGTCACCGATGCGCTTCAGGCTGGGCGGACCGGCGACCGTACCGCCACTACCGGCTGCGCCGCCGCCGCCGCTCCCCCCAACCGCGCCTCCACCGCCGCCGCTCGCGCCACCGCCGGAGGCGGCGTTGCCGCCCGCGCCGCCGCCCGCCGTGCCGAGCTCGTCGTCGGAGCAGCTTGCGAGAAGCGCTGAGAGCGCGACGACGCCGAGGCGCAGCATGACGGCGAGGGTAGCACGCGGCTCCAAACGGGCAGACCGCGGTCGACTGCGTTTCTGACGCTCGTGGTTCGCTCAAGTGCCTGCCGGGGCAAGGCGCCCGCGACCGTCACGCTCACCGCCCCAGCTTGGTGGTCAGCAGCGGAGAGCGGAGGGAGGCCGCGGGTCACCCGGGGGAGAACTCGAAGGGGAATACCACCGTCGACTGCGTCGCCGCGGGAACGAAGCGTGCGCTGTGCAGCACTTCCCGGAAGCACTGAATGAATGACGCATCCGTGTTGCCCTTCACTACGAGATCGAGCTTGGAAATCACCCCGGCTCCAGCCACTCCGCCCGCACACGCCGCGAGCCGTAGCCCGGAAAGCGCGCGACCACCGTCACGCTGCCGTCGTGCTCCACCCGCTCGACCACGCCGCGCCCGAACTGCTTGTGGCGCACGCGATCGCCGGGGCGGATGCGGGGGGAGTCCGCGTCGGCGATGTCGTCGAAGGCCTCGCGATCGATCACGCGCTCGCCCGGCGCCGCCGTGCCCATCCGCGCGCGCGCCTTGTCCACCGCGGCCTGCCAGGCGGGCGCGCGCGGCCGCGGCGCCGAGTATTCGTCGTCGAAGTCGCGTCGCGTTGGCGAAATGTAGGGCGCCGGTCGGGGCGGACCCTCCCTCGAGACCGCCTCGTCGGGTAGATCCCGAAGGAACCGGCTGGGGGACTTGTAGCTGGTGCGTCCGAACAGGGTACGCGCCTCCGCGTGGGTCACGTACAGGCGCTCGCGGGCCCGGGTGACGGCCACGTAGGCCAGGCGGCGCTCCTCCTCGAGATCGTCGATGCCGTCGGAGTCCATGCCGCGGTACGGGAAGGTCTCCTCCTCCAGGCCCGTGAGCAGCACGGTCGTGAACTCCAGCCCCTTGGCGGCGTGTACCGTCATCAGCGAGACGCTGGGCACGTCCTTCGCGGCGTCCACCGCGCTGACCAGCGAGACGCGCTCGAGCCAGGCGGAGAGGCTCGGGGCCTCGCCCTTCTGGTCGGCCTCCTCTTCGTACTCGCGGATCGAGCCGATCAGCTCTTGCAGGTTCTCCTGCCTCGCGTCGCTCTCCGCGGAGTCCTCGTCGCGCAGGCGCTTGCGGTAGCCCGTCTCCTCGAGCACGTGACCGGCGAGCTCGCTGGGCGTGAGCTCGGCGGCGGCAGCGCGCAGGCGGTCCATGAGCTCGACGAAGCCCGCGAGCTTGCTCTTGGCCGCGCCCGAGAGGGCCCCCTCGCGCACCAACGCCGAGAGCGCCTCGAGGGCGGAGACGGAGCGCTCCGCCGCGGCGTCGAGCACCAGCTCCACGGTCTTGTCCCCGATGCCGCGCGCCGGCACGTTGATGATCCGGAGCAGATCCGCGTCGCTCTTGGGGTTGTCGAGCAAGCGCAGGTAGGCGACCAGATCCTTGACCTCGGCGCGCTCGAAGAAGCGCATGCCTCCGATGATCTGGTAGGGCACGTTCTCGGCGCGGAGGGCCTCCTCCAGCACGCGAGACTGGGCGTGAACGCGGTAGAAGACGGCGATCTTCCTGGCGTCCACGCCGCGCCCGAGCTCGCTCCGCACGGTGCGCACGACGAACGCCGCTTCCTCGCGCTCGTTCGGCACGCTGCGGACGCGCACCGGATCGCCGAGCGGCGCGTCGGTCCAGAGCTGCTTGGGCTCGCGCTCGAGCGCCGGCGCGATGACCCCGAGGGCCGCCTTCACGATGTTGGCGCTGGAGCGGTAGTTCTGCTCGAGCTTCACCACCGTGGCGTCGGGGAAATCGCGACGGAAGCCGCGGATGATGCGCACGTCCGCGCCGCGCCAGCGGTAGATGCTCTGGTCGTCGTCGCCGACGACGCACAGGTTTCGCGTGCTGGCGGAGAGAGCGCGCACCAGCCGGTACTGGGTCAGGTTGGTGTCCTGGAACTCGTCCACCAGCACGTAGCGGAAGCGCTCGCGCAGGTCGCGCCCGGCGGCGCTCTCCGGGTCCTCCGCGACGCGCATGGCGAGCACGATCAGGTCCTCGAAATCCACGGCGTTCGAGCTCCGAAGCGAGCGCTCGTAGCCTTCGAACAGGTCGATGAGCTCCGCGTCGAACCCGCTCTGCCGGTCCAGGTCGCCCGGGCCGCGTCCTTCGCGTTTCTGGGCGTGGATCTTGGAGAGCACCCAGCGCGGAGGCATGCGTCGGTCGTCGAGCCCGCGCTCCTTGAGCAGGCGCGTGACGACGGCCTTCTGATCCGACTCGTCGTAGATGACGAACTTGGGGCCGAGGCCCGCCTCCGCGTGGTAGCGGCGCAGGAGCCTCGCGCACACGGAGTGGAAGGTGCCGGCCCAGAGGTCTCGAGTGACGTCGGCGCCGGCCAGCTGCTCGAGCCGGGCCTTGAGCTCGCCCGCCGCCTTGTTGGTGAAGGTGACGGCCAGGATGCGGTAGGGGGGCACCCGGTGCTGCGACAGCAAGTTCGCGATGCGAAAGGTGATCACCCGAGTCTTGCCGCTGCCCGCCCCCGCGAACACCAGCAGCGGCCCCTCGGTGTGGGCGGCGGCTTCGGTCTGCGGGGCGTTGAGCTCGGGCATCGCTCCGCGGGGTCTACCCCGGGTGGACGCCCGGGACCAGCGCTCAGCTGGCGACCACGTCGAGGATGATCTGCGGAGCGTACGCGACGTCGCCGCGCACGATGGTGGTGCGCGCGCGAGCGCCCGCCGCCGCCAGCGCGCCCTCGATGACCCCGACCAGCCAGAGCCGAGCCGGCGCGCCGAGCCGCTCCATGTCGCCGATGCGCAAGGTCGAGATGCGGGACGCGTCGTCGAGGTCCCAGCTACCGAACGAGAAGATGCGCGACAGTGTCGGCGTCAGCCTGCGCAGCAGCACGGGCACTTCGGCGGGCTTGAGCGCGTTTCTCAAGACCGCGCCGAGCTCCCCACCCACCGCGTACGCGCCCGCAGCCCGCGCCCAACCCACATTTCCCATGGCAGCCTCGCGCGTGACGCCGTCGGCGTAGCGGTTGAGCACCTCCAGGTCGTAGAGCACGATGGCCTGCATCGACTCGTACTCGAGCTCCGCGGCCACGTCCTTGGGCAACACGTCGAGGATGCGCTCCCGCGTCGCATCGCCGAACACCTGCCGCGCGTATTGATCGATCGAGCGCAGGACGATGCCTCGGACCTGCCTCTCTGCGTTCGTGGCCGGCGCGGCGGCCGAGCGAGGCGCACTGCTCGTCGGGAGGGCCGACGGCGGGGTCCAGCCGCTGGCGCGGGACGGCGAGGGCGAGAGCTCCTCGACGGCGCGCGGAGTCGCCGGACGTTCGCCGCTCCCCGCGCGTTCCGCCGGCCAGAACCGCTCGGGTCGCACCAGCTCGCGGAGCGCGGCGTCCTGCTCCGCCGGGTTTCCGCACAGGGAGCCGAGCTCCCGCCCGAGCTCACGTGCGCTGGCGTAGCGCTCGTCGGGGCGCTTGGCCAGCGCGCGCTCGATGATGGCCTGAAGCGTCGGGTCGTTGGGACCGCCGCGCTCGCGCAAGAGCGGCGTGCGGCCGTGGGTGACCTTGAACGCCGTGGCCACTGCCGTGGGCGCGTGAAATGGGCGCGTCGCGGTGAGCATCTCGAACAGGACCACACCGGCGGCGAAGACGTCGCTCCGCCCATCGAGCGCGACCTCGCCGCTGGCCTGCTCCGGCGAGAGGTAGTCCGGGGTGCCCATCACGATCCCGGTGTTGGTGCGCGGAGCGGCTCCGCTGGGCCAGAGCACCTTGGCCACCCCGAAGTCGAGCAGCTTGACCGAGACTCGCTCGGGCCCTTCGACGGAATAGAAGATGTTCCCGGGCTTGATGTCCCGGTGCACGACCCCGGCGTCGTGAGCCGCCTGCAACGCTTCGAGCACGGGCAGCATCGTCGCCAGCGCGGCCCGAGTCGGGAAGCGACCATGCTCGAAGAGCCTGCGCCCGACGCTCTCACCCAGGAGGTAGTCCATCACCAAGAAGGGCCCGAGCTCCGACTGACCCGTGTCGTAGACCTGCACCAGGCCGGAGTGCCGAATGCGGAAGCCGGAGTGTGCCTCTTGAAACAGGCGCGCGACGAAGTTGGGATCCTCGAGCTTGTGCGGCAGGAGCAGCTTGACCGCCACGACGCGACCGGTCGCCAGCGCCTCGGCGCGGTACACCTCGCTCATCCCGCCCGTCCCGATCCGCTCGAGCAGCCGGTACTTGTCGGCGATTAGTCTTCCGGGTACGGGGAGAGCGCTCATCTGGCACAACGGCGGGGCGGACCCTGGAGTCTACCAGGAACGCGCTGGATGATGCTGAGCACGCGAAGACCCATGACCCAACCGTCGATGCGCGCGCTGCGGCTCGACCCCGCGAGCCTGGTAACCCCGGACTTCTGCGCTTGCTGCGGCGCGCCGCCCGCCAGCTCCGAGCGGGTGGGCGAGCTGATCGTGCCTTACTGCGTCCGCTGTCTCCGGCACGCCAGCGCCGCGACCACGCGGAGCCTGGCGGCGGGGCTCAGCTCCTGCCTGGTCGCTTTCTGCCTGGCCTTGGCGCTGCCGCTGGCGTGGCCCTCGGCTTCCCTGGGGGCCCACTGCGCGGTGGTGCTCGCCGGATCTCTCTTGCCGCTCTCGCTGCGCGCCTGGCCGCGACGCCCGGAGCCGGGGCATGCCGCCGCGGAACGGGCGGTCTGGCGGCTGGCGGATGGACGCCTAGCCTGTGCGGAGCCGCGCTTTGCGACCGCGCTTGCGACGCAAGCTGTCGCAGAGGTGGAGTCCCTGCCGCGCGCGGAGCCGCGTTTCCCGAGCTGGCTACTGGTCGGACCGCTGGTCGCCGCCATCGGGGCACCGGCGGGCTGGCTCTTCCACCACCCCTTGGTGCGGGTGCTCAACCTGACCGAGGAGCGCTTGAACATCGACGTGGACGGCCGACCGGTGCTCTCGCTCGAGCCGAGCAGCGCCGAGAGCCCCACCGCGGGAGCCGAGATCCGCATGCCCAGCGGCAGCCACGAGCTGGGCAGCACGACGGCGGACGGCAGGCGGGTCACCACCCGAGCGGCGCTCCAGAGCGGTGCCATCCACCTGTTCGCCCCGGGAAGCCCGAAGCACTGCTTCTGGCTGGAGGAGACGCGCTACGGCCGGGAACAGGGTGAAGGCGAGGGACTGGTCCCCCTGACCGGGGAGGCGCGCTTTTGGGTCCTGCCCCGCCAGGTCGATACTTGGTTCGCGCCAAACCCGCGGCCGGCAACGCCGGACGCCCGCTCCTCGGGCGGCCTGCTCGTGGCGCTGCGGCAGGCGCCCTGCGCCCTGGCCCCGCCCGAGGCACGTCCGTGAGATTGCGGGCAACCGCCGTTTGGCGATAGAAGGTTCGTCGTGACCGACGAGAACCAGCCGGAAGGACAGGACAACGGCGGCGCTCCCCCGGAGGCGGCCGAGACTCCGCCACCGGAGCAGCCGGCGCCCGATCCCTTGGCGGAAGCCAAGGCCGAGGCCGCGAAGTTTCGCGAGCAGCTGCTCCGGACCGCGGCCGATTTCGACAACTTCCGCAAGCGCACGCGCAAGGAGCTGACCGACGCCGAGATCCGCGGGCGGGAGGACCTGCTCAAGGACCTGTTGCCGGTGTTCGACAACCTCGAGCGCGCAATGAGCCACGCCGATGCGGCAACCGATGTTCAGGCTTTGGCGGACGGCCTGCGCATGGTCTCGCGCCAGTTCCTCGACACTCTCGGCAAGCTCGGCATCGAGCGGGTGCAGTCCGTGGGCCAGCCCTTCGACCCGGCAGTGCACGAGGCGATCCAGCATCTGGAGTCGGCCGATCACCCCGCGGGCGTGGTGTTGACAGAGGTCCAGGCCGGCTACCGGCAGGCCGAACGCCTGCTGCGCCCGGCGCTGGTCGTGGTGTCCAAGGGCGCACCCAAGCCCTCGGAATCACCCGCGCCGGCCGAGGAACCGAGCTGAAAGCCGGCTAGTCCCCGCGGCGGCACGCGGGGTAAGCTCGGGCACCCATGGGGAAGATCATCGGCATCGACCTGGGCACGACGAACTCCTGCGTCGCCGTGCTCGAGGGCACCAACGCCGCGGGCATGCCGGAGGTCAAGGTCATTCCCAACGCCGAGGGTGCACGGACCACGCCGTCCGTGGTGGCTCTGACCGCCAGCGGGGAGCGCCTGGTCGGGCAAGTGGCCAAGCGCCAGTCGACCACCAACCCGGAGAACACCGTCTACGCCATCAAACGCCTGATGGGCCGAAAGTTCGACGACGACGAGGTCAAGCGGCACGCCGAGAGCGTCCCCTACCGCGTCGTGAAGAGCCCGAACGGCGACGCCTGGGCGGAGATTCAGGGCAAACCCATGTCCCCGCCGGAGATCTCCGCGGTCGTCCTCACGACCATCAAGCAGATCGCCGAGGCGCACCTCGGTGAGCCGATCACGGAGGCCGTGATCACCGTCCCGGCCTACTTCGACGACGCACAGCGCCAAGCCACCAAGGACGCGGGGCGCATCGCCGGGCTCGAGGTCAGGCGCATCATCAACGAGCCGACCGCCGCCTCACTCGCCTACGGGCTCGACACGAAGAAGGCGGAGCGGATCGTCGTGTACGACCTGGGGGGCGGCACGTTCGACGTGTCGATCCTGGAGATCTCCGGCGGCGTCTTCAACGTGAAGGCTACCGGTGGCGACACCCACCTGGGCGGCGAGGACTTCGACGGCCTGGTCATCGACATGTTGGCGCAGGAGTTCCAACAGGCCAACGGCATCGACCTGAAGAAGGACCGCATGGCGCTCCAGCGGCTCAAGGAGGCCGCGGAGCGCGCCAAGCACGAGCTCTCGTCGTCGCTCGAAACCGACATCAACGTCCCGTTCATCGCGACCGGCAAGACCGGCCCGCTCCACTTGGAACGGAAGTTGAAGCGCAACGAGCTCGAGCAGCTGACGCGGCCGCTCATCGACCGCACGGTGGCCTCGTGCAAAGCAGTGCTCGCCGACGCCAAGCTCAGCGCCGACAAGATCGACGAGATCGTGCTGGTCGGCGGCATGACCCGGATGCCCGCCGTGCAGAAGGCGGTCAAGGACCTGTTCGGGAAGGACCCCAACAAGGGCGTCAACCCGGACGAGGTAGTGGCGGTGGGCGCCGCGCTGCAAGGCGCTGCCCTCGGCGGCGCCATCGACGAGGTGCTGCTGCTCGACGTGACGCCGCTGTCCATCGGCGTGGAGACCGGCGGCGGCGTGTTCACCCGACTGATCGGCCGCAACACCACGGTCCCCACGGAGAAGAGCGAGATCTTCACCACGAGCGTGGACAACCAGAGCTTCGTGCCGATTCACGTGCTGCAAGGCGAGCGCGAGATGGCGGCGAACAACCGCAGCCTCGCCCGCTTCGAGCTCTCCGGTATCCCCCCGGCCCCGCGCGGCGTGCCGAAGATTCAGGTCACCTTCCGCATCGATGCCAACGGCATCCTGGCGGTCGAGGCGAAGGACCTCGGCACCGGGCGCGCGCAGAGCATCAGCGTGACGCCGACCAGCGGTCTTCAGAAGGACGAGATCGACTCGCTGGTGCAAGAGGGCGAGAAGTTCAAGGAGACGGACCAGCTACGCCGCGACATGGCGGAGATGAAGAACCAGTGCGACACGCTGATCTACACCACCGAACAAGCGCTGGAGGGTTACGCTGACCTGCTCGGACCCGAGAAGTCGGCAGGCGTGCGCGAGAAGCTCGACGCGCTCCGGTCCGCGCTGAACGGCGGCGCCGAGCTGGCGGCGCTCAAGGACCTGTACTCGGCCCTCGAGAACGCGACCTTCGAGATCGCCGAGGCCATGTACGGCGACACCGAACCCGAAGCCTGAGTCGCGATGGCCCGGGCCGACCCTCAGCGGACCATCGGCAGGTACGAGCTCGAAGAGAAGATCGGCGAGGGCTCTCTCGCGGAGGTGTGGCGCGCGAAGAGCTTCGGTGTCGAGGGCTTCGAGAAGACCCTCGTGATCAAGCGCTTGCTCCCCGAGCTCGGGCGCGACGCTCGGTTCGTCGAGCGTTTCGTGCGTGAGGCTCAGCTCGCAGTGCGCTTGAGCCACGCGAACGTCGTGCAGGTCTTCGACCTGGGCCGAGTGGAAGAACCCGATCACTCCAGCCTGTATTTGGCCATGGAGCACGTTGCCGGACGCGACCTCGGCAGTGTGGCGCTGCCCTGGCTCTCCGCCGGCACGGGCGCCCCGCTCGGCTTCGCCCTGTTCGTGGCCGCAGAGATCGCCAAGGCGCTGGACCACGCACACCGGCGCCGCGACGAGCGCCTGGAGCTGCTCGGAGTCGTGCACGGCGACCTCGGCCCGAACAACGTGCTCCTGTCCTGGGACGGCGAGGTCAAGGTCTCTGACTTCTGCGTGATGCGCGCGCTCTGGGCGGAGGTGCCCGACCCCCTCGCCGACCCACGCCTCGTGCCCAAGCTCGGCAGCGCGAGCCCGGAGCTGCTCTCGGGAAGACCGCCGACCACGGCCAGCGACGTGTTCGCGCTGGGCGTGCTCCTGTACCAGCTCTTGTCCGCGAGGCATCCCTTCCTGGGCGCCACTCCCCACGAGACCCGGGCCCGACTGCTGAGCGGCTCCTGGAGCAGCCTGAGCGAGCTCCGGCCCGAGCTTCCGGGAGGTGTGATCGCGCTCGTCGAGCGCGCCTTGTCGCTGGACCCGAGCGCGCGGCACGGCTCGAGCGGCGAGCTGTACGAAGAGCTGGTGGCTCAGCGCTACGTGGCAGGGGCGCGCTACGCGGCCGAGGATCTCGCCGAGCTGCTCGAAGCGCGTCGGGCTCAGCCCGCGACTTTGCCGGAGTCGGTCGAGGATCTGCTGGAAACCACGCGCTCCGAGTCGCTACGGCCGCCCGCTCCCAAGGTCAGCATCCCCGTGCCGCCCAGCGTCGAGCCCGAGAGGGAGCCGAGCGTTCTGGGTGCGCTCTCCGAGCTCAAGAACGAGCGCGAGCTGTCCTTTCTAGTGGCGCGCTTGGGTGTCCGCGGCGACAAGGGCGAGGTGCGCGAGCACCTGCGCCAGCTGTTCACCCGCTACGGCGGGCGCCTCTTGGAGGAGGGCGAGCGCGAGGTGGCGGCCGTGTTCGGGCTCGGGGCCGTGGACAGCCTGGACACCGAGCACGCCGTGCGTGCCGGGCTGGTGGCGGTGCGCGCCTACGCGAGCTCCGAGGACCTGACCGTGGCGGTGGATCTCGCCCGCCTAGAGCTGGACGCGAGCGGCGCCCTGGTCGAGGACGAGCGCGCGAAGACGGCGCTCGCCGCCGCGCGCCGCATCGCCTCGGCGGCCGTGCGGCGCGTGGTGGTCTCGACGGCCGCGGCGCGCAACCTGCGCGGCCAGTTCGAGCTCACGCCGGCCATCGCCGGCTCGAAGGGCGCTCGGCTGCCCTACCTGGTCGGCGAGGCGCGGCCGCTGGACAGCACGCTGGTGCGCTTCGTCGGGCGCAAGGCCGAGCTCCGGCGGCTGGGCGAGGCGCTCAAAGTGGCCGGACGCCGCCAGCTCCAGGTGATGGGGCTCACGGGGCCCCACGGCATCGGCAAGACGCGGCTCCTGCACGAGGCGATCGAGCGCATTTCCCGCGGCTCTTTCAACATCGGAAGCCACATCGCGGACTGTCTGCCGCGCGGCCGGGAGGAGCCGTACAGCGCGCTGGTCGCCATGCTGCGCGCGATGTGCGGCGTGCGCGAGGGCGACCCGGCGCAGGTGATCCTGGCGGTGGAGCCGCGGCTGCGCGCGCTGGGCTTGGTGAACGTGGAGGTGACGGCGGTGCTCGGCGCGCTGGGTGTAGTGCGCGGCGAGTCAGCCGGGGGCGGCGCGCTCGGTGCGGCCGTCTCGCGCATGTTCCAGAGCCTGGCCGAAGATCGCCTGCACATCTTCGCTTGGGACAACGCCCACGAGCTGGACGACGAGTCCGGTGCCGCGCTCTCCAGCGTGGCGAGCCGCCTGGCGAACAGCCGCGTGCTGCTGCTCTTCGCGGGACGCCCGCGGAGCGACGCTCCGTACCAGCTGATCCCGGGGTACACCGAGCTCGGCCTCGACGACCTGGACGAGAACGACGTCCGGCGCCTGGTCGCGCTGCGCGTCGGCGTCGAGAAGGTCCCCGACGAGCTCTTCGCCTTCGTGCTCGAGCGCGCCGGCGGGCACCCGATGTTCGTGGAGGAGCTGGTGCGAGAGGCCCTCGAGTCGGGAGCCATCGTCGTCGAGAATGGGGAGGTGTCCCGCATGGCCCTGGATGGCGTGCTGGCGGTGCCGCGCCCGCTGCGCGCGCTCATCGTCGATCGCGTGCGGCGCTTGCCCGAGCGCGAGCGCGACCTGCTGGTGGCGTCGGCCATCCTGGGCGCCCCGGTGGATCTGTCGGTGCTCGGCGCGATGCTCGACCTGCCGCTCGGCACGGTGAGCACGCTCTCCGACTCCTTGATCGAGAAGCAGCTCTTGATCCGCGAGGATCCGGTCTCGCTGGGCTTCGCGACCACGCTCCTGCCGGAGGTGCTGCTTGGCGAGCTCGACCCCGACGCTAGGGCCGAGCTGCACCTCGCCGCGGCAAACGCCTACCCCATGGTGCTGGCGGAGCGAACCGAGCAAGAGGCGTCACGCATCGCGCGGCACTTCGCCGAGGCAGGCGAGCGCACGCGCGCGTCGGGCTTCTACGCAACGAGCGCGTATTTCCACCTGAGCGCGCGGCGGCTGGAGCGCGCAGCGGCTGACTTCACCCGCTCCCTCGAGCTGTCCGATTGGCGCACGCAGTCCCCAGCCGAGCTCGCTGAGTGGGTGGCTGCGCTGGGCCAGGCCGTGCGTCACGTGCGCGCCGGCGCGAAGTTGCCGGACCTGGTGCAGCGGCTGTGGCTCCACCTGCAGTCGGACACCTCGTTCGACCCCGCCCTCTGCGTGCGCATCAGCATCGACCTGGCGCTGATCCTCGGCGCGCTCAGCCGCTACAAGGACGCACTCCGGCTATTGGCCAGCGCGGTCACGCAGGCAGAGAAGTGGCCGGAGCTGAGCCAAGCGGCGCTGATGGCCGAGGGGGAGCTCGCCGCCCGACAGGGTGAGTTCAAGGTCGCGCTGGCGGCGCTGGAGCGCGCGAGAGGATTGGCGCTCTCGAGCGCACAGGAAGAGCACCGGCGCCTGCTCTCGACCGCGCAGGCGGCCGGAGCGGCCGGCGAGCACGACACGGCGCTCGAGGCCCTCTCCCGCGCCCAGGCGCTCTTCCCGGATGGCGAGGAGCCGGTGCTCGCGCTGGAGCGCGCGAAGGTGCGCGGCCTCATCCACGGCTTCCGTGGGGACTGGGCACGCTGCGCAGAGGAGAGCGCCCAGGCGGCCGACCAGGCGCGCGCCCTCGGGTTGCCTCACGAGGTCGCGATCCACCTGCACAACCAAGGCGACGGCCTGATGCGCACGGGAGATCTGCCGCGCGCCTACGCCATCCTCACGCGCTCTCTGTCCGTGGCGGAGCGCATCGGCGCCGATCGCCTGGTCAACCTCGATCAGATGATGCTCGCCTACCTGGACGCGCTGAACGGCTCGGAGCCGGCCCAGAAGCTCTTGGGGCAGAAGCTCGCGCACGCCGAGGCGCAGAAGTGGACCTGGGACGCCCTCAGCGGCCGCACGCTGCTCGGCAAGCTCCTGGCTCGGCGCGGCGACGTCATCGGAGCGCGCCGGGAGCTCTCGCTGGCGAAGCGGCTGGCCGAGGCCACGTCCAACAAGCTGGTGCTCGACGACTGCGAGCGCGCGCTCGGGGAGCTGGCTCAGAAGCGCAGCGGCACGTAGTTCGGCGGAATGGTGCCGGATGCGCGCTCGGTCCGCGTCTCGCCCTCGGGGCGGAAGAGGAAGTAGGCCGCGATGCCGATGCCCACGGCCAGCGCTGCGCCACCGCTCACGAACATCCAGGTGCCCGAGGAGTCGTCGCGGTCTCTCTCCGGCGGGCCTGCCTTCGGCACGGCCTCCAGCGTGACGCGCTCGCTCCGGAGCTGATCGTCTTCGATCACGATCTCCGTCTGGTGGTCGCGCTTGCCCTTGCCGCTGACGGACAGGGTGTGCGTGCCGCTCGCCAGCTTGCCCTCCCACTGGCCCTTGCCGACGACCTTGCCATCGATGCGGATGGTGTCGCCCACGCCAGCCACGACCCGCAGGCGTCCCTCGCGGAGCTGCGGCTCCAACACGACCTCGAGCGCGAGCTTGGTCCCGCCCTGGAGGTTCTGCGTCTTGGCGAAGGGCCGGAAGCCGGGCTTCGTCACCTTGAAGGTCCGCTCGCCCTGGGTGAGGGTGAGCGGCGCCGCCAGCGGCGACTCGCCGATCTTCTCGCCATCCACGCTGACCTCGGCGCCGGGCTCGTTGACGCTCACCGTCACCTCGCTGACCAGCGCGCGCACCATGTCGACCAGGCTCTTGGCCTCCTGCCGATCCGCGTCGGTCAGCTTGTCGCCGCCTTCCGCCAGGTAGCGCTCCACGAGCGCGAGCACGCGATCATAGCGCCGCTGCTGCTTCTCCGCGGCGGCCATGTTCCAGAGCAAGCGCGGATCCTGCGCGAGCTCGTGGGCCCGTTCGAACTTGAGCTTGGCCCCCGCGTAGTCGCCGTCCGCGTACAGGAGCTTGCCCGACTCGTAGGCCTCTTTGGCTTCGCCGGTCAGCGCCTCCGCGAGCGGGACGACGGCCGGCTCTGCCGCGACCTTCTCGTCCTTCTTGTCCGCCTTCTTCTGGTCCTTCTTCGCCGCGGCGGGCGGCTTCTTCGGCGCGGCGGGCTGGGCGACGGCCTGCGGCGCCACGAGCGCGACGCACAGGAAGGCAGCGGTGAGCGATCGGAGAATGGTCTTCACTTGAGTCCGATGTCCAAGGGGTTCTTCGGTTTGGGCTGGGGCTTCGGCTCGGGCTTGGCCTCGGGCTCCGGCTTGGGCTCCGGTTTCGGCTCCGGCTTCTTCTCGGCGGGCCGAGCTTCGCGCGGCTTCACCGGAGCGGGCGCGCTCGCGCTGGGCACGGGCTCCGCTGCCGGAACCGCCGCGGAGGGCTCGACCACGGGCTCAGGCGCACGGGCGGTCACCGCAGGAGCCTCGACGGGCGTCGCCGCGCGGGTGGGCAAGGTCTCTGGTCCCGGAGCGGGCGGGCGCGTCAGCGCCCAGGCCGCCGCGCCGAGCACGGCGACGCCAGCGGCGCCGGCCGCAACCGCGAACAGCGGCGACTTCTTCTTGGTGTCGGGCTGGTGCGTCTCGGTCCAAGCGGCGTTGGTGCGGGCGCCCTCGACGAAGGGGACCGTCACGTGGGCCGCGCCCGTCGTGACCTCCGCGGGTCGCGGGGCTGCGATGGAAATCGGGATCTCCGGCTCCTCCGCCATGCCTGCGCGTGACAACACCTTGCCGATGCGCTCGATCAACGGGCGCGAGCGCCGCGGCGCGAACTGCCCGAGCGCGCTCGCGAGCTCCGCGACGTTCTGGTAGCGCCTCGCCGGATCGCGCTCCAGACACTTGAGCACCACCTTCTCCAGCTCCTCGCTCACCTCGGGCCGGAGCTCTCGGAGATTGCGCGGCGAGTCGGCCAGGATGGCAGCACACAGCTCGGGCAACGACGTCCCGGTGAAGGGTGTGGTCTTCGCCAGGAGCTCGAACAGGATGACGCCCAAGGACCAGATGTCGGTGCGGTGGTCCACGGTCTTCGCGGAGCGCATCTGCTCGGGGGACATGTAGAGCGGTGAGCCCATTGCGGTCGCCGTCTTGGTCAAGGACAGGCTCGCGGGGTCCGGCTGGGTCATCTTGGAGATGCCGAAGTCCAGAACCTTGACCAGGCCCATGCCGTCCGCGCGCTCGGTCAGGAACAGGTTCGCGGGCTTGAGGTCGCGGTGCACGATGCCGGCAGCGTGCGCCTCCGCCATGGCGTCGCAGGCCTGGATCACGTAGTCGATCGCGTCCTCGATGCCGAGCTCGGCGGCGTGCTTCTCCTCGGACAGGTCGTGTCCGGCGAGGTACTCCATCACCATGTAAGGGGAGCCGTTGTCCATCCGACCGACGTCGATGATGCGGGCGACGTGTTCGCTCTTGATCTTCACCGCCGCGCGCGCCTCGCGCACGAAGCGTTGAGCCACCTCTTCGTTTTCGACCGCGTCGGGGTGGAGGAACTTCACCGCAACGCGCTCGCCGAGCTCCAAGTGCGTGGCGGCGACCACGACGCCCATCCCACCCTCGCCGAGCACGCGCTCCACCGAGTACTTTCCGGCCAGCACGGTGCCGGGCGTCAGCGTCAGTCGCTCGAGCTGGTCTTCGCCCATCGTCAGCTCCTCAACACCCCAGGCCCGGGACCGGGCCGCCGTCGGCGGAGACGCCGAAGGTGCAGTAACCGTCCATGCCCCACTTCTGGGCCAGGTCGAAGTCGGGGTTCGGCGTGCAGACCATGTTCGGGTCGTCGCAGAACACCTGGCAGTCGCAGAGCTGGACGCAGGTGCCGAGATCGCCGAGGTCCGCCGCGTTCGGCACGAAGCCCTTCATGCAGGCGGCCTGGGCCGGCCCGGTGCCGCTCCAGCCGCAGGAGGCGTCCGGGTTGACCACGCAGCCGCCGCTGCACACGAAGGTGCCGGGCAATCCGCCCTGCGAAGGATCGGGCACCGGGGTACACATGCCCGCGCAGCTCGGCGGCAGGCTGCCGTCCGCGGATGCGTCGAGGCCACCGGCGTCCGGCGGGCCGAACGTACAGCTGGTGCCGTACGGCGCGCCTTGCGAAGCGACCTTGGTGCACAGGCCCGTGGCCAAATTGCACTGCGGGTTGGAGCTCGTTCCGGTGTCGCAGTGCTGCGTGCCGGCGCAGGTGGGGAGGCAGGCGGGGGCGGGACCGCCGGCGGAGAAGAGCACGGTGCACCCCATGTCGGGGCGGCCGTGGCACTTGTTGGGGTCGAAGCCACCGTCCAAGCTCACCGGTCCCGGAGCGCAGCCTTTCAGGCAGTACTCGGCGCCCGGCCCGAACGGGTGGCAGATGGCGCCGGGGTCGATCAGGCTGCAGTAGTTGGGCGGGAAGCCGCCGCAGGGCAGCGTACACATTCCACCGGGCGGACCCTCGCCGCCGAGCGCCGTCGAGCTGACGTCGATGCACTCGAGCTGGCCGCACATGGTCTTGTTCTGGCACTTCGCGCCCAGGTTCGGGTCCGACGGCGGCGGCTCGAAGGTCGCGTCCGCAGCGTCGGTCGCCGAGTCGAGGGAGGCGTCCGGGCCGCCGTCACCCGGCGGAGCGTCGATGCTCACGTCGCCATCGATCGAGGCGTCGAGCTCCGGGCCACCGGAGTCGAACGTCCCGGAGTTGCTGGTCACGCTCGACCAGGGGCCGCAGGTAGGAAGGGCCGAGGTCTTCGTGGTGCACTTGCTCGAGGTGGCCACCGCCAGCACGGTGGTGCCGAGCTTCTGGCACACGGCGGGCGGTAGCTTCAGGCGATCTCCCTCGATCCGCCAGCCGTCGGTGTCGTCGCGTTCGAGCGGGACCAGGCACGAGCTCGCGCCGCAGATCCCGGCGTTGTCTCCTGGCGGAAGCACCAGCGCGACGTTGTAGTCCGCGTCTTGTCCGGGTCCCGGCGCGGCCAAAGTGCAGCTCGTGTCCGGCGTCTCGGTCTGACTGCCGTCGAAGCACGAGACGGTGTCGAAACACTGGCCCTTGGAGCCTGCGGCCTTGGCGCCACCGAAGATCTGGGTCGGGTCGTAGGGCGCGAGGGTGGCGGAGTCGATGGCCTTGTCGGCGCAGCCGCCCGCGATGCAGGTCTCCTGCTCGCTGCAGCTCTTGTTCTGGAACTTCGGATCGTTCTTGTCGGCAGCGTCCTCGGTCACGCTGTCCCAGCACAGCCACTGGATACCGATGGGCAGCATCACCAGCCGGTCGTCCGGGACGGTGGTGGTGACCTCGCGCATGATGACCGCCTTGCCGCTCACGGTCCGCGCCACGACGCGGATGAGGACCGGCAGCTTCGAATCGCTGGGTGGGAGCAGGGCGAGGGTGCCCGGGAGCGACGTCTTCTCGGGAGAAGGCCCGAGGAAGTACTCGTTTTCGAGCTTGGGGACGCCGTTGGTCAGCACCTCGATGCGCATCGAATCCACGCCCTCGGGGATCGACATGTCGGTCCGGATCGCGAGCATCAGGCCCTTGGCAGGGACGACCTCGTCTTCGCTCGAGCACCCTTGAGCGCCCAGGGCTGGGACACCCAGCCCTAGAGTCACGACCAAACCTGTACGAATCCAGCCCATTCGACGCATGTGGGGACGCATAGGCTAACACGGGAGCGGAAGCCGCGGCGGCGCCGGCTCGAACGCGCCATTTTTGCCTGGTCCAGCGGGCGATCGAGCCCACCGGCTGAGGTATGCTCGTGAGTCTTCGGATGACCCGCGCCCGCGTCCACCTGGACACCCCGACCGGCAAGCGACCGTTCCCGAAGGGCTCATACCTGATCGGGCGCTCCGAGGAGTGCGACGTCGTGCTCGCCAGCGGACGCTGCTCCAGACAGCACGCGCGCCTGGTCGTCACCGACGAGGGCGCGACGCTCGAAGACCTCGGGAGCGCCAACGGCACCTTCGTGAACGGGCATCGGATCAGCGGCCCGCACTCGCTGGCCGACGGCGACTTCGTGGTCGTAGGGGGGGAGCTCGGGCTGGACGTGTCGTTCGAGCTCGAGGAGCCGGACGCCCCGCCTCGAGCGGGCCCGTCCCCGAGCAGCCCCGCCCTGGAAGAGGGCCCGTACCTCCCACCGACCACGAAGGTGTCTGCCGACGCGGTGCTCGAGAGCGTCGCCGATCACCTGATCGCGAAGGGCCAACCGGAGCAGGCCGAGCGCGCGCTCTCTCGCTGGCTGGAGACCGCGCTCGCCGCCGCGGAGAACGGCAAGTGGCGAGAAGACTCGCTGGTGGACATGTCGGTGCGCTGCGCCGCCAAGCTCGCTCAGGCGCTGCCTTCGCGCCGCTGGGTGGACTACGCGCTCGAGCTCTCAGCGACGCTCTCCCTGCCGCTCTCGGCGGAGAACGCCAACCTGCTCAACGACGCCATCACCAGCGCCGGCGTCTCGAGCGCGCCGCTGTCGCGCTACACCAACATGCTGCGCGCGCTCTCGGCCACGACCGACATCGCCCGCGCCCTGGACGAGGCAGAAGCCTGGCAAGCCAGCGCGTTTTCGAGGTGACGTTCGCCGTCACGCGTCGCGACGCCGAACGCGTGGCCCGGCGCCTGTTCGACGCCGGCGCTGGCGCGGTCGAGGAGCGGGACGGTCCCACGCTGGTCGTGTACGTGACCAGCCGAGCCGAGGCTCGGCGTCTGTCCGGCGCCGCCGCGGTGGCTGCGGTGTCGGTGCGCGAGCTCGATCCGAGCTGGCAGCGCGAGTGGATGCGCTACCTCGAGCCGGTGGCGATCACCGATCGATTCGTACTCCAGCCGACCAGCAGCGCGGAGAAGGTCCCGCGCGGCAAGCGCCGCCTGTGGTTCGAGCCGGACCAGGCGTTCGGCGTCGGAAGCCACCCCACGACCCGGCTCGCCGCCAGAGCCACGGAGGAGCTGTGTCGCGCGCGGCACCCCGCGCGAGCGCTCGACGTCGGCACCGGCACCGGCGTGCTCGCGATGGTGGCCGCCAGCTCGGGCGCGAAGCGCGTGCTCGGCATCGACGTCGATCCCACCTCCGTGCGCGCCGCTCGAAAGAACGCCCGGCTCAATCACCTGACCGAACGCTGCTCGTTCTCCACGCGTCCACTGGCCAAGGTGCGCTCGCGCTTCGACCTGGTGCTGGCCAACATCGAGGCCTGGGTGCTCCTCGAGCTCGCCGAGGACCTGGCCAGGGTCACCGCGCCCGCCGGACGCCTGGTGCTGTCCGGGCTCTTGTCGGAACGCGGCGCCGAGGTGCTCGGCCGTTGCTCGGAGCACGCTCTTCGGGAGCTCGCCCGGGCCGAGGAGGACGGCTGGCTCTTGCTCGTGCTCGGACGTCCAGTGGTAGAGACGTAGGCAAACGGGGCCAGAATTGCTACGAGAGCCCGTCCGAGCATGACCGACGACGACGGGAAACCCGAACAGGCGACCGAGCCTGCCCCGGAGGACGCGCAAGAGCCCGCGACGGAGGCGGCGGCCGAACCCGCGACGGAGGCGGCGGCCGAGCCGGCGCCCGCGCCCAAGCCGGTGCCCGAGCCGGGCCCGCCCCCCGGCGAGCCCGACGAGACCGCCGCCCCACCGGGCAACAAGCCGAACTGGGTGCGCGGCGCGATCATCGCGGTCATCGGCGCCGCCGGACCCTTCGCGCTGATGGCGAGCACCAAGCGCTGGTCGTTCAGCGTGCCGGTCGCCGTGATCGGCGGCCTGATCGCGTTCTTCGGCATCGCCGACATGCTCGGGACCTTCGGCGATCCGGAGAAGAAGGTCAGCGTCCGGCCCGACGGCGCGAAGCTGCGCCCGGCGGTGCTCGAGCTGGTCACCAGCGTGGCCGCGTGGTTCGTGTCGCTGCGCCTCGCCGTCGCCGGCGGCCTGCCGCTGCCGATCCTGAGCGCCGCAGTGCTCGTCACCGGCACCTTCCTCTGGATGGTCGCCGCGACCTTCCGCGCCGCGCAGGCCATGGGCGCGGTCACGACCGACGAGACCGGCGCGGAGCGCCCGCTCCTTCGGCGCCACGGCTTCTGGCTCGTGGTGCTGACCACGCTGCTCTACCTGCCGCTGCTGGGCAGCTATTCGCTGTCCGATCCCTGGGAGACGCACTACGGCGAGGTCGCCCGCGAGATGCTCGTGCGCGACGACTGGATCAGCCTGTGGTGGGCGCAGGACGGCTGGTTCTGGTCGAAGCCGATCCTCGATTTCTGGATGCAGGGCGTCTTCTTCTCCGCCCTCGGGGTCCGCTACATGCCCGACCAAATGTTGGCGGGCGTGGCTCAGGGCCGCCTCCCGCAGCCCGAGTGGGCGGCGCGCATCGGCGTGTTCCTCCTGACCGTGCTGGCGGTCTACTTCCTGTACAAAGGCGTGGCCAAGGCCTGCGGGCGCCGCGCGGGCTTCATCGGCGGGGTGATCCTGACCAGCATGCCGTACTGGTTCCTGATCGCGCACCAGTCGATGACGGACATGCTGTACGTCGCGCCGCTGACCGCCGCGATGGGCCTCGCGCTGCTGGCGTTCCACACCGATCCCGAGGAAGAAGCGCGGGTCTACGAGCTCGCGCTCGGCTCGCGCAAGCTGCGGTTTTCGCTCTGGCACCTGGTGTTCGGCGCGGTCGTGCTCCTGGTCTTGCCGCAGGTGCTCTACCTCCTGACGCGCAACCTCACGCTGCACTTGGAGGGCTCGCGAGGCTTCCGCTGGCACCTCGATCAGTTCTTCTCCGGCTCGGGCGGCGGGAACTGTGGGCTGCCGGGCAACGAGCCCTGCAAGAACCAGCTGCCCGTCAACAAGGCGTTCCAGCCCTGGCACGGCGCGCTGCTCTGGTCGGCGGTCGCCGCCGTCGTGCTCTGGCTGAACCGCGGGGAGCGGCGGCTCTCGCGCCTGTACTTCTTGGCTGCTTGGGTGTTCGTGGCACTGGCCGCGATGGGCAAGGGCGCGCCGGGCTTGGTGCTCCCGATCTTCATCATCGGCGCCTACGTCGCCGCGACTCGGCGCTGGCGCGATCTGACCCGGGTCGAGGCGCTCAGCCTGGTGCTCTTGGTCGCGTGCATCGCGCTCCCTTGGTACGTGCAGATGTACATGCGGCACGGCCAGCCGTTCACCGATCGGCTGCTGTTCCACGACATGTACAAGCGCGCGTTCGTGCACGTCCACGACACCAACATCGGCGACGACACCAGCTTCCGCTACTACATCTGGCAGCTCGGCTACGGGCTCTTCCCGTGGACGGGCCTGGCGGTGGCGGGCCTGGGCTGGTGGCTGCGCCGCCCGAACGACCGCGAGGACCCCCGCGGCGACGCCGGCGCCTTCCTGGCGCTGTGGTTCATCAGCGCGTTCGGCATGTTCACCATCACGCTGACCAAGTTCCACCACTACGTGTTTCCGGTGGTTCCCCCCACGGCGATGCTGGTGGGCCTGCTGGTCGATCGGGCGCTCGCCGGGGCCGAGCTGCCCCGCGGGCGCGCGCTCGCGACCTACCTGGCAGGGATCACCGCCAGCGTGACGCTCGCCGTGTACGGCGCGATGCGCTTCTTCCCGGGAGCCATCTCGGGACGCCTGGCCGGGGACAAGCCGCCGGCACCGGTGAAGTGGCTGGGGTGGCTCTGCCTCGCGCTCTCGCTGGGCATTGCGTATTGGGTGATTCGGCGCGTCCGGGCCGAGAAGGTTGTGACAGCTGCCAGCGGCGGCGAGCACGCCCCGGGCGAGGTCTTCGCGCTCTCCGCGGGCGCGGAGCCCGCTGCCGGCAGCGCCGCCACCGCGACCGCCGGCGCCATCGACGCGAAGAGCTACGACGGGATCGTGATCGCCGCCATGGCCGTGGCGTCGGCCTTCGTGCTGGTGATCGCCGGGCGCGACATGTTCTACACGCTCCCGGGGGACATCGAGGGCCAGGCGCGGCTCATGCACCTGTTCACCTACAACTACCGCCGCCCGTGGCCGACCTCCCTCGACTTCAAGGCCATCCTCGCCGCGTTCACCTTCGTGCCGGCGGTGCTTTGCCTGCTCTTCGCCGTGCCGCGCCTGCGCGCTCACGCCGCGGTCGGTATGGTGACGCTGAGCGTGCTCTGGGCCGCCTGGGGGGTGAACGTCTACCTGTACAAGGCTGCGCCCCACTGGGGTCAGCGAGAGACGATCCTGGCGTACTACAAGGACAGGAAGAGCCCCGACGAGCTCCTGATCTCCTACCAGATGAACTGGAAGGGCGAGAACTTCTACACCGGTAACAAGACGCCGGCTTTCGTCGCCTCCGGGCAGAAGTTCAAGGACTTCATCGAGGAGCAGAAGAAGAAGGGCGTCACCACGCTCTACTTCACTACCGAGCACGGCCGCGCGCAGTCGCTGAAGAGCGAGATCGGCCAGCACGTGAGCTTCGACGGCATCACCGACGAGAGGCTCAACAACAAGTTCTTCATCGCGCGCGTGCGCTTCTGAGCGCCGTGATATGCTCGCCCTTTGGCACGGGGCGGTCGATGCACGACTACTACCAGCTGCTCGGGGTCTCCCCTCTCGCCTCCAAGAAGGAGATCGCCCGGGCCTACCGGCGGCGCGCGGTGTCGCGCCACCGGAGCGAGCTGCTCCAGCTGAAGGACGAGCTCGAGCTGATGCAGGAGGCCTTCGAGACGCTCTCGGATCCCGACAGGCGGCGTGACTACGACCTCCAGCGCGAGCTCGCGCTCTCGCCGGCGGACCGCGAGGAGGAGGCCAGGATCCGCCGCGAGGGGCGGCTGCGGGCGAAGTACGCTCGAGAGATCGGTCGCACTGCGCAGAAGCTCGGGGAGCAGTCGGTGGCCGCTCACGCCGGCATGATGCAGGCCATCGGCGACGAGCACGACCGGCGCGAGGCGCGCGAGACACGACTGCGGCGCATGCGAGACGTCCTACGCATGGCGCTTCTGGTGCTGGTCTTGCTCGCCACAGCCGCCTGGTTCCTGCTGTCGCGCTGACCTATGCTGCCGCGGTGCGCGTCCGCATCACCAAGTGCCACGCCTGCGGAGGCATGAAGCAGCTGCCGTCGCCGACGGCCTACGTGTACTGCGATTTCTGCGGGGCGCTCGCCGACTGGGACTTCGCCTGCGCGTGCAGCGCCGGCAACGCGCTCCCGGGGCCTGCCTACGAGGCGCTGGCGCGCCAGATGGCCCCGGCGATGAACCAGGCAAAGCTGTATCGCGACACCGCTTCGTTGAAGGGCCTCTACACCCAGCTCTTCGCCCGGCACATCGAGCTCTGCCCGTCGTCGTATTCGCCGCGCATCCGGAGCCCCGACTACCGCGCGCGTTACCTCGACTACTACTCGGACATGATGATCGTGCGCGATCTCGACCCGCGCGTCGCCGAGCTCTCTCAGCTCTTGAACCTGCGCATCGCCGAGCTGCGCCATGCCCACTTCCTCGGCTCCGGCGGGATGGCGTTCAGCTTCTTCGGCATGGTCATCGCGTCGCAGCCGATGAGCACGCAGTTCCCTGACGCGCAGTTCTGGGCGGTGTACCAGACCTTTCGCGAGCAGTACCGCGCCCACATGTCGGGCATGTGGCAGGCCGGCGTGATCGCGAAATACCCCGACCCGGCGACGCCGGAGCTGCTCGAGCGCATCGGTGTCTCGGCCTTCGTGCAGGGCTGGCTGTCGTGGATCTCCCCGGCGATGCAGCAGCACCTGATCGACGACGCCAAGCTGCGGGACTCGTACATGGAGATCTCGCCACCGGCGCTGCTGCTCCGGCGCTGCGGGCGCTGCGGCACGCGGGTGGACGCGGTCACCGGCGCCTGGTGCGTGGTCTGCTTCAGCTGCGGCGAGAAGCTGGACGTGAAGCAGGCGGAGATCACCTGCCCGGGCTGCGGGGCGCCGTCGTCCCTGGTCGAAGGGGCCCAGAGCCACGTCTGCCCGTATTGCGGCGTGCGCGCGGAGCGAGTGCGTGGGGCGCTCGGCTGAGCCGGGCCGCGCAAACCTTTCGGGGCCGCGAGTCTCGTCCGCGAGCGCGCCCGGCGGTAAGCTCGGGCGATGCCCGAACGTTTTCCGATGGAGGCTGCCCTTCGCGACGGCTCGCGCGTCCTGCTCCGCCCTCTGCAGCGTGAGGACACGAGCTCGCTCTACGAGTTCTTCCAGCACATCCCCTACGAGTCCCGGCGCTTCGCCTGGGACGACGTCGGCGATCGCGACCTGATCCAGAGCTGGGGCGAGAACATCGACTACGACAAGGTGTTCCCGCTGCTGGCGCTGGACGGGAAACGCATCGCGGCAGAGGCGACGCTGCACCGGCGAAAGGGCGGCCCGCTGCGCTTGGTCGGGCGAGTGAAGTGGATGGTCGATCCAGAGTATCGCGGTCGCGGACTCGGGCGGGTGCTGGTGCAGGAGTTCGTGCGCATCGCCGCCAACCGCGGTCTCAGGCACCTGGTCTGCATGTTGATCGCCGATCTGGAGCGCGACGCAGTGCAGACGCTCGAGGAGCTCGGGTTCACCGGCCACGTGATCCCGGGCTACGGCACGGACCCGGACGGCGGCCAGCACGACATGGTGATGATGGTGCTGAAGGTCCCTGACGCGCCGGTCTCGTCGCGCCGCCCGCAGTAGCGCCGGGCTCAGTCCGTGGTGAGCTGGATCTCGCCGCCGAAGCGCAAGCTCCCGCGATCGTCCGCGCCCAGCTGCCAGTGATATCCGGCGCGGGCGTTGGCCAGGAAGCGCACGCCCTCCAGGTCGAAGCCGAGCTTCAGATCCGCTTCGGGCGCGAAGAACCCGTACCCCGTCGTTTGATCGACGCGATCGACCAGCACCACGTCGAAGCCTCCCCCCAGCGTGCTGAAGAAGGCGTCCGACTGGATGCCCAGGAACAGGATCAAGGGGAGGCTGGCGCCCCAGGCTTCGCCGTTCGCGCGCCAGCCCTCGAGCCCGGTCAACATGCCGCCGATGAAGCCGCGCCGGCGGTGCTGGATGTCGTACGCCCCCGCGTCGATGCGGGCCCAGTAGCCTTGCTCCACACCCTCGACGAAGGCTGCGCCGAAGCCCACGCCTAGCGCGACGCCCTGGTGCCAGCGCCTCCGCTCGGGGCGGGGCCAGCTCGGCGGCGGCGGTGGCGGCTGGCCGTCCGTCGCGATGACCAGGGGGGCGGCCCTCCCGAGCTCGGGCTCGCGGTCGATCACCGGCGGGGTGGCCGCGGCGTTCGACGCCACGAGCAGTCCGAACGCGGTGAGTCGTGAACGCATCTGGCAGCTACTTCTTGAGCGCGCGCCCGACCGTGTTGCGCCCCACCGCCAGGCGCTTGGCGGCTTCGGTCTTGTTGCCCCCGCAGGTGTCCACCGTCGCCTGGATGTAGCGCTGCATCGCAGCGTCCAGCGTGAGGCCCGCCGGAATGCTCACGCCGCCGTCGCGCGCACCAAGGGCCGCCGCCGCGACCTCTGCGCCGCGCCGCGACTGCGGCCAGAGCTCGTCCGCGATGCGCCCGTCCGGCGACAGCACCACCGCGCTCTCCACCCAGTGCTCCAGCTCGCGCACGTTGCCGGCCCAGCGGTGGCCGCGCAGCACGGCCAGCGCGTCGGGCTCCAGCACCGGCACCGGCCGGCCGTAGCGGTCGGCGTACATCTCCGCGAAGTGCCGCGCCAGGATCTCGATCTCGTCGGGGCCGCGCTCGCGCAGCGGCGGCACGTCGATCACCACCACGCGCATGCGGAAGTAGAGATCCTCGCGGAACTTGCCCTCGGCGACCAGCTTCTCCAGATCGCGGTGCGTCGCGCACACCACGCGCACGTCCGCGCGCAACGTCTCGCGGCCACCCACGCGCTCGTAGCTGCGCTCCTGCAAGAAGCGCAGGAGCTTGCCCTGCATCTCCGGGGGCAGCTCGCCGATCTCGTCCAGGAAGAGCGTGCCCTCGTGGGCCATCTCGACCTTGCCGCGCACGCGCCGCTCGGCTCCGGTGAAGGCGCCTCGCTCGTGGCCGAAGAGCTCGCTCTCCACCAGCTGCGCCGGCAGCGTGGTGCAGTCCACGGTCACGAACGGCCCGCCCTGGCGCGGCGAGTTCACGTGGATGGCGCGAGCGAATAGGCCCTTGCCGGTGCCCGTCTCGCCACGCAGGAGCACGGTGGCGTCGGTCTGCGCCGCCAGGCCCACGCGCTGGTAGACCTTCCGCATCGCGGCGCTCCGGCCCACGATGCGGTTGAAGGGGCCGCGGAGCATCAGGCCGGGCCCCGACTCGTCCGGCGCCCGCAGTGTCGTGAGCGAGAGCGCTCGCGCCAGCTGCTGCGCCAGCGCCTCCAGGTAGCGCTCGTCCTCCGCATCGAACGGACCGTCCTGGCGGTTCAACAGCTGGATCACCCCGCGCACCGGCGCGCGGCCGTGCTCGCGGATGGCGGCCACCAGCATGCTCTGGGTGTGGTAGCCAGTCGCGCGATCGGCGCTCGGGTCGAAGCGCGGATCGCTCGCGGCCTCGTCCACGCGCACCGTCTCACCCGTGCGGGCGACGTAGCCGGCCAGCCCCTGCCCCATCGGCTGCCGGAGCTCGGGCACCTCCGGCAGGAGCGCCACTCGGGTGACCAGATCTCCGCGTTCGGCGTCCACCAGCCAGATGCTGGCGCGATCGGCGCGCAGCGACTCGGCCATGCGCTCGCAGGCGGTCGCGAGCAGGGTGTCGAGATCCACCTCGCGGCCGAGCAGCGAAGCCAGGTCGATGAGCAGGGAGAGCCGGGACATGGACAGCGGGGTAGCCGCCAGCATAGCCGAGGCTGGGCGGCTCCCCGCGAAGCCGGTCAGCGGGTGCCCGATCATGCGGCGACCGCTCGGCCCGAGAGCCCGATGACCAGACCCTCACGGGCGGCGATCGAGCCCGCGAACAGCGCCTGCGCCTTCTTCTCGAGCTCCGCCACCCCCGCGTCGGTGCGGCGCGGGTCGTGGTGGAAGAGCACGTATTGCCCGACGTCCGCCGCGTGCGCGAGCTTGGCGCCGTCCTCGTAGGTGGAGTGCCCCCAGCCCACCCGGGACGGGCCGCCCTCGCCGCGGTACTCGGCGGGGGTGTACTGCGAGTCGTAGATCAAGACGTCGGCGCCCAGCGCCAGCGCCCGCAGCGAGGGATCGACGCACGAGTAGTGCTCGGTGTCCGTCGCGTAGACCACGCTCCGGCCGGCGTAGTCGATGCGGTAGGCCAAGGAGCCTCCCGGGTGGTTGCCCTTCGCCACCCGGATGCGCGCGCCGTCGAGCTCGAGCACGTCGCCCGCCATCACCTCGCGCGTCTCCAGCGCACACGGCAGCTCCTCCAGGCGCACCGGAAAGACCGGGCTCGACATCTGGTGCTCGAGCACGTCGATGTTGCTGAGGCGGTCCGTCTGCGGCCCGACCACGGTGAGCTTGGTGGTGGGGATGTAGATGGGGGTGAAGAACGGCAGGCCCTGGATGTGGTCCCAGTGGTGGTGCGACAAGAGCAGGGTGGCCTCCACCGGCCCCTCCTTCATCAGCGCGTCGCCCAGCGGACGGATGCCAGTGCCGGAGTCGAGGATGAAGCGCGAGGCGCCGCACACGATCTCGACGCAGCTCGTGTTCCCTCCGACTCCCGCCGTCTCCGGACCCGGCGCTGCGATGCTCCCGCGAACTCCCCAGAATCGAATGCTGAACGTCATCTCTTGCCTCCTGCCCGCCCCCCTTTGCGAAGGGCGTGCCGAGGAGAAACCCCGGAGAAACGCGGGGAGGTGCGCGGGGCCGCACCGGTTTGGTGCGCCAGCTCGGGGCGGTGCACCCGGCTAGTGCTTGGGCCCGTCGAGACCCACCCGTGCTTCGAGCGCCGCGAGCCGCGCCGCCAGCTCGGCGCGTTCCTGCTCGGCCCGCAACCGCTCCGCGCGTTCGCGTTCCTTCTCCGCGCGTTCGCGTTCCTTCTCCGCGCGTTCGCGTTCCTTCTCCGCGCGTTCGCGTTCCTTCTCCGCGCGTTCGCGCTCGGCGCTCTCCACCGCGGGGAGCCACTCCCGCTCGCCGCGGGCGTCGTCGCTGACGATCAAGTGCCGCTCGCGAGCGGTGAGGAAGGCGTCGAGCCCTTCGCAGTAGACCGGCCCGGGACCGGCGTACACCCGCTCGAACGCGCCCGTCTCGTCGAGCCGCCAGAGCTGAATCGGCACCGGCCCGCCCAGCGAGGCCGGACCTGCCAGGAGCGGATCGAAGACCACCAGCTCCGGCGTGCCGAGGGCCGCGTAGCGCTCGTGGACGTCTCGGTAGTCCTTGTGCGGGTGATTGGCGCTCACGATCTCGAAGCAGACGCTCGGCGCCTGGTGACCGGGCCGCCAAAGGCACAAGCTGCTGGCCTCGTCGATGCCCGGCGGCGGCGGATCGAGCACGCACACGTCGGGGTCGATGCCGACCCGAGGCGTCTCCTCCAGCCAGCGGACCGCCAGGTTGCGCGCGACTGCCACAGGGCGGTCGAGCCCGCGCGCCCACTCGGAGAGCACGGACTTGAGGCGCTCGGCGGCGCGATCGTGGGGGACGGACTCCGGCACTTTGCCCTCGGGGAGCACCCACGCCTCCGACTGAGGTCGGACCGCGTACCGAAGCGCGACGAAGCTCGAGCTCACGCGACGGATCTTAGCCGGTGCGGGGTGCATGCGCGAGGCATTGCACTCGCCATGCCGGCGCGGAGGGCCCGCACTTCTCGGGGAATCCCCCCGGGGGCGGCTGGCGAAACTCGCCTTCGCCGCTGGCGATCGCCAGCTGTCGCGAAGTCAGGAGATGCTCACGTCGGTGCGCTGACCGGGGCCGAGCACCGCGAATGAGCTCCCCGCCAGCGTAGACGTACCCGGCGAGCGCGACGCTGAGCGCTACCCCTACCGCCGTGACTCCGACGTAGATGGCTCGCAACCGGCGCAGGTTGTCGCTGGAGCGGAGACTACATCAATCCAGGTCGACCGTCGGCCTCAGCCCTTGCTCGTCGAGATCTCCGCCAACTCCTGCAACGTGGCGCGCAGTCGGCGCTCGCGGGCGCGAGCGATGCGGGAATACGCGACACGGATGGCTGCCACGCCGCTCAGCGCGAGGAGCGCCCAGACGGCGGGCCAGGTCACGCGGCTCGATCGCAGCAAAGCGGGGATCGCCATCGCGAGGGGAAAGCCCAGAATGTACACCCACGCGAAGCACATGCCGAGCAAGTGCTTGAACCGTTCGCTGACGCGGACGGTCGTGGTCCCCCCTCGCACGACCAGCGAGACGTTGACGTCGCGCTGACTCGAAGAGGTCAAGAGCGACCAGTGACACGAGCGGCCCACCGCTAGAAACTGTCCCTGAGCGTCGAAGCGTCGTTGGAGAGCCTCGACGACCAGGTCGTGCTTCTCGGGCTCGAGCTCGAGTGGCAGCGTGCGCTCGAGCTGCACTCGCAGCGGAGCGCCGAGCAATACTGCCAGGGCTCCGCCGCCGGCTCTGTCCCGGTCGCCGAGGACCTCCTTCAGCTGCAGCTCCAGCTGAGCGATTCGCGCCAAGAGCCCTGCCGTCGGCTCGCGATAGGCCATCTACCCGTGGTACGCGGCGCGGCGCCCATGGATGCCCCGCCGGACCTGCACGGTGGAAAGTACCCGACGAAGGCCCCGGCGATCGCCTCGTTCCGAACGGCGTAACCGGCGCTGGTGTGGTGGATGCCATCGGCGAACGGCGTGCTGTCGGTCGCGGCGATCGCGGCCCAGTCGAAGACCTTCAGGTTGGGCCAGCGGGCCTTGGCGTCCGTGAGCGCCTCGTTCCAGAGCTGCATGTTGGCGTTGGACCAGTACCGCTGGTCCTGGTGGTGAAGGCGTTCACCCACATCACCGGCGCGGCGGCGCTCGGATCGATGTCGCCGCAGGTCGAGCAGGCTCGACGCTACGGGCGGCTCAGAGCTGCCCTTGCAGGAACGCGACGGCCAACAGGTGTACACCGAGCTCGAGCTCTCGCTCGTTGGAAGTGGTCACGCTGCTGGAAGAGCTGGTGCGCGAGAGCCGTAGCGAGCTCCCCGCCCGCGGCTTGAGCAGGCGGTCGTCGAAGCGGGCCTGCGGCAACGCGCTCCGCAGTACACCCACGAGCGTGGTGAAGCTCTCCGTGGCGCTCTTGCCCATGCGCGAGCCGAGGCCGGTGTAGTGCAGGCGCGTCTCGCGCAAGAGCACGTGTCCGCGGCCGGCTCGGTGGAGCACGAACAGGACGCGCTCGGTCTCCCGCGTCGCGCTGCGCGCGGTGACCGTGGTCGTCTTCGAGCGCACGAGCCCGCCGGTCAGCGCGGCGCGTCCGAGGCTCAGCTTCTTCTCGCGAAGCTCCTGCGTGCTCTCCTGGTCGACGACGTGCGTGGCCAGGATCAGCGCCAACACGTCGGCGTGGCTCGTGCGGGTCGTCGCCTGACCCGGAGCGGCGAAGACCAGCGCGTCCGGCTCCAGCCCGAAGGTCTTCGGCTGGAGCATGTCCGACGACGAAGCGACGTGGCCGGCGTCGCAAGCCACCGCGCCGTGCCCTCGCGCGCGGAGCGCAGCCAGGAGCGAGCGCGCGCGCTCGGGGTCCTGGGTCTCGAGGAGCACCACGGGCAGCGGCGCCGAGAGGCCGAGGCGAAGCTCGTAGGCGCCCACGCCGAGCAGCGGCGCGAGAGCGCTCACCTCGAGAGCCAGCGCCTCGGGGCTGGGCGGGCGTGCCCAGCGCGTGAGGGCGACCAAATAGTCGGTCACGGGCAGCGCGTTCCGCCCTCGTAGACCAGCACGCTGGTGAGCGTGATCTGCGCGTCGAGGCTCTGGTAGTAGGGCTTGAGCGCTACGAACCAGCTCAGGTCTTTTCCGGCGAGCGTGCCGCCAGCGTCGTCCGCGCTCACGCACCCGTCGTGGACGAACCCGCCCCAGGGTGGAGACCCGGGGACCGTGATGCCGTCGAAGCCCGGCACGTAGAGGCGCTTGCCGTAGGCTATCTCGTTCTTGTCCACGGCGATCGTCCTGAAAGGCACCAGGGCCTTGTTCTGTACGCCGTACCCCCAGGGATGTTGCGCGTCCGCGACGATGTAACACGGCGAGGTCGGACACGCGCAGGGGCCCGCGTACGAGAGCACGGTGCCGTTCGAGAGCTTGCCCGTGCCGAGCTGCGCGAGCGAGGTCGCGAAGGACGCGCTCACGCTCGTGATCAAGACGCAGCTCGCGTCGTAGAGGTTGGTGCTCTTCGTGCCGCTGAAATCGTCTTCGCTGGTGATGTAGTAGAAGCCCAGGGCGAAATCGCCCACCAACGGGCCCTCCTGGGGCGGGCCGCCGCCGCTGCCGCCGAGCGAGGCGTCACCGCCGGTCGCGCCCACGCCGCCGGCGCCGCCTCCCGCCTGCGCGCCACCGCCCGGCGCCCCACCGCCCGCGACGCCGCCGACGTTGACCCCGCCGCTGCCCGCGCCGCCGCCGAAGCCGCCGCCCGCAGCCCCGCCCAGCGACGGGTCGTCCGTCACGAGCGGAGCCAGCTCGAACGTACAGGCCGATACCAGGACCGCCAGCAGAGGGAAGCGCCAGGCTCTCACGCTGTCCGACGTCACGATAGCATGCCGCGCTCGCGGCGCGCGCCAGCGCCGGCTAGCATCGGGGTGATTGGCCGACACCATCACCGAGAGCACGACGCACCCGCAGCGCGCCGCGTTGGGACAGCCCGAAATCGGCGTCGTCGTGCTGTACTCGCGGGGGCCGATCGTGCCCTTCGCCCGCTCCGTCCCGGCCTCGGCCAGCGTCGGGCGCGAAGGCGACGTCCAGATCGACGACGCCGGAGCATCGCGCGTCCACGCGCGCTTCGACAACCGCGGCGCCGCGCTGTGGGTCTCGGATCTGGGCAGCCGGAACGGCACCTTTCTGAACGGCGCCGCGATCGCGACGAGCGGCCAGCTCGCTCCCCCTGGCTCCGTCGTCCGCGTCGGCAGGACCTTGCTGCTCGTGCTCGCCGACGTGACGCCCTGGTTCGCGCCGCCGGTGGACGCCGCGGGCCTGGTCGGAGGTCCAGCCCTGGACGATGCGCGGCACTCGATCGCGACCATCGCGCCCACGCCGGCTCCGGTGCTGATCCTGGGCGAGACCGGCACCGGCAAGGAACTGGTGGCCAACGCCATCCACCGCGTCAGCGGACGGTCCGGGAACTTCGTCGCGCTCAACTGCGCCGCCGTGCCTTCGGAGCTGGTGGACGCCGAGCTCTTCGGCCACACGCGCGGCGCGTTCTCGGGCGCGACTGCGGCGCGCGGGGGCCTGATCCGAGCCGCCGACGGCGGCACGTTGTTCCTGGACGAGGTCGGCGAGATGACCCCGCCCATCCAGGCCAAGCTGCTCCGCACCCTCGAGACCAGAGAGGTGCGCTCGGTGGGCGAAGACAGGGTGTCCGTGGTGGACGTGCGTTTCGTCGCGGCGACCAACCGCGATCTCGTCGAGCAGGTCGACTCCGGGGGCTTTCGCGGCGATCTGCTGCACCGGCTCTCCGGGTTCGGCATCTCGCTGCCGCCGCTGCGGTCCCGCATCGAGGACGTGGGCGCTCTCGCTGAGGCCTTCCTGGCGGGCTCCGGCCTCGCGCTGTCGGTCCTCGCGCTGGAGCAGCTCTTGCTCCACGGCTGGCCCGGCAACGTGCGGGAGCTCAAGAACGTGATTGCGGCGGCGAGCGCGGTGGCCCAGCGGCGAGGCCACGCGGAAATCGAGCTGGAGGACCTGCCGCGGCTCACCGTGCCGGAGCCGCGCTCCCGCCCGCCGGCCGCCGAGGATCCCGGCGAACGCATCCGCAGGGCGCTCGCGCAGTCGGGCGGCGACGTGGCGCAGGCGGCGCGCGAGCTCTCGACCAGCCGCACCTCCCTGTACGAAACGCTGCGCCGCTTGGGGATCGACGCGAAGAGCTTCCGCCGCCGCTGAGATCGCGGATAATGCCCGGGATGTCTCTCCGAGCGCTGGGCGCCAGCGCCGCCGTCGTGCTCGCGCTCTTGGCCCCGTCTGCCGCCGCGAGCGAGCCGACCGAGGCCGCCGCCGCCTTCGACGAGGGCATGGGACACTATCGACGCAAGGCGTACACCGAGGCCGCGCAAGCCTTCTTTCGCGCGTATCGCCTGGAGCCGAGCGCGGACGCGGCCTACAACGCGGGCCTCGCCTGGGAGCTGTCGGGAAAAACCGCCTTGGCGGCGACCGCGTACCTGGTGGCCCTCGCCCGCGAGCTCGAGCCGGGCGCCGCCGCGGATGCGCGTGCGCGCGTCGAGCGGCTCGCGCCGGAGCTCGGGCGCATCGAGGTCTCGGCGCCCGAGGGCGCCCGGGTCGGCGTGCCGCCCTTCGAGCTCGAGGCGAACCACGCGGTGTTCTACCTGGAGCCCGGGCGTCACGAGGTCGGCGTCCGGCTGCGCGACGGCACCGCGCGCGTGCGCCGGGTGGACGCCGCCGCCGGACGCACGACGGTGCTCCTGATCGAGGAGGCCCGGCGCGAGGCAGCCGAACCGAGCGCGCCGCAACCCGATCCGGCGCGCTCGGAGCGCTCGTCGAGAAACGACTACGCCACCGCGGGTTGGATCTCCGTCGGCGTCGGAGCAGCAGCCGCGGGGGTCGCGGTGGTACTCGGCGTGCAGGCGCTGGGCGCGCGAGACGACTTCAACGCTTCGGGGCACCGAGACGCGGACGCGCGCGACCGCGCCGAGCGGCTGCGCACCTTCACCAACGTCGCCTGGGGGGTGGCAGGCCTGGCCGCCGCCGGCGGCGTCGGGCTCTTGCTCTTCGCACCCTCGGAGAGCACGGACGTCGCTCGCCTCCGGCCGAGCGGGGTCGCGCTGCGCGGGCGGTTCTAGCCTAGCGCTTGTACGGGTTCGCGCGGGGCTCCGGCGGCGCGTACACCGACGGCGCGAGGGCGGGCGCGCGCGGGAAGCGGCGGCCCGCGGCGGCGGCGCCGGGCTCGAGCCCGAGATCGTCGGGGCTGATCGCGGTGGCGTCCGCCGGGTCGTCCTTCACTGCCTCGACGGGGAGCTCGGCTGGGGTCACGACGGGCAGGCTCGCGCTGCTCGCTGCGGGGGCAGGCCTGGGCGCCGGCGACGCGTTGCTCTCCGCCGAGGGGCTGCCCGAGCTCCTCGTCATGCTCACGGCCACTCCCACGACCGAGACCACGATCAGCGCGAGCCCCGCGAGCCAAGCTCGGGAGCGCGCCTTGGGCGCAACCTCCACCACGGTGGCCGCGAGCTGAGTCAGCGCCTCGCTCGGCGGCGCGGACGGACCGATGGCGTCGGTGACGGTGGCCGCCGACGCCAAGGGCGACGAGCGCGGCGCGCTGGGCAGCGGGATCTCCACGCGCGGCACGCTCGCGTAAGGCTCCGAGCCCGGCGAGCGCGCCTCGATGCGCGGCGCGCTCGGACGGCTGTGGCGCTCGACGTCCCCGATGCTCCCGCCCAGGCGCTGGCGGCGGATGCGCGCAGCGGACTCGCGACGTGCCTCCAGCCCGGGCAAGAGCAGCGGTGCCAGGAAGGCCTTCACAGCGCGCGCGTCGGCCGGGAAGACGCCCGCCTGTCGCGCGGCGCTGGCGAGCGCCTCGGCGAACGCCTCGGCGGTCGGGTAGCGATCGGAAGGACGCATCGAAAGCGCACCGGCCAGAGCTTCGTCGAAGGCGCGGGGCAACTCGGGGCGGACGTGACGGAGCCGCGGCGGAGGCTCCTTCGAGACCTTCAAGAGCAGGGCGTAGTCGTTCAGCCCCTCGTGCATGCGCTGCCCGCTGAACAGCTCCCACGCCATCACGCCCACGCCCCACACGTCGCAGGTGCGATCGACCGGGCCCGTGCGCGCCTGCTCCGGCGCCATGTAGGCGATCTTGCCCTTCACCACCCCGGTCATGGTCTTGGTCAGGCGACTCGCCGCCTTGGCCACGCCGAAATCGGTGATGCGCGAGACGCCGTCGATGCCGATCAGCACGTTGTGTGGGGTGACGTCGCGGTGGACGACCGAGAGGGGAACGCCGTCTGCGTCGGTGAGCTCGTGGGCGGCGTGGAGACCGGAGAGCACGTCGTCCAGCACGCGCAACGCGATCTCGAACGGCAGACTCTGGCCGCGAGCGGTCAATAGGCGGCTCAGGCCCGCCAGCGACTCGCCTTCGACGTAGTCCATCACCACGAACACACCGTCCGGTGCCTCGCCGACGTCCAGCACGCTGACCACGTTCGGGTGTCGGATGCGGCCGGCCAGGCGAGCCTCGTCGATCAGCGCGGTGAAGAACTGCAAGTTGTCACGCAGGTGCTCGTGCGTGATCTTGATGGCGACCTCGCGCTCGAAGCCCCCCATGGCGGTGGAGCACGCCAGAAAGACGCGTCCCATGCCCCCGCTCGCGATGGGCAGGAGCACCTCGTATCGACCCAACCGCTCCGGGAAGGCCGATTCGGGGTCCAAGCCGGGAATCGTCATCGAGGCAATTCTACTCCGCGGAGCGGCCGCCGGCGCTCGTCACCACAGCGCATCGTGGTTTTCCACGACGCCGAACACGCCATCCACACTCACAGGCTCCGCGCCCGCCGGGGCAAGTCGGCCGTGAAAGCTGCCGTAGGGTTGGATGAAGTCGCTCCGGACGAGCCCCAGGTTCAGCGACTGCTTGCGCGCTCCGAGCGGCCGAAACTCGAGCTTGACCTCGTCACCTTGCCGGCTCGCGATGTGCCACGGGTCGCGCTCCGGATCGGCCGGCAGCTCGAACACTACGCCGCCGAGCGAGTGAGTCACCCCCTCGACGAACGCGGCGTTCTCGTGGGAGCTGCCCTCCGGCTGATCGTAGACGTCCGCCGACAAGTTGAGCCCCACGACCCGGCCGTCGCTCCCGCGGCCGGCGAAGGAGGCCCACTTCCAGCGCGTGTGCCGCCGCGCCAAGGAGCGCGTCCAGTCCAAGGTCGCCAGCGCGCCGCAGAGGTCGATGTCCCGCGCGCCCAACCGAAGCGCGCCCCGCGCAGGCAGCCCGCCGGCCTTGTGGGTGTAGGCGGGGCGATCCGGCGCGAGCGGAAACGCTACCGCCAGCGACTCTCGAGGCTCGATCTGGATCTCCCCGGAGAGGCGCTCGCCGTCGAGCCGAAGGTCGAGCTCGAGGCTCCAGCCCTCGCGATAGCGCATCGCGATGCGCTCCCGCCCGCGCTGCCAGAGCGTCTCACCCCGCACGGAGCTGGGCGCGAAGGAGAGCGCGCGGCCGAGCGGGGAGAGCGCCTCGTGCTCGCGGCGGTTGGCAGGCGCGGCGCGCTCGACCAGGTAGAGGAACGCGTTGGCCACGTAGCCGAGCTGAACCAGCGCGACACCGAGGAACCACTCGTCGCTGACCACGGAGTGGTAATGCCACTCCTTGGTTCGCCAGCGGTTCGTCTTGCCCAGCGAGGGATCGGCGATGGGGTGCCGGTAGCGCCCGAAGGCCCAGCCGCTGGGCTGAACCAGCGTCGCGGGAGGAGTGTTCTCGAGCGGGGGCAGCATTGTCGGCGCGCTCGTGCAAAGCTAGCAGAGCTTCATGCCGCGTCGCTCGCTTTCCCTGGCCGTGCTCGCGCTCGCGACCGCGCTGAGCGCGCCGGTGTCGAGCGGGGACGCCACGCCGGGGTTCCGCACCCTCGAGGTCGGCGGCAAGCGGCCGGCCTGGTATCACGCGCCGAAGGCCGAGGAACGCCGGCCGCTCGCCGTGTTCCTGCACGGCATGTGCGCGCTGCCGGAGTGGGAGTGCCCGGTCTTCCAGCCCGCGACGGGCTCCTCCTGGCTGCTGTGCCCGCCCGGTCCGGCGTCCTGCGAGGGCGGCGGCGCGATGTGGGTCGGCACTGGCTCGCAGCTGGAGAAGCGCGTGGACAAGAGCGTGAGCCTGCTCGCGGAGCGGGAGTCGGTCGATCTCGGGCGCCGCGTGCTGATCGGGTACTCGCTCGGGGCGCCCGCCGCGCTGCGCATCGCGCTCGGCCAACCGGGGCGCTGGCAGCGTCTGATGATCGTGAACGCCGGCACGCAGCCGAGCGCCGCTCAGCTCGGCAAGGCCGGCATTCGACGCATCGCGCTGGTCGCCGGCGAGCAGGACGCGACGGCCGCCAAGCTCAAGAAGAGCGCGAAGCGGCTGGGAGCGAGCGGCGTGGACGCGCGCTACTTCAGCATGGGCAACGTCGGGCACTACTTCGACCAAGGGAGCGCAGAGCGCCTCCGCGAAGCGCTGGCTTGGATCGGCGCCGACTGGCCCTGAGCGAAGACATGGCTCTGACCGCGACGATGTACCGCTGGCAGATGAACCTCTCCGACGTGGACCGCGGCGTGTACACCACCCTGGATCTGCGCCTGGCGCAGCACCCGTCCGAGAGCCTGCGCTACCTGGTGACGCGAGCGCTGGCCTACTGCCTCTCCTACGAGGACGGTATCGCCTTCAGCAAAGGCGGCATCTCGTCCACAGACGAGCCGCCGGTCTCGGTGCATGACCCGACTGGACTTCTGACGGCCTGGATCGACGTCGGGGCGCCCACGGCGGAGCGGCTGCACAAGGCCGCGAAGGCCGCGCCGAAGGTCGTGCTCTTCACCAGCTCCGACCTCGTGGCGCTGCGCCGCGAGGCGACGGGCATCCACCGAGTGGAGACCATCGAGGTGTTTCGCATCGAGCAACGTCTGATCGACGAAATCGCCGAGCGGGTCGAGCGAAACCTGAGCCTTGAGCTGACGCGGAGCGACGGTCACCTGTACGTCACGGTGGCGGGGCAGACGCTGAGCGGAAGCATCGAGCCCCAGAGCCTGGTGGAGCGCTGAAAACCTGGATAGGATGGGGCGCTCGTGACCAAGACCGGCTCCATTCGGGGGAGCGTCGTGCTTTCGCGCCTGGCCTTCGTGCGGCAGGCGAAGGGCGAAGAGGCGGTGAAGCGCGTGCTCGCCTCGCTCCCGCTGGAGGACCGCAAGCACTTCGCCGGCACGGTGCAGCCCAACGTCTGGTACCCGTTCGAGGCGGGGGAGCACCTGGACGCGGCCATCGCCGCGGAGCTGGGCGGCGGCGACGAGATCTTCGAGCAGATGGGCGCGCAATCGGCGGAGTTCAACCTGGGCGACACGCAGAAGCTCTTCGTGCAGGGCCGCGATCCGCAGGGGCTCTTGCGCAGCGCCTCGGCGATCTACCGCCTGTACTACGACACCGGCTCGCGCACCTACCACGCCTCCGGCGCTCGCAAGGCAGTGCTCCGCACGCTTCAGAGCAAGACCTACTCCAAGTACGACTGCCTGACCGTCGTCGGCTGGCACGAGAAGGCCATCGAGATGTGCGGCGGACGCAATCCGCGCGTCACGCACACCAAGTGCCGGGCGCGCGGCGACGACTTCTGCGAGTACATCTGCGAGTGGGGCTGACGCCACTCGCGCATTGTCTGCGCGCCGTGCGCTTCGGGTGACGCCTGGCAGTTGCGGGCGCCCGAGGGCCGCGCTACGAGCACGCCACCGACCAGGAGGCGTCCCCGTGTCCAAGCATGTCGTCCTCGCCACCGAGAAACCGTTCGCGGCGTCAGCCCGGGATCAGATCCTCGGCATTTTGAAAGAAGCGAAGTACGAGGCCATCGCCCTCGAGAAGTACACCGGCAAGGGCCCGCTGATCGAAGCGGTGAAGAACGCCGATGCGCTGATCATCCGCAGCGACATCTTGGACGCCGAGGTGCTCGCCGCCGCGACCAAGCTGGCGCTGGTCGTGCGCGCCGGCGCCGGCTACGACAACGTGGACGTCAAGACCGCGAAGGAGCGCGGTGTCGCCGTGATGAACACGCCGGGCCAGAACGCCAACGCCGTGGCGGAGCTGGTGGCGGGCATGATGGTCATGTGCGCGCGCAACCTGTTCGACGGCACCACCGGCACGGAGCTCAAGGGCAAGACCTTGGGCCTCCACGCCTTCGGCGCCGTGGGCCGGGCCGTGGCGGGCATCGCCAAGGGCTTCGGCATGGAGGTCTTGGCGTTCGATCCCTTCGTGGGTGCCGACGCGATGACGGCCCTGGGGGTCGAGCACGTCGCTGCGGTCGAGGCGCTGTACGAGCGCTCGCGCTACGTCTCGCTGCACATCCCCGCGACCGCCGAGACCAAGGGCTCCATCGGCAAGGACCGCCTGATGCGCATGCCCAAGGGCGCCACGCTGATCAACACCGCTCGCAAAGAGGTGATCAACGAGGCCGAGCTGTTGGCAGTGCTGGCGGAGCGCGAGGACTTCCGCTACGCGAGCGACATCGCGCCCTCGGCCGAGACGCTGGCGACCATCAAGCAGAAGTACTCGAACCGCGTCTACGTCACGCCGGTCAAGCTCGGCGCGCAGACCGGCGAGGCCAACGTGAACGCCGGCCTGGCCGCAGCCAGGCAGATCGTCGCGTTCTTCGAGAACGGCGAGCGCCGGTTCGTCGTCAATCCCTGAGCCACCACGACCGCCGGGTCGGATCGCGTGTGCTAGGATCGCGACCATGCGCGCGCGCCTCACGGTCGTATTCGGCGTCGGGCTCCTGTCGTGTCTCGAGCTCGCCAGCTGCACCTCCACGACCGAGAACGAGCCCAAACAGACGGGCGGCAGCAGCGGGACCGGCGCGCTCGACGGGGGTTCTGGTGCCGGCGGCGGCGGCGCGCCCAGCGGCGGCGGCGCTCCGAGCGGCGGTGGAGGCCCGAGCGGCGGTGGTGCGCCCAACGGCGGTGGCGGTGGGCCGACCGGCGGTGGTGGTGGCCCGAGCGGCGGTGGGGGTGCTCCCAGCGGCGGTGGTGGCGCGCCCAGCGGCGGTGGTGGCGCGCCCAGCGGCGGCGGTGGCGCGCCCAGCGGCGGCGGCAGCCCGGCGGTCGACTGTAGCTGCACCGGCTCACCGCCGGTGGACGCAGGCGGCAGCGGGTGCGTGCGCTGCATCGACGCGATCTACGTCAACCTTCCGGTCACCGATCCGAAGCTCTGTCAGAACGAGGTGGACATGTACAAGGCGCTTCGCGACTGCGTCTGTCAGAAATGCGGGGGCCCCGGGAAGGATTGTGCCCAGCAGCTCTGCCCGCCGGCCACCTTCGACGGCACCTGCGAAGGCTGCATGGTCACGAGCTGCAACGCCGCGTTTAGCGCGTGCAACAAGTAGCGCGGCCGAGGGGGTCGTGTTGCGTCGCCAGTGCTCGAAGTCGTCGGGATGAGGGCGACTCGGCGCCCACCGCTGGGTGAGGTGGACGTCCGCGCACACGCTGGGATCTGACGCGGCACGCTGGTGGGGTGCGACGCTCGTGGCCGAAGAGCAGTCCGAAGCGGCGAGCCTTCCGTTCGCGCCTACGGTGGCCGTCTAGAAGAGCTGACGAGCCGCGCCGCCTTGACGCGCTCTCCGTTCGGCGTTGGAAAGGAGCTCATGCCCCGTCGATACTGCCTGCCGTTCCTGGCTGTCGTAGCGCTCGCGTGCTCCAAGAGCCAAGCCCCGGAGCAGCAGGCGAAGGCCGAGAGCCCACCGGCACCCCCCGTTGCTCCCGTGGCCACACTAAGCGTGAGCGCCAGCGCGGCGGTCGCGTCGGCGGCGCCCTCCGCATCCGCTGCTCCCTCGCCTCCCGCATACCCTGTCGAGTTCTGCGGCAAGAAGCTCGGGAAAGACACGACGGTGATCAACTGCCAGACGGAGGGGGTCGTCGACGCGCCTCGGGATCTCGCGCCGCTCGCCGCGTTCCCGAAGCTACGCTCCCTCCAGATCGTGAGCGGCCCGGCGGGGATGCCCGCCAACGACTTGTCGCCTCTGGCCGGCCTGACGGAGCTCCGCGAGATCGTGATTCTCGAGATCAGGACCAAGAGCTTGGAGCCTTTGGCTGGCCTCACCAAGCTCGAGAAGCTCGTCCTCATCCACACCCATGTGAGCGACCTCGGTCCGCTGGCGAAGCTCACGCGCCTGCGAGAGCTCAACCTGTCGTGGGCGCGGAACGTCAGCGACGTCACCCCGCTCGGTGGGTTGCGAGAGCTCGAGAAGTTGAGCCTCTCCGGAGTCAGCCTCGGCGATCTGACCCAGCTCGAGCCCCTGACCAAGCTGAAGGAGCTGCGCATCGACTCGACCAAGGTCACCGACCTGACGCCGCTCCAGAAGCTTCCCAACCTGCGCGAGCTCGACCTCGACGGCTGCAAGGAGCTCGCTGAGCTCGGGCCGCTCGGCGGTCTGACCCAGCTGGAGCGCCTCCGGTTGGGCAACACCAAGGTGACCGACCTGACGCCCCTGGCCGGCCTGACCTCGCTCACTGACCTCGGTCTGGGTCGCTGCAAGCTGCTGACGGACGTCTCTCCGCTCGCCAAGCTGAGCAAGCTGGAGCACCTGAACGTCTCCGACTCCGGGCTCGCGGACGCTTCGCCCCTCTACGGGCTCACGCAGCTCAAGACCCTCCAGGTGTACGGCACGCGCGTCCCCGAGTCCCAGAAGGAAGAGCTCGCGGCCAAGCTGACCTCGGCGAAGATCCACAAGTAGGTATCAGCACGCCCGCAGCCCCTCAGGCCGTCCTTGCCAGGTCTGCCGGCAACAGGTCGAGGAGCATGCCGTCGTGGTATCGCCCGTCCGCGCCGCGCTCGTAGTCGCGCATCACGCCCACGCGCCGGAACCCGACCTTCTCGTAGGCCCGGATGGCCCTCAGGTTGTCCGCCGCGGGATCGATGGTGATGCGGTGGTGCCCGCACACCTCGAACAGGTAGCGGCACAAGAGCTCGATCGCCTCCGGCCCCAGCCCCGTACCCTGCGCGGACGACGTCAGGAAGAGGTCGATGCCCGCGTGGCGGTAGTCGCGATGGAGGTTCTCCCAGCCCGCGATCCACCCGACGACTTCGCCGCCGCGCTCGATCACGAACGTGTTGACCCGCTCCGTTCCCGGAAGCGGGTCGCCCGCCAGGAGCTCGCGTCCGTCGAACTCGTCGTCCGGCTCGCTCCAGTGCGCGGCCACCTCGGGCTCGCGCAAGATCGCGAGGAGCCTGGGCAAGTCCGCCGCTTCGACCGGGCGGAGCACCAGGCGCGCGCTGCGCAAGATCGTCACGCACGAGACGTAGGAACGTCCTCGGCGGATGGCAAGAGCAGTCGCCAGCTACCTGAGCAGCCAAGCCCACGCCGGCACGGTGAAGAGCGAGAGCGGCACTCCGACGCCCACCATCGCGGTGGCGAGTCGGGGCGCGAGGCCCGACTCCATCGCGAGCAGCGCCCCGGTGATCATCGGCGCCATCGCGGCCTCCGCGACGGCCACATCTCCGACCAGCCCCGTCACGCCGAGGGCGCGCTGCACGATCAGGTACACGACCAGAGGCGCGAGCACCAGCCGCACCGAGAGGCCAATCGCCAGCGGGCGCGCGTGCTCGGCGAGGCCCTGCCGATCCACACGCAGCTGCCAACCCACGGCGAAGAGCGCCAGCGGCACCACCAGGAGGGCGAGCTTGTCGAGCACGCTGCTGACCAGGCTGGGCAGCGCGACCGGTCGCAGCGCGATGGCCAGCACGAAGGCCAGGAACGGCGGAAAGAGCAGCAGCTGCCGCCCGAGCGCGCGGAGGCTCGGGCGCCCCTCGCCGCGCCCGGCGCTGGCAGCGACCATGCCGAGGGTGGTGAGCACCAGGAACTGACCCTGATCGACCAGGACGGCGCGGGCGAGGCCCTCGCGACCATAGAGCGCCTCGATCAGCGGAAAGCCCACGAACGAGGTGTTGGCGAGCCCCGTCGTCAAGAGCAGGCACGCAGTGATCTCGCGCGGCCAGCCGAGCGCCCGACCGGCTCCGAGGAGGACCACGAGCGCGACCAAGAAGATCAAGAGCGGCGTGGCAAGGGCGATGCCGAGCTCGAGCCATTGCTCGGACGCCAGCCGGAGCCCGTGGATGGTGACGAGGGTCAGCGCGGGCAGCGCGATGTGGATGACCACCCGCGTCGCGACCACTGGAGTGGCCTCGGGCAGGCGGCCGCTCTGCCGCGCGAGCACCCCGGCGAGCAGGCACACGACGACCAGGACCAGGTTCGTCACTAGAAGCGGACCCGAAGCGCTGCCGACGAGGAGCGCGGGCCCACCTGCGCCGTGGCCGCGACGCCGCTCTTCCTGTCCAGCACCAGCCACAAACCGATCCCCGTGGCCAGCGCGCCGGCTGCGATCCCCACGATGCCCAGGGTCTGCTCGCGCTTGGCGGCGTCGAGCTCGCCCTTGGCTTCAGGACTGTTCCAGTAGGTCGTCCCGGGCTCGATCGCGTGCACGTCGTCGTTCCTCGACTTCGCCGAGAGCAACAACAGACCGCCGCCGAGGGCCAGCGCGCCACCGACCGCGATGGTGACGTACCCCACGGTGGGCGACGGCGCGTCCTTCGGCACCGGTGGCGGCGGCGCGGGGCTCGGCTCCGGCTCGGGCGCGGGCCCAGGAGGCGGCGCGCCGAGCTCGCCCCGGAGCTTCTCGATGTGCGCGCTGAGCTCCGCGCGATCCGGCGCTGCGTCGCCGGCAAGGGCCAGGTATCGCTCGAACGACTCGGCCGCGAGGCGCTTGTTGCCGACGCGCTCGGCGATCATGCCCACGCGCAGCGAGACCGCGGGTTTGTCGGCGATGCGCTGCACGCAGCTCAGGATTTCCAGCGCCCCGCGGGGATCGGCCGCCTCGCGGCGGAGCGCCTCTTCGAACAGCGCGCGCCCTTTCTTCTCCATCTCGCGGGGGTTGCCGGTGTCGGTGGGGCACGCCGGCACCTCGGCCCGCACCGGCAGCGCGCTCACCAGGCACGCGAGCGCCGTCAGCGCTTGAGGCACCCCGGGTAGTCGAAGCTGTCGGGCGTACAGGGCTTGGTCCCTTTGCTGGTCACCGGAACTTTAGCGGCTGACGGCTTCGGCTTGCCAGCTCCCGGCAGCGGTTTTGGCTTGGAGGTGCTCGCCGTCGCAGCGAGCTCGGGTTCCAGGGGCAGCGATTCGGCCGACAAGAGCGGCTCCGGGAGCGGCGGCTCCGGAAGCGGCACGGGGGCGACCGTCGCGGGGCGAATCGGCGCGGGCTGGCTCGCGCTCGCGGGCTCGACGCGCCTCTTCCCGGTGGCCAGCACCGAGAGCACCACCAAGAGGAGCGCCGCGAGGCTTCCGGCGATGACGCCGCCCACGACCGCCGACGAGTGGCGTGCGCGCGCGGTGGTCAAGGGCGGAGGCTGCGAGAGCCTCGCCACCGGTTCGAGCGCTGCCTCCATCGGCGTCGGGAGGCTCGCCGGGGCCGCCACGGGCTCCGACGGCGGGGGCGGGTAGCCCGAGACGGCGACGCGGCGCGTGCGCGGGCGCGCTTCGTCCGGCTCCTCTCGCGGCTCGGGCTCGCGGCGGCTCGGGCGCTTGAACAACAGGAGGGTCCGTGTCTCGAAGCGCGGACGCTTTGGCGCATCCGAGTCGCCCGGCACCGTGCTCGCGTCTTCCTCCAACATTCGCGCGAGCTTCTTGTGGGCGGTGCCGGCGTGGCGCCGGGCATAAGCGACGAGCGCTGCTTCGAGGTCCTCGCGCTGCTTGCCACGCGCGGCGAGCCAGGCGTCGAGCTTCCGCGCGAGCTCCACGCCGGTCGGCGGCCGATCGGCCGGGCTCTTCGCCAGCAGGCCGTCCACGATGCCAGCGAGCTCGGGGTCGATGTCCGGTACCGCCGACGCGAGCGTCGGAGGACTGGCGTAAGCGACGAGCTTCAGGAGCTCGAGGTCGCCCTTGGCGTCGAAGGGGACCTTGCCCGCCAGGAGCTCGAACAAGACGATGCCGAGCGAATACAGGTCCGCGCGTCCGTCCACGGGCTTTCGCGCCGCGTACTCCGGCGACATGTACGCGATCTTGCCCTTGATGATCCCGGTGCGCGTGTGCGAGCTCTTTCCGGTCGCTTTGGCGATGCCGAAATCGGTGATCTTCACGCTGCCGTCGAAGCCGACCAGGATGTTGCTGGGCGTCACGTCGCGGTGGACGATGTCGAGGGAGCGGCCGCTCTCGTCCGTGAGCGCGTGAGCGGCGTGCAGACCCTCGGCGGCTCGAGCGCAGACGAAGGCGACCAGCTCCGCGGGCATCGGCTCGCCGGCGCGCCGGCCCTCCAGCGCGATGCGCGCCAGGGCCACGCCGTCCACGTACTCCATCACCAGGTACGGACCGTCGTCGTCCTCGCCGAAGCCCACCAGGCCGACCACGTTGGGGTGACAGAGCGAGCCGGTGAGCCAGATCTCGTCGCGGAACATGCGCACGAACTCCTGGTCCCGGGAGTATTCGGGGTGCATGCGCTTGACCGCGACGAAGCGCTCGCCGTCCGGATCCGTCAGGCGTGCCAGCTCCACGGCGCCCATGCCACCGCTGGCGATCTCGCCGAGCACGGTGAGGTCGAGCTCGGGCGCGGCCTGGGTCATGCCCGGGCATTATCCCAGATTTTCTCCGGGGTACCGCCCGAGCGCCCGTTCAGCGGCCCTCGCCCATGCCGTGCTTGCGCATGAGCTTCTGCATCATCTGACGGGAAACCTCGGCCAGCGCCGCGCCGCGCGTCACGTTCCCGCCCGAGCGCTGGAGCACGAATTCGAGGTAGGCCCGCTCGAAGTCGTCGCCGGCCTCACGCCGGGCGATGCGCAACGGCACCACCGAGCCGTCCCTGAGCCAGCTCTGCGCCGGGCTGCTGGCGCTCGGGCTCGAAGCGGTCTCGACGTGGTCGTGGTGCAGGGGGCGGTCCGGCGTGACTGTGAGGCGCTGCACGGCGTTGCGCAGCTCCCGGACGTTGCCCGGCCAGCGGTGGTTCTGGAACATCTCCCAGACGTGAACCGGCACGTCGCTCAGGTGCCGCGGTGGCCGCTCCAGACCCAGGAAGTATTCGACCAAGAGCTCCAGATCCTCCATGCGGTCGCGCAGCGGCGGCACGGCCACGTGGGTGGTCGCGAGGCGGAAGTAGAGATCTTGGCGGAAGCGGCCTTGCTGGGTCTCGAAACGCAGGTTGCGGTTGGTCGCCGCGATGATGCGCACGTCCACGGCGATGGTCTGGCGCCCGCCGATGCGACGGATCTCGCGCTTCTCCAGCGCGCGCAGGAGCTTGGGCTGGAGCTCCAGCGGGAGCTCGCCGATCTCGTCGATGAACAACGTGCCGCCGCTGGCCTGCTCGAACACCCCGGTGTGGGTGGCGTGCGCGCCGGTGAATGCGCCGCGCTCGTGGCCGAACAGCTCGCTCTCCACCATCGTGGGCGCCACCGCGCCGCAGTCGAACACCGCGAACGGCCCGCCCGCGCGCTGGCTCTGCGCGTGGACGCTCTCGGCGATCAAGTCCTTGCCGGTGCCGGTCTCGCCCTCGATGAGCAGGCTGACCTCGCTCGGCGCGATGCGCTCCAGATCGGCGAACAGCTCGCGCATGCGCGGCGCGCGGCCGAGCACGTCGCCGAAGCGGTCGGTCTGAACCTGCTCGCGATCGACCGTCTCGCCCAACCACTGCACCGCGAGCCAGGTCTCGCCCAGGGCGATCTGGAAGTCGCCGGTGACGAAGCCGTCCTTGAGCCGAACGCCGCCGAGCACGATGCCGTTGGTGCTCTCCACGTCGCGCACACGCATGCCGAGCGGCGTGGGCTGGAGCTCGGCGTGCCGGCGAGAGACCGTGTCGTCGGTGAGCACCAGGTCGTTCTCGGTCGAGGTGCCGATGCGGACCGGCGTGCCGGCGCTCTCGAAATAGAGCCCCGTGTTGGGCCCACGCGTCACGCTCACCCGCACCTTGGCGTAGCGAACCACCGTGGGGAGCGGCCGGGCGCGTGTGGGGCCTTCGCTCATGGAGCGCGATTTATCTCACTTTCTTCGATGGCGCCCAAAGGAATCTGCCGGGGTGGGCAAAGGGACATCGAGGCCGCCGAATCGCGGCCCGAAAGGACCCCAGTCATGAAGGCCACGTTCCCCGTCGCATCGCTCCTCGTCTGTCTCGTCGCCGCCGGCTGCACCGCCGAGATGGCGCCCGAGGACGCCGTCCTGCTCGAGGATGGGCAGGACGAGCCCGCCGCTTTTGGCGAGGCCGAGGCATCGGAGGAGGAGACCGAGGAGCCCGTGAGCGAGAGCGCGGAGGCGCTCTGCAGCTGCGCCACCACGCTCCACTGCTCGAACGGCCAGCTCACGGTCTACGAGCACTCGAGCTGCTGCGGAGGGAAGTTCTTCTTCTGTCCTGGCAACTATCCGGACCTGACCAAGTACACGAACAACCTGGGCTGGGGGGCGAACTGGAACGATCGCATCAGCCGCCTGATGACGACCGCCAGCCCCAAGGTGGGCGTCTACGTGTACCAGCACGTCAACTACAAGGGCGACGTGAAGTATTTCCCGCCGGGCTCGTTCGTGGATCTGGGCGGCGGCCTGTGGAACGACCAGATCAGCTCGATGAAGGTCGTGGCCTTCAAGTGACTCAGGGGCCCGAGCTCGAAGACGCCGTCGTCTTCGGAGCGACGCGCTGCAGGCGTCCACCCTTCAGCACGTACTTGCCGATCGCCCGGCACAGTCGCGCGCGGAGCTCCTCGTCGAGCCGGGCCCACGCTACCTGAGAAGGGTCGTTCGCGGCTCGTCGCCGGCGCAGCTCGGCCTCCGCTTCGTCGCAGGCGCCGTCCGAAGGCTCGCCGAGCACCAGCTCGGTGAGCGGTGACCTCGTCTCGACGGCGAGCTCGAACGCCGGGCCTTGCTCCAGGTCTTCCTTGTCGAGCACGTCGAAGCGGAGGGGCGCCTCGAGCAGCACCTCGACCCGCTTGCTCCGCACGGCGCGCACGCTGAGCAGCGTGAGCACGCGGTAGGTGTGGAGCGGCGTGCCGGGCTTGCCGCGGGATTCGTGCTGGATGCGCTCGCACCAGAGCGCGGCCTCCGACCCCGAGCCCAGGACGATCTCGCGACAGCTGGGCTCGATCCCTTGCGGGGGCTTGGTGCCTCGGCTCTGGTACCAGCTCGCGAGCGCCTCGGAGTCGAGCCAGTCCTGCGACGCTTGGGACACGCAGGCCTTCGCGAGCCGGAGTGGGCGGCAGGCCGTCTCGGGCAGTGGTTGCGGCGCCTCGGCCGTGGGAGCGGAGGGTGGGGGCGGGTCGGGCGAAGGGGCCGGAGTCGGGGCCGGAGCCGGCACCTTCGCCGCGGGCGGCGGGGAGAGCGGCGGACCCGACGCGGCGGGCGAGCCCGAGCAGGCGAGCCCGAGCGCGGTTGCCGAGAGCCAGAGCCTCACGGCACGGTCGTAGCGCACACGCGGCTCTGGCACCATGAGCGACATGAGGCCCGTTCTAGTCCTCGCACCGCTCGCGCACGCCTTGGCCACCTGTGCCCGGCGGCCTGCGCCAAGGTCAACTCCGGCCCGGGCGGCAGCGTGGACGTGCGCTTCGGGTGCGACGTGGGGTTCGTGAAGTGACACGCGCCGTGCTCATCGCCGCCGGCATCCTGTTGTTTGGCGGCTGCTCGTCCACGTCCACCAACGAGGGAGGCCCGAACAGCAGCAGCGGCTGCGCCGACGGCAGCGTCGAGCAGGCCTACGGGGACTCGCCCATCATGGTGGGCTGCGCCGGCAACGTGAACCAGTGCAACGCCGAAACGCTGTGCTCCCCGGGCTGGCACCTGTGCACCTACGCGGAGTATGTGGCGCGGGGCGGGGCGAACGAGAAGGCGACCTCGCAGCGCTGGCTGGCAGGCTGTGTGCGCGCGCTCGGCTCGAGCGCGGCGAGCTGCCCCAGCGACGACGAGAGCGTCTGCGGGAGCTCCTGCGCCAGCGGATCCGCGGAGAAGGTCGATGTCCGCTTCAGCTGCGACGCGGGGGCGCCGGGCGCTAGCGACCAGGCCAACCTGGGCCTGCTCAGCTCGATTACCCAGATGCGCCCGGGTTGCGTCAGCGCCGACTGCAGCTACGCAGAGGTGATGCCTGCTTCCGCCAAGAACTTCGGCGCGACCTGCTGCAAGTGAAACGCGCTCAGGGCGCGCACTGCACGAACTCGCTGACCATCGCTTTGCACTGGTCGGGTGTCTCCGGAAGAGGCAGGTTTCCGCCATTGCAGGCGGCGCTGGTCGTGTTCGCTGCCACGCAATCGTACGCCGCCTGGGCCTTCGCGCGGCACGCCGAGTCGAGCTGCGGAATGAGCCCGTCGCAGGCCTCCTTGCAGTTGCCGAGGGCGTCGCTCGGGCAATCGGTGGCGAGCTGGAGCTCCTTGTCGCAGAGCGCATGGCAGCTCTTGCCCGCCGGAGTGCTGGCGGCGTTCTCGCCGCCGTCGTCCGACCCGCAGGCTATGACGGCGAACGCAACGAGCCAGGGGAACCGCGCAACCATGCACGCAGTGTACACGGGAGACCATGGCGCAGGGGTGTCGCCATCGCCAAATGCGCCGCGTTTGTTTGCTGCCTCTAGTCCTCACCTGGCGCGCCGTCAGCGAAACGCCACCGGCGTGGTACCGTGATCGAGACACATGGGGCACACGAGTCGCTTGGGCATGTTGGCTGCGCTTTCGATCGCCAGCGTCACCTCGGTCGCCACGGCGCAGACCTGGACCGGGGGCCGAACCGGACCGGCGCTCGGCGAGCTCTTCGCCATCGACAAGACCGGCGAGCCGGGCTGGATCTACGGCGCGGAGGATCTAGCCGGTGACGGCCTCGACTCGTTCAAGCAGCAGGAGATGTCCATCGACATTCGCACGGCCTACGCCTCCACCGACGCGCAGCGCTTCTGGGCGCGCGTCTACGTGTCGGACGCCGCGTCCCCCGGAGGCAACATCAACGCCTACGTGTTCATCGACTCCGACAAGAGCGCGTCCACCGGAGGCAGCGCCGCCGCGACGGACATCGACCCCAAGCTGACCGGCGACCCGTCCGGCGGCGGCTACGAGTTCTGCCTGGGCGTGAAGGGCAATCAGAGCATCTCGCTCTGGGAGTGGAGCGGCAGCGCCTGGACCCCGAAGAACCTGACGCCTCCCCAGAGCGCAGCGGAGGCCGGCGCGATCCTCGATCCGATTCGCCTGAACGGCGACGTGCACGGCCAGGCCCGCGCGGAGTCCGTGCGTCGCTATCTGATCGGCAAGGGAGTGAAGCCCTCCCGCCTCAGCGCCAAGGGTTACGGACCGGACAAGCCGCTCGAGAAGGGCACTTCGGACGCGGTGCGGGCGAAGAACCGGCGCGTGGAGTTCGTCGCGGAGTAGGCGTTCGCGCGAGTCGCGACCGTAGGACTAGTACTTCCCGCAGGCGTGGCTGCAGATCCACGAGTGACAGTCGGCCAAGTAGCAGGCGGGCTCCGCTCCGGTGTCGCAGGGCAAGCCACACTTCGCCGTGCAATTCGCGTCGGTGCAGAGGCGCAGGCAGGTCAGGTAAGCTTTGCAGTCCGGCGAGGACAGACACTCTTCGACCAGGGTACCGTAGTCGCAGCAACGACAGGAGCACTCGCCGCAGGTCTCCCCTTCGGGGTAGACGTCCGATGAGCACTGACCGCTCTGCGCCGCGCAGTAGGGGAAAGGCAGCGGAGGAGCGCTCGTATCCGCGCCAGGCGAGGCATCCAGAGGCGCGGGCGCACCCGCATCGACCAGCGGCGGAGGCGCAGGCCCGGCCGCGGCATCCGCCTGGTCTCCGGGGCTGATGGCGCCGGTGCCGTCGGCCGTCTGCACCTTTCCACCGCAGCCCACCGCGACCGCCGCCAGCAGCCCTGCGGCGCAGGCGACGCGTCCGAGCCGAGCTGTCATGCGAGCTGCGAAAGCACTCCTCATGCCAGCGGTCGGTGGCACAGCCTGGCGCAGCTGAGCGTTCAGGCGCGCTTCTTCTCGACGTGCAGCGCCATCCCCCTCAGCATCGCCTCGGCGATGGCCGCGAACGCGCGCTTCCAGGCCGCGCCGATCGCGGCGTTCCACTCGACCCGGTCGAACTGGCGAACGGTCTCGAGCAGCGCCTCGCCGAACAGGCGAAGATGCTCGGGTTTGGCGCCGTAGCGAGCGTGCCGCCAGCCCAGATCTTCCAGCACCGGGACCAATTTCGCCGGGTTCCTGAGGTGGTCCACCACCAGGCGGAGCGCGGCAGCGAGCATCATCTTCTGGTCGATCATCGAGGCCGGAAACAGCGCCCGCAGCTCCGGCGTGCGAGCGAAGAGGCGATCGTAGAAGGCGTCCATCAGCTCGTCGGCGTCGCCCTGGATCCGCGACAGGGAAGCCGCGACGATCGACGCATCGTCACCGCCGTGGGTCCGGTCCCCGACCGTACGGAAGCCGCGCAATACGCTCTCGACGGTCTCGAGCGCCCGCGCGAGCTCTGCACCGTCGGCGTACCGGTCGGCAGGGTCGCGGGCGGTTGCCTTGTCGACCACCGCGGCGAACGAGCGTGGCAGATCGGACCGCAAGCTGGCGAGTGGCGAGAGCGGCGTCTGCGTGACCTGCTCGATCAACGCTCGCCCGCTCAGCCCGGCGAAGGGTTGCGTCCCAGTGCACAGCTCGTAGACCACCAGACCCAAGGCGTAGACGTCGGTGCGCGTGGACGAACGCTCCCCCATCCACACCTCCGGAGCGATGTAGTTCGGAGTGCCGATCATGGCTCCGGTGTGCTCTCCCCGCCAGGTGCTGCCGTCGTTCATGGCGGCGCGCACGCCGCTGCCGATGCGGGCGGTGTCCGCGGTCGCGAAGGCCTGCTCCCAAGAACTGGGCGTGCGCCGAGGCTCCGTCTCGAAGACCGGCTCGGCGAAGAGCTTGGCCAGGCCGAAGTCGACGAGCTTGACCGAGCCTTCTCGCGCCAGGATCACGTTGGCAGGCTTCACGTCGCGATGCAGCACTCCGCGCTGATGCGCCAGCCCGAGGCCACGCGCCACCGAGAGGCCGATCTCCGCCACCCGCGTCCACGGGAGCGGCGTCGCGACGCGGTCCAGGCTGTCCCCGTCCACGTATTCGTACGCGATGTACGGGCGCCCCTCGACCTCGCCGATGCGATAGATGGCCACGATGTTCGGGTGCTGGAGCCGCGCGATGGCGCGGGCCTCCCGAGAGAAGCGCAGGCGCGCCGACTCGTCCGGCGAGTCGGCCGCGATGAGCTTGAGCGCCACCGGACGGTCGAGCGAGACCTCGTAGGCGAGGTAGACGCGTCCCATGCCGCCGCGTCCCAGCTGCCCCTTGATCTCGAATCCATCGAAAGACTCCGGTGGCTCCCACTCGGGCATCGCGCACCTCACTCGAGACCTGGTGTCCGAGACCCGGGCCGACAAGCCCATCGAGCGTGCTTGCAGCGATTGACCAAGCGTCGTCGAACCACGAACGAGCTCTTACAAGGGTCGTTCCAGCGCCAACTGCGCGGATCCGACCGGGCCCCCGAGTCCTCGTGGCCGCAGGGGCTGCGGCCCGAAGGCATCACCTCGCTGACCGAGCCCCGCGTATTGGGCGGCGATCAGTAGTGGTAGCTCACGTCGTAAGGCGTGCAGGCGCTGGTCGTCTGGCCCTTGACCCGGATGTAGACGTTTGCGTCGTCGAAGATCCCGGGGCAGTTGATCTCGAGCTGCGCCGGAGTCGTGGTGCTGGTCGTGCAGCAGCCGGTCATCGCGCCTTCCGTGGCCACCGTGCCTTGCTTGCAGCTCTTGTACGCCGCCGAGCCGTCGGTGCACGCCGCGAACACACAGACCTGGATGCCCGCCGTCTTGGTCGAGACGGTCGGATCGACGATGCACAGGTCGTCCCAACCCTTGAACTTGAAGAAGTCCACGTCACCGCCTGGCTGGACCACCCCGGAGACCGACGAGCCGGACGAGTTGCAGTCGTTGATGTTGCAGAGCACCGTGGGACACGCCGAGCTGGCGGTCGCCACCGTGTTGTTCGGCTCTGGGCCGGCGTCGGTGCAGGTCGTGCAGCTCGAGCCGTTGCAGGTCCCCGAGCACTCGCAGCCGCCGATGCCGTTGCAGTTCTGCTGACCCGCCAGGCACTTGTAGCAGGTGCCGTTCGAGCAGTAGTTCGCGGTGTTGCCGCACTCGAACGCGGTGGTGCCGGTGCAGCCGGGCGTGCCGCCCGTACCGCCCGTACCGCCCGTGCCGCCCGTGCCGCCGCTGCCGCCCGTGCCGCCCGTGCCTCCGGTGCCGCCGCAATTGCCGCAGTTGAACTCCTTGACCTCCTGCACACACATCGAGTCCCACGCGGTGTTGCAGCAGAACTTGTCCTGCGCGCAGACGCAGGTCTGAATCGAGCTCGTCGAACAACCTGGAGTCGTCGCCGCCTTGCAGCAGTCGTTGGTGGAGACCCCGCCGCTGCCGCCGGTCGAGCCGCCGCTGCCGCCGGTCGAGCCACCGCTGCCGCCGCTCGCGCCACCGCTGCCGCCGGTCGAACCACCCGCGCCGCCGCTCGCGCCGCCAGCTCCCGACGCGCCGGCTGCGCCCGCCGCCCCCGCCAAACCGCCGCTGCCTCCGCCGCCGACGGAGCTGCCACCCGTGTTGCCGACGCCTCCGGTCGCGCTGCCGCCAGCACCGCCGTAGGAGCTACCGCCATAGGATGAGCCACCGCTCGAGCTCGCGCCGTAGCCGCCGGCGTTCGAGGCGCCGTAGCCGCCTTCCTCCTCGGCATCTTCACCTGCCGCGCAGGCCAGACCGAAGAGCGCCGGAACGACCGCGAGCGACAAGAATCGGATCGGCTTCACGCATGCACCTCTTTCAACGTGGAGGATACCAGCCTCGGCAACGCGTTCCTACGCCCGCGTTGGACGCACCGGCGTCCATCGGCGCGCTCACTTCGCGTTCGTGCACGAACGCCGCCGCACGAACGCGACGCCGAGGCCGAGCAACAGCCAGGCCGGATCGCTCTGGCGAACGGGACCGCTCACGCTGCAGCTGCCTTCTTCACCGCTGTCGGCGAAGGTCTTGGTGGTCTGCCCGCTGCCGCCGCTGCCGCCGGCTGCGCTTCCGCCGGACGCGCTGATCCCGCCGCCGCTCCCCGCTCCGCCCGCCGCGCCGCCTCCGCCCGCGGCGCCTGCCGCTCCGGCCGCACCCGCTGCGCCAGCCGCACCCGCCGCGCCGCCGCTGCCGCAGTTGCTGTTCGCATCGCAGGCGTCGCCTTTGCCGTCCTGATCACAGTCCGCCTGGTCCGCGTTGTCGTCCTTCGGACAGTTGTCCTTCGTGTCCGCGACGCCGTCGCCGTCGTCATCGTCGTCGCAGGCGTCTCCCTTGCCGTCTTTGTCCAGATCCTCCTGCCCAGCGTTCTTCGTTCCCGGGCAGTTGTCCTTGGTGTCCGTGACGCCGTCGCCGTCCGTGTCCTTGGGCTCGGAGCAGGTCGGCCCCTTCGCGAAGCCCTCCGTCGGGCTCTTGCCCAGGCGGGTGTCGGTCTGCGTGCCGAACTCGCCGTCCTCGGCGATCTTGTCCTCCGGGTGGTTCAGGTTCCAGAGCCTCTGGAACGCGAGCACGTCCTTGCCCTTCAGGTTGACCGTGCCACCGCCGACGTAAGTGTAGTGGTAGACGTCGCTCGAGCCGTACCACTGGAAGCTCTTGGCGGTGAGCGCGGTCTTCCAGGTCGAGTAGTCGCCGGTGTCGAAGGCCGTGCCGCCCTCGTGGTTCGAGTTGCCCGGCGTCGCGGCCAGCGGAATGCCGCACTTCCCCGCCTTGTACCAGTGATAGAGCAGCCACTGCTGGGGCAAGGTGCGCAGCATGCTGCTGATGTGCAGGGTCTTGCTCGGGTTCGCGTCCAGCGCCTTGACTAGCGAGTCCACCGCCGCCGGCTGCATGTACATGAACACGTGGCTGTAGTTCTTGATCAGGTTCGGCCGCGAGGGCACGGCCTTCAGCGCGTTCGGGTTGATGCAGTTCATCTCCGCGATGATCTGCTTTGAGAGGCCCTCGACCACCGAGGTGGAGCAGCCGCTCGACAGCGCTTGCGACACGCTGAGTGCGCTCTGGACGGTCGCGGTCTCCTCGTGGGGCTCGGGGCCGTCGGGCTCGTCGGGTGCGACCTCGACGGCGCAGCCGCCGAGCGCGAGCGTGCCGAGCAGGAGCAGGGCGTAGCGGCTCATCGCGCGGCTCTCCGGCGAGTGAGCAGGCCGAGCGCCAGGCAGAGGCCAAGCGCGCCGAAGCCGAGGCCGCGCGGCGCGGGGCTCGTGCTGCACCCGCTGGCCTCGTCGCTCTCCATGACCTTGGTCTGCTGGCCGCCGCCGGCCGTGCCGGAGCCGCCGCTGCCGCCCGAGCCAGCGCCGCCGCTCGAGCCGCCGGACGCTCCGGAACCGCTCGAGCCGCTCGAGCCGCCCGTACCCGTCCCGCCGGCACCGCCGGTACCGCTCGACGCATCGCAGACGTCGCCCGCGCCGTCGTCGTCCGCGTCCGCCTGATCCGCGTTCGCGTCTGCCGGGCAGTTGTCGGCGGTGTCGTTCACGCCGTCGTCGTCGTCATCGGCGTCGCAGGCGTCGCCTTCGCCGTCCTGGTCCAGATCGCTCTGGTTCGCGTTGGCTGCGCTCGGGCAGTTGTCCGAGGCATCGGCCACGCCGTCGCCGTCGTCGTCGGTGTCGCAGGCGTCGCCCTTGCCGTCCTTGTCCGAGTCGGTCTGGGCCTTGTTGGCCACGAGCGGGCAGTTGTCCGTCGTGTCCGCCACGCCGTCCCCGTCGTCGTCGGTGTCGCAGGCGTCGCCCTTGCCGTCTTTGTCGGTGTCGGTCTGCGCCGCGTTCTTGGCGCTCGGGCAGTTGTCCTTGTCGTCGGTGACGCCGTCGCCGTCCGTGTCGGCGGGGGCCACGCACGAGCCAGCGGCGGTCAGGATCTTGATGTCAGCGCCGTAATAGAATTGGAGGATCTGCTTGTAGTCGTAGCTCTTGTTGGCCTCGAGGCAGCGCGCGCCCCACTGGCTCATGCAGCCGCGGTTCTGGCCGTAGCCGGGCGGCCCGATGTAGCCGAGAGAGGTCTGCTTGACGCTGGTGCCGGTCAGCCCCTGGTTGTACGTGACGTACTTCTCCATCGCGTGGCTCGAGCTGCCCTTGCAGCTCGGCGCGGAGGTGTTGTTGTCGCCGCTCACGTAGAAGCCGTAGGTGAGCATTCCGCCGAAGGAGAGGTACATGCCGGCGGTCTCCTTCACCGCTTGCTTGTGCTTGGCGCTGGGCGTCGCACCGCAGCTGTAGACCTGGCAGCCTTGGCCGTCGCAGATGGATCCCTTGGTGGCCATCGCGTAGTAAGCGACGGAGCGGGCAGAGATGGCCTGCGCCTTCAGGGCTTCGAGGTTCGCGCCGCCGTTCTCGCACTGGATGACGTGGGGGAGGTAGTCCTCCTCCATGTTCTTCGTGCCGGCGCCGGTCACCGGGATCGAGCAGTAGGCCTTGGCGAGGGGCGCGCTGACCGCCTGCTGCACCTCCAGGATGGGCTCCTCGTTGCCGACCGGCCCCGCCTGGCAAGCGACCGCGAAGAGAGCCACCAGCAAAGTCCCGAAGCGCACCCAGAGCGTCATGCACCGGTGTAGGTGCAAGGCCGAGACCAGATCCCGTCCGAGGGATCTCGTGGGGTTAGAAGGCCACAAAACGCCAACCGCCGCCCCGATCCGCCAACTCGGAGTTGGCAGCCGGGCGGCGATCGGTCCGGACGGCGTCCGGATTCGGGGTCACTCGGTCGGGATGCGCGAGGCGTTCTGCTCGAGCCAGGCCGCGAAGGTCTGGAGCTCCGGGTTCAGCGCGCGCGAGGCGGCAAGGTCCCGCGCCCCGCAGAACTCCTTCTCGAAGTCCGCCTTGTACTGGAACATGTTCCCGAGGTCGTCGGCGCCGGGGAACGGGAACGTGCGGTAGACCTCCGGCGGCACGTCGCGGTGCACGACCTCCTTGCCCAGGGCCTTGCCCAGGGCAGCGGCCATCTGCGCTCCGGTCAAGTGATCGCCGGCGATGCCGACGTATTTGCCGATGAGCTCACTGCCCTTGTTGAACACCCCGTAGGCGCACTTGCCGATGTCCTCGGCGGCGATGCCGGGCAGCTTCTTGCCACCCATCGGCAGGACGAATCCGTACTTGCCGTCGTCGCCCTTCTTCGGAGCCATGCCGAAGTAGATCAGGTTGTCCCAGTAGAACGAGGTGAGCAGAAACGTGGTCGGCACGCCGGCGTCGCGGAAGTACTGGTCGGCCTCGCCCTTCGCGTCGAAGTGCGGGACCTTGTACTTCTCCTTCAGCGTCGGCATGCGCGAGTCCGAGAGCGGCACCAGCTTGCGCGTGTCCTCGAGGGTGGACCAGATCACGTGCGAGACCTTGGCGCGGCTGGCCGCCTGCGCCAGGTTCCTCGCCTGGGCCAGCTCCTTCTCGGGCGACATGTGCTCCCAGAAGCTGGTCACCGTGAACGCGCCGTGCGCGCCCGCGAACGCCTTTTCCAAGCTCGCCGCGTCGTCCAAGTCCGCCGCGACGACCTCGGCCCCGAGCTTCCGGAGCTCTTGGGCTTTGTCCCCGTCGGCCTTGCGGGTGATGGCACGGGCCGCAAAGTCCCCGCGCTTGACGATGGCGCGCACCAGGCTCCCGCCCTGCGCACCCGTAGCTCCGATGACCGCGATGATCTTCTTGCTCATTCGGCTTTCCCCTGTCTGCCCTCGTCCGTCGAGGGACCGGCTGCGTAGGGCCCGGCCCCGGGGCGTGCCAGGTCCAAGCGTCCGGCGAGGCTTGCCGGACGTTCGAGCTCAGCGCTTTCGCCCGACCCAGGCGCCGCACAGGTAGACCCCGCCCGAGACCGCGAGCGAGAGCAGGAACGGCGCCTGAACGTGGAAGACGTGCTCGCCGGTGACGTAGCTCAGGGCGCCGCTGACCAAGCCCAACGCCGCCGTGCGCGGCCCGCCGAGCTGGGTGTGGAGCCCGAACACCAGCACGACGAAGAACCCGGCGCCGCCGAAGGCCGACGCCTCCTCGACCAGGCCGGCGACGCTCTGTCCGCCCAGCGCGAGCGCCCACGTGCAGACTCCCATGACTACCAGCGAGACGCGCGCGAAGGCGAGCTTCGCGGCCTCGCTGCTCTTCCCCGAGAGCGGTACCGCAATGTTGTGGGCGACCAGGGATGCCGCGACGAGCAGGGTGCTGTCCACCGTGGACAAGATGGCGGACACGACCGCGCCGATGAAGACCACGTAGAGCACGGTCGCGAGGTGCTTCTGCGCGACGACCGGCAAGAGGTGCTCCGGGTCGGCCAGGCCCGGCGCCAGCTGCGGACCGAGCAGGCCGATGAAGATCGGGATCGAGCCCACTGACAGGTAGATTCCCGCGGCTGCGAGAGTAGAGCGCCGCGCGACCTGCGGAGAGCGGCAGGCGATGATGCGGCTGACGACCTCCTGCGCGAACACCGACCCGAGCACCGGCGTGACCCAGGATTCCGCGATCTTCCACCCGCTCAGCTCACTGGGAAACGGCGACAGGCGACCCGGCTCGATGGCGGCGAGCGCCGGACCGACCCCGCCCAGGTGCGAGACGACGACGCCTCCCAAGATCACGAGGCCGATGATCAGGACGACCCCCTGCACGAAGTCCGTCGCGGCGTCGGCGAGCAGACCGCCGAAGCCGGTGTACACGACGGCGACCACGGCAGCGATGGTGATCGCCGTGACGGAGGTGATGCCGGACGCGACGCTCAACACCTGACCGAAGGCCCGGATCTGCGCGGCGCCCCAGAGTAGGCTCGACGGCACCATGAGGAGCACGGCCAGCTTCTCCACGCGCGGCGAGAAGCGCTCGCGGAACAGGTCGCCGAGAGTGGTCATCTTCCGCGCCCAGAGCAGACGCGCGAAGAAGACGCCCATCACCAGCAGGCACAGCGAGTAGCCGAACGGGTCCGCCGGGCTCGAGAACACCCCGCCCGCGTGCACCGAGCCAGCCGCGCCGACGCAAGTCTCCGCGCCGAACCAGGTGGCGAAGATGCTGAAGATGGCGATGGGGTAGCCGAGCCGACGGCCGGCGACGAAGAAGTCCTCTTCGCTCGCCACGCGCCGGGACGCGAAGAAGCCTACAGCCAGGTTCAGCGCGACGTAGCCCGCGATGCCCCAGACCACCGGGCTCATGGCCGCGAGATCAGTTGCAGAGGAACGCCAGCGCGAGGCCGGCGAGCCCCGGGTTGTACTTGCACACGCCTTCGGAGCAGCGCTCGCTCAGGCACTCGTCGCTGTCCATGCAGGCTTCGCCGTCGGCGCGCCGGGGCTCGCAGGTCTTGGTGGAGTCCACGCAGTGGGTCTCTGCGCTGCACTCGTCCCAGTCCCCGGTGCAGGTCGCGCCCGCCGGCAGGCGCGCGGCGCACGTTCCGGAGGGGCAATACGCGCCGTCCACGCAAGCGTGCGCGGAGGAGCAGGCTTGTCCCAGCGCCGAGCGCTGCTTGCAGGTACCGGCGTCGCAGTGCAGCCCCGCCTGATAGTCGCAGAGCGTGATCTGGTTCTGCTGCGGATCACCCGACCAAGAGGACGAGCTGCCGTTGCGCTCGCCGATACACGCCGCGCCCTCCGCCACCAGCACGAACGCCGCGCAGGTGCCCTTGTCGGTGTCGAAGTCGTGGTCGCACGTGGAGTCGCCGGCGCAGTCCGAGCCGTTGTCGCAGGTCTCGCCCGGCTTCTTGCCACCGGAGCCGTCCGGGAACGCCTTCTGACAAGACTCCGGCTCGTCGTGGGAGAAGTCGCAGAAGGTCGGGTCATTCGCCAGCGCCTCGTACTCCGTCAGGCACTGCTCGGCGAGCGACTTGCTGGTCGGCCGCGCGCTGCCGTAGAGCATTCGGCAGGTGCTCTGGTCGCCGGGCAAACCGGCCTTGTCGCAGCAGGGCTTGAACAGCGCGCAGAAGCGCGGGCCAAAGTCGGAGGCGTCATCGTCGTCCGAACAGCCCACCGCCAGCGCGGCCAGGAAGAGCAGGAGCGAGCCGATGCGATTGCGCATGTCGTTGCTTCGGATCCTGGCAGCGCCTAAGCCAGAGGACAACCGAGGCGTTTCGGAGACACCCCCTGACGCCGATGCCAGGGGCCTGGCCGGAGAAGCAACCGCCAAGACCACGACATTCGAGCGGCACGTCGTTTGCTGACACTCCGGCATGGGCATCGCGAAGCGTATCGAGGTGGGCGCGGCCGCGGCGGCCGTGGTGGCGGCGCTCCTGGCCTGCAAGGGCGGGGCGAATCAGAACCAGAAGGGGGTCGGCGATCAGCCCGGCGGCGTGGCGCTGGGGCTCGGGGACATCGCCGTCGCACCCGTCGGCGACTACGTGCTCTTCAAGCGCGGCGACGAGCTGGCCACCGGCAACCTGACCACCGGCGCCATCGACACTTTGCCGGTGCAGAAGCCCTCGCGCCTCGCCTTCTCCAAGCAGCGCCCCTTCGTCTACGTGGGCACCGAAGCCACGAGCGAAATCCTGGCCGTGGACATGGAGGCGCGGAAGGTCGGCTGGCGCCAGGGCGTCCCGAGCGCCTACACGTCCGTCTTGCGCTTGATGTCGTCCAAGGACGACCGCTTCGTGGTCTCCGCCCAGGGGCAGGAGGTGCAGGTGTTCGACGCGACGAGCGGCGCACCGAAGGGCAGCTTCGCCTTCGAAGGTGCGCTGATCGACGTGCAGGTGTTCCCGGACTCCAAACGCGCACTCGCCGTCGAGTTGCACGAGTGGAGCGGCGATGCACCCAGCACGCGGGTCACCGTGCTGGATCTGGAGACCAGCGCGCGGCGCACGCTGACGGTGCCCAACTGCGCGGACCGCGTGGCCATCAGCGCCGATTCGAAGCGGGCCCTCTTGGCGCCGACCACCTGCCAGAAGGATCCGGTGAGCGTCATCGACCTGAGCGAAGGGGCCGAGAAGTTCGAGCGCAATCTGCCCGGCTTCGGACCCGTGGCCCTCTCCCCCGACGGCACGACGGCGGTGGCCTTCCTCGATCGGGACAGCATCGACCTCACGCTGTTCGACGATCCGAAGCTCGCGCCCACGAACGCGGCGGAGCGCTACCACCTGATGCTGATCGACACCGGCAACCTGAGCTACGAGTTCGTCGCGGCCGGCGACGAGCTGCCGCGCTTCGCGATCACGCCGGACGGCAACGTGCTCCTGGTGGACACGGCCTGGACCGACGACGCTGCCCGCCTGCTCGACGTGCCGAGCCGAACTTTCAAGCCCATCGCGGGTCCCAAGGTCCGGCTCGACAACTTCGTGCTGACCAAGGACTCGTCCCACGCGTTCGTGCTCCAGGGCAGCGTCTACGATCTGGACATCGGGTCGGCGATCTCGTCCATGGTCGGGACGAGCTTCACGCCCAAGAACATCAACATCTCGGCGGACGACAAGGCGCTGTTCCTGCGGGTGGACGACGACGAGATCTGCATGTTCGATCTGGCGACGAGGAGCTGCGCCCGGAGCTTCGTCGCGGTACAGTGACCCGCTCGGGGTACTCGGGCTAACATGCCCGATCCATGGCCATGCTCGTGTACTCGGCGCCCGGGGAGCAGGACCGGCAGTTCGAGCTCGGCGCGCGTACGGTGATTGGGCGACACCCCGGCTGCCAGGTCCAGATTCTGGACGGGCTCGTGTCCAAGGAGCACTGCGAGATCGTGGCCCGCGATCGCAGCCACTGGATCCGCGACCTGGGCACCACCAACGGCACCTGGGTCAACGGCGTGCGCCTGCTGACCGAGCGGAGGCTCGAGCACCTGGACGAGATCAGCGCCGCCCGCGCGCGCTTGCTGTTCCTCGATCCGGGCGCGGCGCTGCGCCGCTCGCCGACCGGCGATCCCTACCGGAAGGCCGCCAGAGCCCCCTCGGAGCAGCCGCCGCCGCGACCAGACGTGGGCGACCTGCCGAGCCTGCGGCGCTTCTACGCCTTGGTCCGCATGTTGTGCGCGGAGTCGAATTTGAAGCAGCTCGCCTCCGACGCGAGCCACGGGCTGCTCACGCTGTGCGACGTGGACTGGGCGGTGCTCTGCGTGCGCGACGCCTCTGGAGCCTTCACCGAGCTGGCGCGCGCTGGCCGCGAGAAGCCGCCGGACGTGTCGGCGCCGTATCCCGCTCTGTTCGACGTGGCCGCGAACGCTCGCGCACCGACCTTCCAACTCGCGCACGACCGCGTGCTGCAGCTGGTCGTGCCGCTGGTGCACGCGGACACGGTGAAGGGCGTCTTCTGGGTCGGCATGGCGAGCACCACCGAAATCTCACCCGTGCTCGAGGTGCTGAGCAGCTACGGCGCGTTCGTCGCGGTGGCGCTCCGGGCGCTGGACGGCGGCTGACCGTCACGTGGCTCTTGATCGAGGCGTTCCGGAGCTCCGTGTCGGCGCGGGCGCGGAGCCCGATCCCGGTCTGAGCTCAGCGCGCCTTGCAGCGGCCGTCCACCTCTGCACAGACGGGCGCCGGCGGAAACAGCGGCGGAACGGCGTGCGGCGGGCACTTCACGCCGGGGGGAGACGAGCGGAACACCTCGGCCACACCGCCGTCCGTCACTGCGACGCGCTCGCGCCCCACGATCTCGCCGCGGGACGCGCGCTCCGACTCCTCGACGAACCAGCCGTCCTGGTCGTTACCGAGCGCGCGCGCGCAGCCCGCCCAGCCGTCGCACACCACCGCGGGCAGGCAGCGCCGCTCCACGACGACGAAGGCGGGACCTCCGTCGGGGCCGCTCGCCGTGGCCACGCAGCGACCTTCCTGGCAGCGCGCGAAGGTCGGACCCATCGGGCAGGCGAGCGGGCTGCAATTCGAGGGCGGGTGCGCCGCGCAGTAGCGCTGGAGCTCGGCGTGCCAGCGCCGTGTGCCGGCAGTCGTCGCGCAGGCACCACAGCAGGCGTGCTCGCCGGATACCTCGATCCTGGCCACCGCGCACTCGTCGTCACGGGAGCACGCTCGCTCCGGGGCGGGCGGACCCGTCGGCGGCGCGCTGGCGCTCGGGGTCGATGCGGCGGCGCTCGGGGCAGGTGCGCTGGTGGTGCTCGGCGTCCGGCACGACGCGAGGCCCAGGCACACCAAGAGCGCAGGAGATCTCACCGGCCGAGCCTCGCGCAGAACCGGGGTCGTCGCAACGCGGAGCGCGCTATGCTCCGAGCATGCGACTCTTCTTCGCGGCGCTGCTGCTCTCTGCCTGCGCCGACGACGGAGGCGAGGTCGCGTCGAACACCGGCGGCGCTTCCAGCGGCGGCGGCAGCGGCGGCACCGGCACCGGCGGCGCGGGGGGCTCGGGCAACGCAGGCGCGGGCGGCGGCGCGGGCGACCGCGGCGACGCCTGCAGCGCTGCATCACAGGCTGGCGTCCACGCCGCGAGTGCCCTCGGCAAGACCCTGGCTCAGGGCAGCCTGCGCACGCCGCACGCGCTCTGGGATCCCGGGAGCGAGCGCTACGTCGTGCTCTTCGGTGCGGTGGGCGCGAGCGGGTTCCGCACGCGAGTGCTCACCACGCGCTGGGAGTCCGACGCGTTCGCCACCAGCCCGGAGCTCGAGCTCGCGCGCCCCCCTGCCGCTCAGCGCGGCATGATCAACACCTCGCCGAACGAGGCAGGATTGCCTCCGGGCGGGGGCCCGAAGGACAGACCTGCCTTCTTGGCGCCCTTCTTCGCCTCGAAGATGACGTAGGTAGCTCACGCTGAGCTGCTCCTCGGCCTCCCGCCCTACGCGCTCGCGGCGCCCGCGGATAGCGCGCCCGATCAGCGTTCCCGTCCTTGTGCATGTGCGAAGGACCCGCCGGGAAGTACGAGGCTCCACGGTCGCGCTGCGGGAAGTGAGCCGCGACCGCGATGAGACGTTCATGCTCGTGAGGCAACGCATGCACGCGCTCTCGGCATGTCTTGAACCGTGTGTGCGACCATGCATACTGACGTCGCAGGGCCTGCTCGAATTGGCCGGCTCGAAGGGGCGCAGCGAATGGCAGACTCACAGAGGTCGGCGACGACCGGAAAGAACCCCGACCGGTGAGCACGGAGCTGGTTCCAGGCTCGATCTTCGCGTCGGACTACCGGGTTGTCCGCCCGCTGTCGTCGGGTGGCATGGGATCGCTCTGGGTCGTGGAGCAGCTCAGCACGGGCGCGCCGCGCGCGCTGAAGCTGATGCGCCGCGAGCTGGTCACATCGCCGAGGCTTCGCGAGCGCTTCGAGCAGGAGGCGCGGATCGGGGCGCGAGTTCCGAGCGATCACGTGGTGTCGGTGCATGCCGCCGGCATCGACGCAGCGACCGGGTTTCCGTTCCTGGTGATGGAGCTGCTCGAGGGGCAAGACCTGTGGAGCGCATCGCCCCAGAGCGCGCCTTGGGCACCGGAGGACGTGTGCGAGATCTTCGAGCAGCTCTGTCATGGGCTCTCGGCGGCCCACCAGCTCGGCATCGTTCACCGCGACATCAAGCCGGAGAACGTGTTCCTGGCCGGACCCCGCCGAGCCGGGGTGCGCTTCTTCGTCAAGATCTTGGACTTCGGCATCGCCAAGATCGCAGCGGGGGCAGTGGACACGCCCACCGCGGCGGTGGGGACGCCGATGTGGATGGCGCCGGAGCAGGCGCGGGACTCCGTCCAGGTCTCGCCTGCCACGGACGTGTGGGCGCTCGGCTTGCTCGCGTTCTGGATGCTGACCGGTCGCTCGTATCTGCGGTCCGCGAACGAGACCCGCATCGACTTCGGCCGGCTCCTGATGGAGATACTCCACGATGAGCTCGTGCCCGCGTCCGCGCGCGCCGCCGAGCTGGGTGCTCCGGGCTCGATCCCAGTGGGCTTCGACGCCTGGTTCTCGCGCGTCGTGGCACGCAACCCGTCGGATCGCTTCCCCGACGCAGGCGCCGCTTTCGAGGCGCTCGCGCCGGTGCTGCGCTCGGCGCGCGCGGGCGCCGCACCAACCCAGCTCGCGCCCACCCAGGCCGGCACCTCCGGCGCCGCAGACCAGGGCACCCAACTGGGGCCGCCTCCCTCGCCCTCCGCGTTCGGTCCACCTCCGCGCACACAGGTGGATCCGCTCCCAGCCGCGGCAGAGCCCCGATCCCCGGCGCCAACGGCCCCGGCCCCGGGTCGCCGAGCGTTGCTGGCAGGCGCGGGCGCGCTGCTGCTCGCGTTGCTCGTCGCAGCCATCTGGCTCGCGCTGAGCAACGTCGGACGAGCCCCGCCGGCCGCCGCGGCCGCGAGCGCGAGCGCGAGGGAGCCCGTCGGCCTCTCGTCGGAGCAGCTCCAGGGCGTGGTCTCCCGCCGCACTCGCGAGCTCGCGTCCTGCGGCCGCGAGGTCCAAGAGAGGACCCGGGCCGAGCTGGAGCTCGTGGTCAGTCCGGCGGGCGAGGTCGCGCACGCGCGGGTGGCGGTGGGCGATCCAGGTGCTGACGTCGAGAAGTGCCTGATCGAGCAGGTGACGGCCTGGCGCTTCCCGCGCAGCGGCAAGGAAACGACGGTGCGCGTTCCGGTGGTCTTCTCGGTGCAGAAGTCCAAGGGCATCTCGAAAGACCCATACCGGAGCTGCGATCCTCCCTACCGGGTGGACCAGGCTGGAGTGAAGCGGATGAAGCCCGAGTGCCTTTGAGTCAGCGGTCACTCTCAGGGAGTCACCACCACCGAATACGCCGGGTAGCGGACCGCGAAGGCCAAGCGGACCACCCGCGCGTACTCCGGGCTGCCCTTCTTGGCCGAGACGGTGGTGAGCGCGTCTCGCCCGCCCGCCGGCGGTAGGTAGCTCACGCTGAGCTGCTCTTCGGCCTCCAGCCCCTTCCAGAACGACTCGAGGAAGAGCGCGTTCGCCTCGCGGTTCACCAGCTCGAGCCTGGCCGGGGTCGCGGACAGATCCAGCGTGCCCACCTTCGCGCCGTCACGGCTGAGCTCCAGCTTTCGCACGGACGCCGGCGGGTCGCGATCGGCGAAGCGCGGCACGTTGGCATCGACGTCGAAGCCGCGGCCACCAAGATGCTCCTCGACCGCGTGCCGGTACAGCGGGTCTCCCGGCGCGACGAGGCGGGAGCCGTAGGGTCCTCGCTCGCCCGGCTTCTCGGGCGGCAGGTGCATGCTCAACGCGAAGGGCTTCGAGCCGTGGTCGGTCACGAGCTTCTCGAGCGCCCGCGCGTCTTCGCTGCCGCTGTGGAGCACCAGCCGCCAGGGCTTGCCGGCGAGCATCTCCACCACGCCGAGGTCGCGACCCCCTTTGCGGACTCCAAGCCACGCGTCCGCTTCCTGCCGATCCGGCGGGCGGGTCGCGCTGGGCGTCGCGCCGGTCGACCCCGCCGGCTCGGGGGCGCGGGAGCGCTCCTGGCACCCCGCCGAGAGTGCGGCAAGCAGGGCCAAGAGCGTCGCCGTACAGCGCGGGTTCGAAAAGACTCGACCGGATGCAGCGGAGGCGAGCATGGCCCGGGATCATACGGCCGACACCGGCCGGAGTTCTCCGGCCGCGCGCTTCGGCTGAATCTCAGCGCTCGCTGTCCAGGTTTCGCATGTGCTCCGGGGCGTAGCGCTCACCAGCGACGGCGCCGGACGGGACCAGCGCCTCGAGCTCGCGCACGTCGGCGTCCGACAGCGGCTTCTCCAACGCTGCGAGCGCGTCCTCGAGCTGCGCCACCGTTCGCGCGCCGATCACCGGCACGAAGCTCGGCTGCTTCGCCAGCGTCCAGGCGATGGCGAGCTGTCCCGGCGTCATGTTCCGCCGGCGCGCCTGCTCCGCCAGCTTGCCCACGACCCCGTCGTTGTGCGAGCGGTTGCCGCCGGCGAAGCGCGGCAGGTACGCGCGGAAGTCCCCGGGTCCCTTGGGCCGACTACCGCCGAAGAGCCCGCGAGAGAGCACGCCGTAGAGCGTCGCGCCGATGCCGAGCTCGCCGAGCGCCGGGAAGATGCGCGTCTCCGGCGCGCGGCTCGCCAGCGAATATTCGATCTGCAGATCCGCGACCGGGCACACGGCGTGCGCGCGGCGAATCGTCTCCACGCCGACCTCCGACAGCCCCGCGTGCTTGACGTAGCCAGCCTTGATCAGCTCGGCGACCGCGCCCATCGTCTCCTCGATGGGCACGTTGGGGTCGAGACGGGCCGGCCGGTAGACGTCGATCACCTCGACTCCCAGTCGCTTCAGGCTGTAGGCAGCGAAGTTCTTCACCGCTTGCGGGCGGCCGTCCACGCCGGTCCAGCCGCCGTCGGGGGAGCGCAGCGCGCCGAACTTGACCGAGAGCTGCACGCGCTCGCGGCGCCCGCGGATGGCGCGCCCGATCAGCATCTCGTTGTGGCCCATGCCGTAGAAGTCACCGGTGTCGAGCAGGCTCACGCCGCGCTCCACGGCCATCGCGATGGTGCGCTCGCTCTCGGCGTCGTCGCTGGGCCCGTACATACCGCTCATCCCCATGCAGCCGAGGGCGAGCGGAAACACCTGCGGGCCGTTCGTTCCCAGGGTCCTGTGGCTCTTCGTCATTGGCAGTTCCTCCTGAGACCGAGCGTAGGCCTTTCCACCATTCAATCCAGTGAATAGGATGAATGTCACACATGAATTCTGTTAATTCCAGGGACCTCGATCTCAACCTGCTGCGCGTGTTCGTGGTCACCGCGGAGGCAGGCAGCGTGACCGCAGCGGCCGAGCGCTTGTACCTGACGCAGCCGGCGGTGAGCGCGGCGATGAAGCGCCTGTCGAGTGCCGTTGGCGCGCCGCTGTTCGCGCGCGCCGGACGCGGGCTCACGCTCACCGCTCGAGGCGAGCTCCTGCTCGGGCGCGCGCGCCCGCACCTCGAGGCGCTCTTGGCCGCTGCCCTCTCGCCGACCGTATTCGATCCCAAGACCAGCGAGCGCACGGTGCGGCTCGGGCTCGCCGACGCCAGCGAGCCCTGGCTCTTGCCGGCGCTGCTGCGCGTGCTCGCCCAGAGGGCGCCCCGTCTCCGGCTGATCGTGCTGCCGGTGCAGTTCCGCACGGTGGGCGAAGCGCTGGCGTCGGGCCGCGTGGACATGGCGGTCACCGTCGCCGACGAGCTGCCGGCGGGGACGGAGCGCTCCGAGCTGTTCGTGGGCGAGCTCGTGTGCCTGTTCGACCCGCGCTTCGCCCGGCTGGGCAAGACACCCTCGCTGGCGAGCTACCTCGCACACGACCACGCCGTCGTCTCGTACAACGGCGACCTCAGGGGCATCGTCGAAGATGCCCTGGGGCTCAGCCGGCGGGTACGGCTCTCGGTGCCCTCGTTCCAGAGCGTCGGCGGCGTGATCGACGGGACCGCGCTGGTCGCGACGGTGCCGTCGCTGGTGGCCCGGGAGCTCTCCCGCACGCGCCCGCACCTGCGCACGGCTCCGCTGCCTTTCAGCCTCGGCCGTGCGCCCATGGAGCTGCTCTGGCGCAAGGCCGTCGCTGACGACGACGCCGTGCGCTTCGTGCGCGACGAGATCGTGCGCATCTCGCGCGCGGCAGTGGCTAGTTCCCGTCGGCCCCCAGCCACTCCGCGAGCAGGTGCTCGAGCTCGCCGGACTGCGAGACCGTAGCCGGTGGCTGGGGCGCCGTCAGCGGCGCCGGCGCCGGAGCCCGATCGCCCCGACCGCAGCCGCCGCGAGCAGCGCCGGCCAGGAGCGGTCGCTCCCAGCGCCCGGCAGCGCGCAGCCGCAGCCGCCGCTCACCGCGTCGTCGTCGCCGGTCGCCGCCGGATCGACGAAGCCGAGCTCGCCCAGATCGCCGCTGGAGCAGGCCTCGCCCTTGTCGCCGAGGCCGGCCTTCTGGTCTGGGTTCACCACGGTCGGGCAGTTGTCCACCGCGTTGAACACGCCGTCGCCGTCCAGGTCGTCGTCGCAGGCTCGAGTCATGCTGCCAGAACCTACCGGCTGGGGGCCGCTGCGCGCGCGTGTCAGCACATGCCGACATGCGGCTCGAGGTCGTTTGCCGTAGTCGTGGTTGGGCTCGCATGGACCTCCGTGTTCGACCTCTGCTCACCGCGTGGCGGCGGGTGCTCATCGGGTTGCTCGCGATCGGGGCATTCGGCGGATGCTTCAATCCCTTCGGGCGACGGGGCGAGGGTGACGGCGAGGGGTCCGGCCCGCCCAGCTGCAAGAGCTCGTGCGAGCGTCTGAAGAAGAAGACCTGCCTGACGACGGATGTGCCCAAGTGCACGACGGAGTGCACCGGTCACGAGGCGAAGGTCTCCGCTCTCGGGTGCGGCACCGAATGGGCCGCGCTGCTCGAGTGCTGCACTACCTGCGCGCACGGCGGGAACGACTGCACCTACGGGTTGGGCTGCGGCCCTCGCGAATTCTCGCCGTGCCGACATCCTTGCGGCGGGGAGTGGTCGGCGGTGGAACAGTGCGCCGGCCCCCTGGAGGACTGACGGAGCGGCTCGTCGATGAGACTGTCAGCACCTGCCGACACGCCAAGCGCCCGTCGTCCGTGTTGACCTGATAGCATGTCCAAGCGAGAGACTTGCGAGTCGGGTCGGTCGAGTCGGGGTGGTCTTCGGAGCAGGCGCTTTGCCGCAGTGTGGATGCCGCTGACCGGGCTCGCGCTCGCCTGTGGGAGCGCGACGACCGAGGACTCGGCGACCTCGACCGAGCCACTCACGGCGAACCAGCAGGCCAAGCTCGTGCCCAACGACGGCGAGGCCAGCGACCGCTTCAGCTACGCGGCCGTGGACGTCGATGGTGACACGGCCATCGTCGGCGCGTGGGGAGACGACGACAAGGGATCGAACGCGGGGGCCGCCTACGTCTTCGTGAAGAACGGCGGCACCTGGTCGCAGCAGGCCAAGCTCACCGCGAGCGACGGCGGCGCCAACGACTACTTCGGCGTCGTGACGGCCGTCGAAGGGGACACGGCGATCGTCGGCGCCTACCAGGACGACAACTGGCAGGGCTCCGCCTACGTCTTCGTGCGCAACGGAACGACCTGGACGCAGCAGGCCAAGCTCACGGCGGGAGACCCCACGAACGGGGCGGAGTTCGGCTGCCGAGTCGGCATCTCCGGCGACACCGTGATCGTGGGCGCCCGCTGGCGTGCGCCGTCGGGCGCGGCCTACGTCTTCACGCGGAGCGGGACGACCTGGTCGCAGCAAGCGAAGCTCACGTCGGATGCGACCGCCGGCGGCGGCGTGTCGGGCGGTGGGTTCGGCTGGTCCGTGGACGTCTCCGGCGACACGGCGCTGGTGAGCGCGTTCCAGGACGACATCACCGCGACGGACCAGGGGTCGCTGTTCGTCTTCACGCGAAGCGGCGCGACCTGGTCGCAGCAGGCGAAGCTGGTCGCGTCCGACGCCGGCGCCGGACACAAGCTGGGCTACTGGGTCGCGCTTCAGGGAAACACGGTTCTGGCCGGCGCTCCCTTCCACGGCTCGGGCAGAGGCGCGGGCTACGTGTTCTTCCGCTCGGGCACCGCGTGGTCGGAGCAAGGGAAGCTCCTGGCCGCGGACGGCGCGGCGGGGGACAACCTCGGCAACGCCGTGGCGGTTCACGGCGACGTCGCGATCCTCGGCGCCGAGGGCGACGACATCGGCACGAGCGCGAATCAGGGCAGCGCGTACCTCTTCACGCGCACCGGCAACGCCTGGAGCGAGGCCGTGAAGCTCGCCGCGGCGGATGGGACCGGCGGCGACCAGTTCGGAAACGCGGTGTCCTTGTCCAACGGCGTGGCGCTCGCGGGCGCCTATCTGGACAACCCCAAGGGCTCCCAGAGCGGGTCGGCGTACGTCTTCGACTACACCAACGGCACCGGTGGCACCGGCGGCACTGGCGGCACGGCGACGGGTGGCACCGGCGGCACCGCGACGGGTGGCACCGGCGGCACCGCGGCGGGTGGCACGGCCGGCGCGGGCGGCGCAGGAACCGGCGGCACTGCGGGCAGTGCCACGGGCGGTAGCGCGGGCGCATCCGGCGGTGGCGCTGGAGTTGCTGGCGCCGCGGGAGCTTCCGCAGGCAGCGGAGGCGGCGGAACCGGCGGCGCTGGAGTCGGAGGTGACGGCACGGGCGCAAGCGCAACGGGCGGCGCGGCCGGTCCGGGCGGCAGCGAGAGCTCGTCCGAGGACGAGGGCGGCTGCGGCTGCCGACTCTCCGGGCAAGGCGCGCCTTCGTCGCAGCTCTCGCTGCTCTTCGTCGCCGCGGGGGCGAGCCTCCTGCGACGCCGTCGGCGCGCGCGCTGACGACGGGCGTGAGGTTCGTGCGCGCCGGGGCGCGGCGTCTCGCGCGTTGACGCACTACCGCGCTTTGGCCATGCGCCTCTCCCGTCGTGGCCCTCGTCGTCCAGAAGTTTGGCAGGGATGACGCGCATCGCGTTCAAAATCCCCCGCGGAAACTGACCCGGCCGGCGCCGCTGCGCACACCGGCTCGCGGGGGCGTGTCAGCACATGCTGACTAGGCAATTCCTTCGGCGCAAGGCACGCTTGTCGGTTCATGGGCCAACTCCATCTCCCCATCGGTGTCTGCCTCGCGCTCGCCGTGTCCGCCTCTGCAGTCGCTTCGGCGCAGACTCCGGCCGCGCCTCCTCCTCCTCCGGCGGCCGACGCTCCGCCGCCCGCTCCCGCGGTCCCGAGCTACCCGGCGCCGGGCCCGGCGACCAACAACTGGGACGTGCTGGTCACCGCCGACGGTCGAGTACTCTACGTGCGCGTCATGCGCCACGAGCCCGGCTCGTTCGTGACGTTCCGCCACAGCGATGGTCGCGAGGAAACCTGGGCTTGGGCCCAGGTCAAGGTGGTGGCGCTCGTGCCGGACCGCACCGGCTTGGTCACACCGGGGGCACCCGTGCCTCCGCCCACGAAGACGAGCCAGACCAACGTCGGCACGTCTGGCGTTCAGCACTCGACGGCTCGCGACTGCAGCACGCGTCCTGGCGAGCAGTGTCAGGAGCAAACGACGACGAACGTGGATGGCAGAGGCGTCAGCTTCGGGCTCCAGGGACAAAGCGTTCAACGTGTCGTCACGCCGCCCTCCTACGACATCGGCGGCGCAGTGGAGCTGGCCGGCCTGTACGGCACTGGCACCGGTGACATCGACGTGACCATCCTTGGCTACAATGTCCAAGGCGGGCTCCGCACCATGTTCGGCGGACAGTTCCCCGGGCCCGAGGGCGGCGGCTGGAGCGGCGTGGGGCTCGAGCTGATGGGCACCTTCGGCGGCGGCGCCGGGAAGATCGACGCTGCTGGAACCGAGGTCGACTACGAGCAGGCGACCGTCTCGGCGAACGTCGGCGCGGGCTACCAGTACCTGAAGTTTGGCTCGATGGATCCCAAGACGCTGCAACAGGGCGGGTTCGGGTTGTTCTTGGGCTATCGCGTTGGAGCCGCTGCGAACTTCACGACGACGAAAGTCGGAGACAAAGAGACCACCAACGACGACACGAGCATGAGCCACGGACCCGTGCTGACGCTCAGCTTCCCCAAATACAATGCCGGAACGGCCAAGCTCCGGCGTTGGACCATCACGGCGATGGGCATGTACATCTCGGACTTCCTGCTCGTGACCGTGGGCGGCGGTTACACGTGGTAGGCCGCCAATCCCTCCGGCTCGTCCTTTGGTGCGCCCTGGCGGGCGCCGGCTGCGGCGAGAGTGACTCGCAAACGGACACGACGTCCGACGTCGCGCGCGCCACCATTGGTCCCACCGGCGGGCAGCTCGTGAGCAAGGACGGCGCGGTCACGTTGCACGTGCCTGCAGGTGCCCTCAGCCAAGACGTCGAGCTCGCCATCGCCCCCGCCAAGAGCACACCGACCGGCGGGCTGGGCAAGGCCTACGACTTCCTCCCCCACGGCACGACCTTCGATCAGCCCGTCTCCCTCGTGTTCGACAACAACTACACGCCGGCTGCTGGCGTCACCGTTGGCGTGGGCATGGTGATAGACGGGCGTTGGGTGCCCGTGCCGACCTCCGGCCCGGACGCCAGCGGGCAGAAGGTCCTGGCGACGACGCAGCACTTTTCGAGCTACGGAGGCGTCGCGATGCCTGCCGCTACCGCCGCATGCAACGGTAGCAGCAAGGACCCGTGCCTGTGCGAAGAGGTCGCTTGGAAGACCTGCTGCCAGGCGCAGCAAGCCGGGAACCCCCTCTTTTCCGTGAGTGCCTGGACGTCGCCCACTGTTTGCGTCTGCTCCAACCCAAAGACTCTCAACGGCATCTTCGATTGCTACGAAGACAAGACCGGCAACGACTTTGGCGGCTGCACACGTTGCGAACGCGACTGCTGCACCAAAGCCAAGGCATTCGCTTTCGCTTCCGACGGCGTGTGCGCCTGCAGCCTGCCGGCGGGGGACACCTGTCTGCAGCAATGTGCCGCCCAGAACAAAGCCACCACCAAGTGTGAAGCGGCACACAAGGGCGGTGTCACGGCGCCCGAGTGTAGCGGCACGGGCGGAACCGGCGGCACGGGCGGAACCGGCGGCACGGGCGGAACCGGTGGCATGGGCGGCACGGGCGGAAGCGGTGGAGTTGGCGGCACCGGTGGCATGGGTGGCACGGGCGGCTCGGGCGGGAGCGCGGGCGCAGCCTCGGGCGGGAGCGCGGGCACAGCCTCGGGCGGGAGCGCGGGCACAGCCTCGGGCGGGAGCGCGGGCGCAGGTGGGGGCGCGGGCGCGGGTGGAACCGGCGGAAGCGGTGGATGCTCCCTGAGCTTCAGCGATGCCTTCACGACGAACCCGATCAACAACACGTGGCACGTCGCCGGCTCCGCGTTGCCCATCGGGATGTTCTCGGATTTGACGGTGACCTGGCAGCCACAGGGTCTGGCTACGCCCGGCCTGATGCGCATCTCGAGCGCGGGCAACGCAAACGCCGACGCACCAGCGACGTTCTTCCCGAGCACCAGCTTCGACGCCTCGGGCTGTGCGTCCGTGAAGGTCAGCTTCAACTACGTCTTGAGCGCCTTCGACACGGACGGCGGCGCGCCCGTGATCGCGACGGTACAGGTGTACGAAAAAACTACCGGTCAGGCCACGGAGGCGGCGACGCTGCAACAGTCCGTGAACCTCACCCAGCGCGTGGTCGACCTGACCCCGTTTCTGCCGGCGTCCAAGGTCTTCGTTCTTCGCTTCTGGGCGGGTCACCCCGTGCCGACCCAAGCCTTCTCCTTCGACGTCGACGACGTCGTGGTCTCCGGGAGCTGATCACTCACCGTTCCGCGGCGGGTCCCAGGGGGCCTGATCGCCATCATTTCCGGACCGGGTCGGCCCCGCGCAATCTGTTGCGCTCGAATGAGCGCAAGTTCCGCCGTAGCCGCCCTGCTTCGGGACCTCGGTCCCGGGCTCGAGGCGCTTCCGTGGAGCTCGCCGGGCGAGGCGATGGCTTCCTTGCCTGCGTCGCGGCGCGCCGCCTTGCGGCAGTTCACGCGGCAGCTGGGCGAGTCCTGGCTCTCGCCACGACCGGAGCGGGAGCTTCTCCGCCGGCTCGAGCGGGCTGCGCCAGGCAACATGGTCGGCGTGCACCCGGGGCCAGCCCCTGACAGCCTCCCTTGGTTGGTCCACACGCGCGGCATGGGCAAGGCCGAGGGCGACCCGATCGAGAATCAACACTTGATCGCCGCGACCTGTCTGTACGACCCGACGCGCCGCGACGCGTTTTCGGACCGTCCCGTGGCACTGGCCCCGCTCATTCGTCGAACGCCGGTGAACATCGACCCGCTGAGCCTCGTGGACGGCGTCCTGCACCCCAATCGGCTGTTCCACCAGCTCAGGATGGTGCTCTACCAGAGCGGACGCGTGCGGCTCTTCGTGGGACTCTACCGCGAGCGTGTCAGCGAGCGCTTCGACGAAGGAGACCACGCCGCGATGCTCGCCTTGCGCCCAGCCCTTGCGGAGTGGGTTCGCGTCGCGCGTGCCATCGGACTCGCGCCCCTCGGCGATGGCGCGCTGGTCACCGCGCTCGGGGCCATCGACCAGCCGGCTCTCTTGCTGAGGCGTGGCAGGGTCGTCTTCGCCAATGCCCTCGGGGAGCGCTGGGTCGGGCGCGTGAAGGAGTGGGCACGCACGTCACCTCGCGACTCGCGCTTCGCTTCGACCGTACGTTTGTGTCCCAGCGGGTTGGACGTGGAGCTCGTGCTGGTGCGCGCGGAGCGAGCATGGGATTTTACGGCTCGCCTGACCCCCGCCCTCGTACCCGTGGCCGAGGCCATGGCCGAGGGCTTGTCGGACAAGGAGGTCGCGGACCGGCTACGCCTGCCCCTGCGCACCGCACGCACGTACGCGCAGCGTGTGCTCGCGCGTCTGCAGATCAGCGACCGGCGGGAGCTCATTCGGCGTCAGCGCTGAGGCGAGCCAGCGCGGGGTGCTGCCCTCACAGGCACGAGCACTCCGGGTCTCCGGCGTCACAGCGACAAAGGCCGGAGCCCGCGGCAGCACCGCCGTCCTGCGCGTTTCCCCGTTCCCGTTCGCGCTGCCTGTGCTCGCGCTCGGCCTGGTCGCGTCGCTGCTGGGTGTCCACGAGCCCTTCGGGAGGCCCCGAACAGCGTTCGCAGCCCGCGAGACCCGCCGCGCCCGACAAGATCAGCACCACGGCGCCGATTCGGCTGCGGTTCCGCGCTGTCCCGCCGTGAGCGACCCTCGGCATCAGCGCTTGCGCGCCTCGAGGGTCGCCGCGCAGTCTTTGGGGTCCGCTCCAAGACTGCACGCGAGCTCTACGTACTTGACGCTCTGAGCGCGGTCCTTGGACCCGCCCCACGCATTCCAGTAGGCGTCCGCGAGGCCCCAACAAGCGTTGTGGTGCTTGGCCCCACAGCCCTGCTTCCACAGCTTCCGCGCCAGCTTTCCGTCGGCCTTCAACCCCTGGGTCCCCTTGGCGAGCTTGTAGGCGAGCTGCGTGCAGCGCTCGTTGTCTTTGCAGATGTCGTCCAGCCACTCGAGCCTGCAGTTCCAAAAGTTCGAGGAACTCGCTTCCACCAGGCAGCGCTCCTTGCGCAAGGACTCGGTACGCGCGCTGTCCTTGGGCAACGAAGGGCTACGCTCGTAGAGGCTCGCCAGGGCTGCGCAACCTTCCGCGTATTTTGCCTTGCAGGCTCGGTCGTAGAAGTCCGCCGCCACGAGGTCGCTTTTCGGCGTGCCACGACCGTCCTGCGCCGTCGCGCCGGCCAGATGGCAGCTCGCGCCATCCGAATTCTCGCAGCCGATGGTCGCGAAAGCCACGCGACGTTCCTTGTCGGGATGGCGTCGGGCCAGGTAGGAGCAGGCCAGACGCGCGTAGCCGAGGGTGCAAGACTTTTCGAGCGCCGCCAGCCCTCTTTTCTCGTCGCGCCGAGCTGCGAGAATACCCTCGAAGTAGCGGATGCCGGCGTTGTAGCAGCCGGCGCGGTCACCGAGCTCGCAGGCCTTGTCGTAGAGGTCCCGGACCTGGGCCGGGTCGTGTCCAGCAGTATGCGCGAGCAGGAATCCCTGGTCCTGACAGCCGCGGCCACTGTCGAGCGAGCAGGCTTTCTTCGCGAGCTCGAGCGCGCGCTGCGGGTCTTTGGGCACGGCTCGCCCGAGCTGAAACGAGAGTCCGAGCTCCGCACAGCCCTCGCCCACGTCGCGCTGACAAGCCGCTTCCAGGATCGCGTTGCCCTGGACTTCGTTTTTGGCCACGTGGGTCCCGGAAAAGTGGAGCGAGGCCAAATCGCTGCACGACCCTCCGTGGCCGTCGTCACAGGCCGTCTTCAGGTACTGGAGCCCGCGGCTCACGTCCTGCACGACTCCGCTTCCCTTGAAGTGCGCCCACGCGAGTTGGCGACAGGCGTTGTTGCCGACCGTGTCGCGCCCTCCGTCGCAGGTCCGGCGGTAGAGCGCCGCCGCCTTGCCGGGGTCCTGAGGCACCTCGAGGCCTCCCGCGTACATGTAGGCCAGCTCGAGGCAACCCTTGCTCTGACCCGCGTCGCAGCTCTTCTGAAAGAGCTCGAGGGCCTTCGCTACGTTCTTCGGAGCTCCGCTGCCGTGCTTCAGCTTGGCGCCCCAATTGGCGCAGGAGTACGCGAACCCGCCGGAACAGGCCCGCTCGAAGAGCTCCACGGCCTTCTCCTGCTCGCCTCGATCTTCGTAGCGAACGGCCAGGTTGTTGCACCCGCGCATTTCTCCGGCCTTGCACGCCGCGTCTTGGAGCGCGAAGTCGCGGTCGAGATCCTTCGGCAGGCCGGCCTCGCCGCGGGAGTACATGATCCCGAGGCCACTACAGGCGTACTGAACGTTCTTCGCGCACGCTTGCTCGTAGAGGGCTCGGGCACGCGCAACATCCTTGGCGACTCCGAAGTAGGCGTAGTGAAGGGCGTAGCCGTAGTAGCCGCAGCTCGCCAGATCCCCCTTGTCGCACTCGGCGCGGCACTCGGCCGGCTTCGCCGGGTTGCAGACGTAGCCGGTCGAAGCTCGACGGTGTGTGCATTTGCCGGCGACCGGCACCAGGCCCTCGGGGCACTCGGTCACGACGGCGTCGTCGGCTCCAGTCTGAGCAGCGTCGAGCGCGACGAGCTCCAGGCGCAGTGCCGATCCGCATCGAGCCGGCGGCTTCCCCGACTCGACAGATAGCCCCTTGCATGCGCTCGCCTCACCGTCCTTCATCGTGCGCTCGCTGCTCGCGCTCCTGAGCCCGCTCGCGCCGGCGCCGAAGACTTCCACGGCGCCGGCGATCCGACCCTGCTGCCCGCGCTTGACGGCGAAGGCTCCGAGATACGCACCTCGCACGAAATGCGTCGCCCGCTGACACTCCGGGTCGGTTCCCAGAGCGCTCCGGGCGACACTGGGGGTCACTGCTCGGCGCTTGCCGACGGTCGTGAACGCCAAGTCCAGCGCCGAGCCGCGCTGGAGCTCCGCGGAGATCTTCGCCCCGAAGGCCGGCAAGTTGGCGCGGATCTCGTCGGCGTCGCTCAGCTGCAGCACGTCCTCTTTGGGCTCGACGCCGACGTAGCCGTAGCTGCCGGACGCGGCGCAGCCCCGGATCAGCTCCAGGTTCTTGCAGTCGTAGCGCACGAGGGCGAGGCCGTCCTCGGCCATGGCGACCTCGAGGTCCGCCCGCTCGTGGGAGGTCCAGTCCATCACGAGCGGGGTCGCGCGCTGGGGCACCACTCGGCAACTGCCTTCGCCCAGCGACTCCGCCAGGCCCTGCTCGGCGCTCGCTTTGCCGAGGCCTGGCTTGCCACGGTAGCAACCAGTAGCGCCCAAGGTGAGTGCTAGGGCAAACGGAAGGGCGATGGACAGCAGACGAAATGTGGATGGCATGCCCTCCAGGATCACCGCTGGCAGGCAGGCGGCGCATGTCGGCACATGCTGACAGTGTCGATTAACCCTCGAGGATCCGTCCTCGAAGACGCTGGGATCCCCGTAGCCCGGCCCGCGACGACCTCCGATCAGTGCGGTGAGGTCTTCACGCTTACGGTCTCGATGCTGCCGTCCGGGCGCATCGAGTGGCGGGTGCCATTGCCCCAGACTTTGGCGCCCAGCGTTGCTCCCAATCCATGAAGCACGCTCGGTGCATGGCGGCATCTGAGAAAAGCCAGAGCTGATGATCCGCATCGTCGATGAAGTGACTCGTCGCGACGCGATCCTCGGCGGCACCGAGAGCCTCGCTGCAAATCGCGCAGAGCATGCCTGGGTAGATGAGAGCTGTGTCGGGACCCACGCCTTGCGCGGACGGCCGAGGGCCGGTCGCCGTGGGCGTCGAGCGCGCCGGCGATGAGCTCGCTCACCGGCGCCGGCGCCGGAGCCCGATCGCCCCGACTGCTGCCGCCGCGAGCAGCGCCGGCCAGGAGCGGTCGCTCCCACCGCCCGGCAGCGCGCAGCCGCAGCCGCCGCTCACCGCGTCGTCGTCACCGGTCGCCGCCGGATCGACGAAGCCGAGCTCGCCCAGATCGCCGCTGGAGCAGGCCTCGCCCTTGTCGCCGAGGCCGGCCTTCTGGTCCGGGTTCACCACCGTCGGGCAGTTGTCCACCGCGTTGAACACGCCGTCGCCGTCCAGGTCGTCGTCGCAGGCGTCGCCGACGCCGTCTTCGTCCGAGTCTTCCTGGCTCTCGTGGGCGAGGTCGGGGCAGTTGTCGCTGCCGTTCGGCGTGCCGTCGCCGTCCAGGTCGTCGTCGCAAGCGTCGCCGATCCCGTCGCCGTCGGCGTCGGTCTGGGTCGCGTCGGCGACCTCGGGGCAGACGTCCGTCGCGTCGAGCACTCCGTCACCGTCGTCGTCGTCGTCGCAGGCGTCGCCGCTGCCGTCTCCGTCGGCGTCGGCCTGGTCCGCGTTGGCGTCCGTCGGACAGTTGTCCTCTGCGTCGGTGATGCCGTCGCCGTCGTCGTCCGCCTCGCAGGCGTCGCCCTTGCCGTCCTTGTCCGTATCGGTCTGCGCGGTGTTCTTCACCAGCGGGCAGTTGTCCTTGGCGTCGGGGATGGTGTCCGCGTCGTCGTCGTCGTCGCAGGCGTCGCCTTTGCCGTCCTTGTCCGTGTCCAGCTGGCTCTTGTTGGCGACGGTGGGGCAGTTGTCCTTGGTGTCGAGGATCGTGTCCCCGTCGTCGTCCGTGTCACAGGCGTCGCCCTTGCCGTCCTTGTCCGTGTCGGTCTGCGCGGTGTTCTTCACCAGCGGGCAGTTGTCCTTGGTGTCGAGGATCGTGTCCCCGTCGTCGTCCGTGTCGCAGGCGTCGCCCTTGCCGTCCTTGTCCGTGTCCAGCTGGCTGGTGTTCTTGTTGGACGGGCAGTTGTCCTTCGAGTCGGCGATGCCGTCGCCGTCCTTGTCGGGGAAGTCCTGGACGTTGTCGCGCCGGATGGCCTTGTAGCTCGAGCTGATGCTGCGACCGCCGCGCACGCAGCCGTACGAGCAGCCCTTGCACTCGATGGCGGTGACCCAGCCCCAGGGGTCGCCGCTCTCGTACAGGAAGATGTGGCCCGCGCCGTTGGTGTTGTAGACGAACGAGTCGGCCTTCTTGGCGCTGCCGCGCGAAATCGTGCTCCAGTGGTAGCTGTTGTTGTCGAAGTGGTAAGTCGAATACGGGTGCGAGTCCGTCGTCACGGCGATGGCGCTCGGGACCTGCCAGGCCTTGGCGACGAAGCCGGAGCAGTCCGCGCCGTAGGACCCGGAGTGCGAGCAGCCCGGGCAGCTGCCGGAGCACGAGCCGTAGGCGGTGGAGGTCGTGCTCCAGCGGCCGTGGCCCCACCAGTACGAGAACTTCACCACGCCCTTGCCGCGCGTGATGATCTCGTCTCGGGTCATGGCGGGCGGCGCGGCCAGCGCCGGCAGCGCTACACAGAGGCCCGCACCGACCAGCGCGAAGCGCAAGAGCGAGTCGAAGCGGCTCATAGCGCGTACCTCCTCATCGTCGCCCCGCGTTCGTCGTAAGCCAGGTGGTAGAGCGCGCCGTCTGCGCCCACGCGAATGCGCCGGAAGCTCTCCTCCGGCCCGGTGCTGGCGGGCAGGTCCAGGCGGGACAGCTCGCTGCCGTCCTTGCCGAGCACCACGACGACCTCTCGCGCGTCGAGCACCTCGAAGGGCGGCGCCGCCGCCTCCTCGAGCAAGCTCGCGCCCAGGAAGACTCGGCCCCGCCGGTCCGTGTCGAGCTCGAGCAGCTGCCAGACCGGCAGGTCGAAGCTCACCTTGGCCAGCGGCGTGACGCCCCGCTCCGTCTTCTGCGCGACGAAGGCGGCCCGCTCGCCGGACTTCGAGGCGCGCAGCACGCTGCCCTCGGCGCCGAAGCGGCCCTGGACGATGGTGCGATCCTCCAGCGGGGCCCCGTCGGCGTCGGCGACCTTCACCAGGTTCGCGTGCTTCACCTCGACCCAGGTGCCGTCGTCGCGCTGGAACAAGCCGGTGACGTCGCCGCCCTCGGCGATGCCCTCGCCTTGGAGCGCGATCTCGTGGCTCACCTTGCCGCGCGCGTCGGCGAAGGCCACGCTCTCCTTGCTCAGGCGATCGAGCAACACCAGGCCGTCGTCCTTGCGCAGGGCGACGTCCTGGTAGGTGTCGCCGGGCACGGGGATACTGTGCGGCTCCGCGCCGGGCTCGAACACCTGCACGCGACCGTTGACCTGATCGAGCACGAACGCGCGGCCGCGGGCGTCCACCGCGAAGCTCATCGGACCCTCGGGCGAAGACTCGTTGGCCGCGCGCCGGCCGAGCTCGCCCTTCGCGCCGCCCCAGCGCGCGCTGAAGACCTCTTCGGACTTCACGTTCGCCGGCACGACCGGCGGGGGTCGAGTCGGCGGCTGCGCGGCCGCGCGGGCCGGCGCCGGGGAGGCGAGCGCCGGCGCGACCGCCGCGTGCGGTGTGGCGCCCACGAGCCCCCGAGCGAGCTTCGGCGGGGGACCCGCGCGCAGCGCAAACGCGGCGAGCAGGAGCCCCGCCGCCACACCCCCCAGTACCCAACGACCCGTGTGCGTTCGCATGCGAGGGAGTGGGATTGCAAGCGCGGGGCCGAGGCCGGGAGCCCGCAATCTCGCAGTTTTTCCGGATCCGTCGCGCCAACCTGCTCTTGCCGGCGCCAACCGGCGGTTGGCGGAAGGCTCAGCGCGCCGGCCCGTCGATGACCTTCCTCATCGACCCGCCACGGCGCTCGTAGCGCACCCGCCAGCTGGTGAAGCCCCGCGGCAGCGGCTTGCCCTGCGGCGTCTCTCCCAGCGTGGTGGTCTCCGACCACACCGTCTGGAGCTTGCCGTTCACCCACTCGTGCTCGCTGCCGACGTAGACCGGGCCGCCGGCGCGCCCGCCGGCCTCGACGCGCCTTCGCTTCGGGTCGAAGCGCGGCATCAACAGCTCTTCGAGCTCCTTGCTCGGCACGAAGCGCTTCTGGGCGGGGTCGAACAACCAAAAGCGGGAGCTCCGGTTGTAGGCGCCGCTCATCTCGCCGACGGTGAGATCGAGGTAGCCGTCGAAGTTGGCGTCCACGAACACCGGCGACGCGCCGTCGGTCTCGGCGTTCGCGGCCTCGAGCTTGCCCGGATTGGGCAAGAAGCCGCCCTCCAACGCGCCATGATGGCGGTCGGGATCGGCCTTGGCCTCCGTGCTCTCGTCGAACACCAAGTGCGCCGTGCAGCTCTCGCTCGCCTCCACCTCGATGCGCGAGACCGCCATCAGGTAGCGGCCCACCTCGCTCTCTGCGCCGACACCGGCGTGGAACAGGAACTTGCACGGCGGGAGATCGGCGCGCAGCGCGAAGCTCGCGCGGACCACGGGCTCGGCCTGCGCCTCGGCGTCGCTCGCCGCGTCAGCCCCGCCGGCGTCTTGCACCGGAGCCAGCTCCGGCGGAGCGGCGGGGATGTCGGTGCTCGGCGGCGCGACCGGCGGCGGCGGGCTCGGTGCGGCGCAGGCGCCGAGCAGCACGGTCACGAGCGAGCAGCGGACCACGGCTCCCTTCGTAGCACCCCGGCCGACAATGCAGCTACCCTGGGCGGCATGCGACGGACCCTGCTCGTGCTCGTGTGCTTCTCCCTGATTGGATGCAGCGACGAATCGGAGTCAGCTGCCGGCTCTGGCGGCGCTGCAGGCTCCGGTGGCAGCGCGGGCAGCGGCGGCAGCGCGGGCGGCGGCGGCAGCGGCGGTGCGGGCGCGGGTGGCGCGGGCGGCAGCGCGGGCATGGGCGGCAGCGGCGGCGGTCCCGTCGAGCCGCCCATCACCTGCACGAACCAGTGCCGCTACGTGCGCGCCGGCGCTACGGGCGCCGGCAGCGGCGCGGACTGGAACGACGCGTTCGCCTCGCTTCCGACCCAGCTCGAGCGCGGGCTCGTGTACCTGATGGCGGACGGCGACTACGGCAGCGCGGACTTCGACACGGCGCCCAACGGGACCGAGCTCGTCGTGGTGCGCAAGGCCACGTCGGAGAGTCACGGCACCGAGACCGGCTGGCAGGCGGACTACGGCGACGGCGTCGCGCGCTTCACCAGCGTCTCCTTCGGCAGCTCCCATTGGCTGTTCGAGGGGGCGAAGGGCGGCGGGCCCGGCGCCTGGAACAGCGGGCACGGCTTCGAGATCGTGCGCGAAGGCTCGGCCTGCAAGGACAACGGCAGCTTGATCGACTTCGCGCCCGGCGTGGCCCACGTGACCGTCGCTCACGTCCACGCGCACGGCGCGAAGTACGACTACCCCATCAACGGCGTGAAGGGCACCGGGGGCAACTCGGACCTGACCTTCCGCTACGTCTCGGTCCACACCACCTTCGGCCCCACCTTCCACATCGGCGACTGGAAAGACGTCGTGATCGAGAAGAGCTACCTGGCCGACGTGCGCAGCACCGGCGCCGGCGATCCGTTCTGCTCCGACTGGCACGCAGAGGGCATCTCCTCCATCGGCACCAACGAGAACATCGTGATCCGCCACAACCTCTGGGATCGCATCGGCGGCACGGCGGTGTTCGCCGGCGTGAACACCGGCGCCTCCAAGGCCTGGAAGATCCACGGCAACGTGTTCTCGCGCAGCGTGACGACGATTCGCTACTACAACGAGGCTTCTTCCACCAACCAGCAGACGATGGACGACCTCGAGTTCCACGGCAACGTGATCCTGAAGATGCCGGGCTCGTCGGTCGGGGTCCTGGCCATCGACGCAGGCACGAACAACAGGGCCTTCAACAACATCTGGTACGACAACATCGCCAACACCTTCTCGTTCGCGGGCGTCAGCCACGACCACAACTACTTCGCGGAGAACCGCCGGGTCGAGGGCTGCTCTCCCGTTTGCGACAAGGACGACGAGGGCGCCGCCGGCGAGACCCAAGCACAGGTCGCGAGCGGCAGCCCGTTCGTCAACGCCGACGTCGATCCGCTGGACGCGGATCTCCACTTGAAGGCAGCCACCCAGCCTGGGAAGAGCCTGCCGGCGCCGTTCGACCTGGATCCCGACGGCAAGACGCGCGGCGCCGACGGCAGCTGGGATCGCGGGGCGTACGAATTCGGGCCGTGACGCGGCTCACAGGTTCTGGCCGGCCAGCGTCCAGCGCCCGATCTCGTTGGCGTCCAGCGTCGCCTGCGTCACGTCGATCCAGCCCGCGCTCGGGCTCGCGCCACAGTGACCGGTGATCATGTCGATGATGTAGACGTCGGTGCTGTTCTCGCTGACGCCTTCGCCCCAGTGGTAGTCGACGACGTCTTGCGACAGATCGCCGATCTTGCCGCGCTTCCAGTTCAGTCCCCAACGGTTGTCGAGCTTGCGCAGGCGCCGCACCACCTCGAACAGGAACTGGTTGTCGCCGCCCGTGTCGACGCACGAGGCCTGGAGCCAGTCGGGGTGATCCGCCGCCACGGCGTTCACGACGGCCGAGCCGTCGGGCGGAGGCCCGGGCGGCTTCGACTGGGGAGGCCCGCTCGGCGCTCCAGCCACCGCGCCGGAGCCGCCAGCGCCACCGCTGCTACCACCGGCGCCGCCGGTGCTGCCGCCGGCGCCGCCGGTCGAGGAGGTTCCACCCGCGCCCGCACCGCCGTCGGGCCAGCCCCCGCCGCCCGCGCCCGCCGAGCCACAGCCGAGGCACGCGCCGAAGCTCTTGCCGTCTGCCGCGCAGATCTGAGCACCCGGCGGTGCTCCCCCCGGACACGGGCACGCTACCTGCTCGCCTGCGACACAAGGTGAGCCGACCTCCGCGCTCGACGACGCGTCGTCGCCGCAACCGAGGAGACCGAAGCCCGCGATCAGGATCAGCTTTCTCACACGCCCGAGCATACCGCGGAATCGATCAGCCGCCGACCAGTCGCCCTGACCGGTAGTCTTCGAACGCCTGGCGGATCTCGTCGTCGGTGTTCATCACGAACGGCCCGCGCCGCGCCACCGGCTCGTGCAGCGGGCGGGCAGCCAACAGCAGGCCCCGGCCCTTCTCCGCATCGCAGCTCGCCTCGAACACCTCGCCGGGGGCGAGGACGGCGAGCTGGCCGCGGCGGAGCTCGCGCTTCGAGGGACCGACGCGCAGCGCGCCGTCCACGACGTAGACGAACGCGGTGTGGGCGGCGGGCAGGTCGTGGCTGAAGCGCGCGCCCTTGGTGAGCGCCACGTCCAGGAACAGGGGCTCGACGTCGATGCCCTGCACCGGACCCGTCACGCCCTGCGCGTTGCCCGCGACGACGCGCAGGTGCGCGCCGTCCACGTCGCGCTCGGGGATCTTCTCCGCGGGGATGTCCTGGTAGCGCGGCGCGCGCCACTTGCTCTGCTTCGGCAGGTTGACCCAGAGCTGGTAACCCCACATCAGGCCCCGCTCCTGCTTGGGCATCTCCGAGTGGATGATGCCGCGCCCCGCGGTCATCCACTGCGCCGTGCCGGGCCCGAGCCGGCCGCGGTTGCCGACGCTGTCCTTGTGCTCCATGGCGCCGTGCAACATGTAGGTGACGGTCTCGAAACCGCGGTGCGGGTGATCGGGGAAGCCCGCGATGTAGTCGTTCGGGTTGTCGGAGACGAACTCGTCGAGCAGGAGGAACGGGTCGAGCATCGGGAGCTCGCGGCCGCCGAGGATGCGGTTCAAGTTGACGCCGGCGCCGTCGCTGGTGCGCTGCGCGGTGACCACACGCTCGATCTCGCGGGAGCGGCGCGGCCCTTCGGGGGAGGCGCTGGGCGCGGGCTCGTCCTTCTTGGAGAGCGCCCACACCCCGAGAGGCACGGCGGCGGCGGCTCCGAGCATCAGGCGGCGGCGGGTGAGCGACATCCGGCAAATCCTAGCGTGGACCGGCGGAAGCGGAAGGGTCAGTAGCGGAACGAGCGGACTTTCCAGGCTCCGCCTTCCTGGTGCAGCTCGATCAACAGAGGCCCGTTGCACTTCTCGCGCTTGGGCTCCACGCCCACGGTGACGCTCACGTCCTTCTGGAACAGGCTCTTGGTGGTCGACGAGAAGTTGTAGCCGCCGCGATCGACGCCCTTGCCGCCGGAGCTGCAGTTGCGGCTCCAGTCCGTGATCACCTTGCCCTTCTTCTCGATGATGTTCTGCAAGGCTCCCTCGTTCGGCACGAAGGTGCGCGCGTCGCTGTGCAGCTCGGCGTAGGCAGCCCGGTAGTCGGACTGTTTCAGCGCGCCCAGGAAGCGGTCGGTGACCTTCCGCGCTTCCGGGTCGCCGCAGCCGAGCAGAGCCAGCCCCATTAGGGTCGCCACGACTCGCATCCGCCCACTCGAGCACATCGCGCGGCTCGATCCAACGCAGATCGGCTATCCTCCGCGCCAGTCCATGCAGCGCGCTCTCGCCGTCCTGGTCCTGCTCACCCTGGTCTCCTTCCCGGCCTGCGGCTCCGACGACGGCGGCGGCGGCAACGGTGCCTCCGGCGGCAGCGGCTCGGGCGGTGCGCAGGGCACGACCTGCGCGGACGGCTATCCCAAGGTCGGAACGGCGTGCGCCATCCAGTTCGAGAAGTGCACGAGCTGCGGCAGCGGGACCTGGGCGTGCTGCGACGTCTTCGAGTGCCAGGCGGGCGCCTGGGCTCAGACCCAGTTCCACACGCTGTGTCCCTCCGACGGCGGCGCCGACGCGAGCGACGCGAGCGACGCGAGTGACGCGAGCGACGCGAGCGACGCGAGCGACGCGAGCGACGCGAGCGACGCGGGTGACGCGAGCGCGGACTGACTACCCCGGTCGATCCAGCACCAACCACTCCCGTCCGGTGAGCGGCGGCAGGCCCAGGCGCTCCCAGGGATAGGTGTCGCGAAAGCGCTGCGCGAGCTCGTCGAGCTCGAAGCCCGAGACCTCGAAGCGCAGCTGGCCTTCGCCCAATCCGAAACGCACGCCGGCGACCCGGAGGTGAGCGGCCTGGGCGCGCTCGAGCTGGTCGATGCCGCGCACCTCGCCGCGAGCACCCTCGTCGGTGGGTAGGTGGCGCACGATCCAGGTGCCTTCGATGATGTAACGCCCCGCGGTGATCTCGTCGGAGCGCAGGACGTCCACGCTGACGGGTCCCAGGCGCCCGATCTGCTCGAGGAATCGCGGCAGGGACTCGGGCTGGTAGCCGACCACGAACACATGGCGCTTCCACGGCAGGAATCGGTACGACAGGCCGAGCCCGTCCTCGGACTTCAGGTTGGACCGCGCGGCGAACAGCTGCTCCAGCGAGTCGGCGCGGATGTACGCGGCGTTGCTGCGGTACGGGCTCATCGAGCGCTCAGTTCGGGCAGGCGGGATCCTCGAAGTGCACGGTCATCGAGATGGCGTCCACCCGTGGCGTGGCAGCCGCGCTCGCGGTGACGGTCAGGAGCGCGCCGAAGTCCGCAGCCTCGACGTCCGTCTTGGAGATGGCGCTCGCGCCCCAAAGCTCGCTCGGCGAGCCGTACTCTGCCGCGGCGTCGGCGCTGGGCCACGCGGCGGTCTTGGCGCCGTTCGTGGCGAGGGGCACGCCCGCGACCAGGACGCGCACGTCTTGGTCCTTCAGCGCCGTGGCCGATCCGGACGCCGAGCGCTCGATGGAGACCACGACGCCGAGCACCTTCGCGTTGGCGGGCAACGAGAAGCCGAAGGCCGACGCCTTGAGCTGGTTCGTCGTCTTGCCTGCGTCGAGCGGCGCCGCTGTGCTCGCCCACTTGTCGTCGGAGAGCATCGCGTCGTTCAGGTTCGTCCAGGCGACGTTGCCGGTGATCTTCGCCTCGAAGACCGCGTCCGCCGCGCGCGTCTGCGACTGCGCTTTGGTGCAGCCGCACTCGCCGAGCTTGCCGCCGCCGCCGCAGGTGTAGGGCGCCGCGCAGCCGCAGCTCAGCGTGCTGCCGCAACCGTCGTCTAGGTCGCCGCACTTGGGCGCGAGCGTCGAACAAGTGGTCGGGAAGCAGCTGCCGTCGGTGCTGCCGTCTTTGCCGCCGGTGCCGCCATCCGGTGTCGCGGGCGAGTGGCGGCAGCGACCGTCGAGCGAGCAGCTCAGTCCTTCCGGGCACTCGTCCGCTCCACCCTTGGGGTCGCACAGGAACTGCGCGTCGTCGAAGCTCTCGTCCACGACGCAGCTCAGGGCGACGCCGAGCCCGAGGAGACTGGCCCCCACTACGCGCATGCTCGCGCCGGCGGTGCGCCACCGGAGGACGCGCGCAGCGAGAATCGTCAGAAAGCCGAGAACGCGCACCGTGTCACGCCCATCGTATACCATCCGAAGCGTGCCACGCGCGCGCGACATCGCCCGCTCCGCGCTGACCTGGGCCGGCTTCGCCGGTGTGGTGCTGGTCGGCGTGCCGCCCATGGTCCTGGGGTACCCCTTGGTGCTGGTGGACCCGAATCGCGCGATTTCGGACTGGTACTTCCGGCGCATCGCGCGCGTGCTGATGGGGGTGAACCCGTTCTGGACGGTGCACGTCGAGGGCAAACAGCTCCTCGCGCGCGGCGGCCCCTACGTGCTGGTGGTCAACCATCAGAGTTTTGCCGACCTGATGGCCATGTGCTTCCTCGATCATCCGACCAAGTACCTGGGCAAGCAGAGCGTGTTCAAGGTGCCGGTGTTCGGCTGGGCGCTCCGCATCGCAGGCGAGGTGCCGGTGGTGCGCGGTAACCGACGGAGCGGCGCCGAGGCCCTCGACCGACTCGGCGACTGGCTCGACCGGGGCGTTTCGGTGGCGCTCTTCCCCGAGGGCACGCGGAGCGACGACGGCAGCATCGGCCGGTTCAAGCTGGGCGCCTTCAGGCTGGCGATAGAACACGGTCGCCCCGTCGTGCCGGTGGTCATCGCGGGAGCGCGCGAGCTCTTGCCGAAGCACTCGCTGGTGTTCCAGGAGCGCGCCGACATCCGCGTGCGCGTGCTCGAGCCCGAGAGCACCGACGGACTCGGCGAGCGCCACACGCTGGAGCTCGCCGAGCGAGTGCGCGCTCGCATGGTGGCAGCGCTCGCCGACATGGAACCCTGCTGAGACCAGCTTTGCGCTCGGAGACGGGTTCGAGCTATCCTGAGCGGATGTCGCAACGCAGGGGCCTGCTCGGCTGGATCGCGTTGGGGGGACTACTGACGGCATGCGGCGGAGACTCCGAGGTGGAGTTCTCTGGCTCCGGCGGTGCGGGCGGCGCCGCAGGGCAACCCGGGGGCGCCGCGGGCACCACCGCGACTGGCGGCACGACCTCCACGGGGGGCGCCACCTCCACGGGTGGAACCACCTCCACCGGCGGTACCACCTCCACCGGTGGCACCACTTCCACCGGCGGTACCACCTCCACCGGCGGTACCACCTCAACGGGCGGAACCACCTCCACCGGCGGAACCACCTCGACAGGTGGCACCACCTCCACGGGCGGAACCACCTCGACGGGTGGCACCACCTCCACGGGCGGAACCACCTCGACAGGTGGCACCGGCGGGACCCCGACGCCCACGGGCTGCGCCGATGGCCACCGCGAAGCCTTCGCCGACGCCGCCAAGTTCCCCAACATCGCCGGTTGCGCGGGCGGCTTCCAGGTGCCCGGGACCACTACGGCCGCGTCGCAGCAGCCGGCCTGCGGCCGTCAGGGCGGTGATGACGGCCCCAACCCGAACGGCACCGGCTGCAGCGTGGAGGATCTCTGCGCGGCGGGCTGGCACGTGTGCAAGAGCGCGCTCGACGTCGCGCTGGCGAGCGGCAACCAGGGCTGCGCCGCGGACGCCGTCACCGGCTTCTGGCTCACGCGCCAGGCGCAGACCGACGGCGGAACGTGCGCCCCGCCGCCGGTGGACAACAACCCGACCGGCTGTGGGTCCATCGGCTACGCGGCGCCGGTGAGCTGCACGCCGCTGAACCGGTGGTTGCGTTACTCGGATTGCGCAGCGGCGCCGCCGTGGTCCTGTGGCACGAGCGCACAGTCGCTGAGCGAGGCCGCGGTCATCACCAAGGCCGGGCCCGGCCAGGGCGGCGTGATCTGCTGCAAGGATTGAGGGAGCGCTCGCTCCAGCCTCCCACGGCACCGAAAGATCACGAGATGACCAACCCGACCCAGCTCGCGCAGATGTTCGCCGACGCGGTGGTAGCAGGCGACTGGGCCGGCGCCGACGCGCACGGCTCCGCCGAGCTTCGCGCGCGCCTCGGTCCGCTCGGCCTCGAGCGCGCGTGGGGCGAGGTCGCGAGCGTGCTCGTGGCCGACGTCCCCGGCTGGCGTCCGACGCGCGCCAAGGTGAGCCCGATACCCCAGGCGCCCGATCCGCGCTTCGTGAAGACTTCGGCGCCGCCCGGCGCGTGGCGCGGCCACTTCTACCTGGCCTTCGAGAGCCAGGAGGGCGAGCTCGCCTGTGGTCACGTGCTCGTCGTCGACGATGGCGGTCGCCTCGCCGTCGGGCACGCCGACTTCGAAGTCTTCTGCTAATTCAGCGCTCGACCCGCGTCTGACGCCGGCGCACACGCCACGCGGCGAGGGCGCCGAGGCCCAGCGCGAGCTCGAGGGGCGTGCTTCGGGTCGGCGACGTGCGGCAGCCGCAGCCGCCGTCGTCGTCGCTGTCTCCGCTGCCGCCGCTCGCGCCGCTGCCGCTCGCGCCGCCGCTGCTCGCGCCGCCGCTGCTCGCGCGCCGCTGCTCGCGCCGCCGCTGCTCGCGCCGCCGCTGCTCGCGCCGCCGCTGCTGCGCGCCGCTGCTCGCGCCGCCGCTGCTCGCGCCGCCGCTGCCCGCGCCGCCGCTGCCCGCGCCGCCCCCGCAGCTCGCCCCGGTGCAGTGCTCGTACGCGCCGACGTCGTAGGCCGCGGCCTGGGGCCGACTCGTGCCGTCGCGATCCAGGGCGACCTCGGCGATGGTCTCGCCCTTGTCCAGCGCAGGGGAGCCCGCGACCAGGTGATAGTCGTGCTTGCTGGCGTCCACGAACGCCGCCGCGGTGGTGGCGAGGTTGGAGGCCGCAGTCGCCTGCGCGGGCAGGCTCCCGCCCAAGACCAACAGGTTTCGGACGTCGGGCTTGGTGGCGCCGCTGCTCGCCGCCTGGAACGCCGCCAGCACGTCGCCGCCGAAGGTCGCGTTCAACACCGCCAGCTTCTCGATGTCGTCCTCGTAGCGCACGGCCTTGTCCACGTCGTAGACGACGGCGTTCTGGATGCGCACCCAGGCGCCGCCGTTGCTGCCGGGGCCGCGGGTTCGGAAGGCGATCTCCGAGTCGAAGACCGTGACGCGATCGAACACCGCGTCGATGTTCTCCTTCAGGTTGAACGCCGCCATGTTCGAGATGAACCCGCCGCGAAAACCCCAGGCGCTGGTGTTCACCACGGTCAGCTTGGCGCGGGGCGCGGCCGGGTTCGTCTTGGTGTCGATGGCGTTCTCGCCCGGGACCGCTCCTACCGCGAAACCGTTCTCCGCCGAAGCGAGCGGCCCCGTCCACAGCTTGCAGCCTTCGACCAGGATGTCGCTCCAGCCCGGCAGCTCCCGCCCCGGGTCGAACTGGATCGAGTCGCCGCTGCAGGTGTGGATCTCGGTGTCGCGGATCGTGAGGTTCTTCACCGGACCGCCGGTTACGCCATGGGCGTCGGTCTGACCGCCGGCGGCGTTCAGACAGTGGTGGATCAGGCATCTGTCCAGCGTCACGTCCGCGGGACCGGCCATGTCCACGCAGTCCTTGGTGGCGCGGCGGATCTCGGTGTTCGTGATCAGGAGCCCGGTCGCGCCGTCGTTCACGTCCACCAGGTCGAAGCTCGCGTATTGCCCGTCGAGCACGAAGCCGTCGAGCACGAAGTAGGCGTGATCGACCCGGAGCAGCGTGGCGCCGAGCGTCACGTCCACCTTGGCCCCGGAGGCAGCGCGCACGGTGATGGGGCTCGCGGCGTTGCCGTCACGCACAGTCTTCAGCGCCTCGGCGTAGCTGCCGGCGGCGACCGTCACGAAGTCGCCCGGCTGCGCCGCGTCGATGCCCTGCTGGATCTTGCCGAAGGGCGTGGCCGCGTCGCCGTTGCCCGAGCCTCCGGGCGCGACGAACCACTCCTTGGCCTCGGCGACTGACGCGATGGAGGCGAAAACGACGATGCCGAGCAGGGTCGCGGGAGCGCGCATCCGCCCACTATACGCTCTCAGTAGTGCTTGCCGGTCCAGATCTGGCGGAAGCTCGCGTCGAAGACGAACGAAAGCACGACGCCATCCTCCGCCTCCGAAGCCGCGTCGTCGGCGTAGCGCCTGGCGTCGTCTGGGCTGTCGAAGTCTCGAGTGCTCACTCGGCCGCTCGCCTCGTAGACCACGACCCGCAGGCTCCCGGCCGACAGCGGGCCCGCCGCCCGCGCGCGCGCGGCGTGGGGCCAGAGCGATTCCTCGAAGTGGTCCAGCACCTGGAGCAGCACCGGGTCCGGGCAAGCCGGCTCCGACACGAAGAACCACCACGAGCCGTGCTGGTTGTTGACGGAGAAGCTCGCGCCGCCGAGGTCGAAGTCGAGCCAGACCTCGGTCACCCCGTCGGTCAGGCAGCGAGTGAGGCGCGCGCCCGGCAGCTCGGCCACCGCGTCGCGAAGGCGCTCCCAGTCGGAAGTCTCGGGGAGCTCGCCGAAGTGGCGGCTGCCATCGGCCATGCGAAGGTCGAGCAAGCGCGAGCCCATGCCTGCGCGATCAGCGCACGGAGCGGGGGCTTTGCCAAGCGTGCTCGGGCGGCCGGCAAACACCGCCGCCCGAGCCGGCTCGGGGAGCTACTCGCTGGGACAGGCGGCGGAGCTCAGCGCGATGGTGATGGGCTCGACCTTGTCGTCCTCGATCTTCGCGGTGGCTTCGCCCCACTGCTCGCCGTCGCTGCACGCGCCATCGGCGTCGGCGTCCGCCAGCGCGCGGACCAGGAGCTCGTCGCCCTCGACGGAGACCGTCGCCTTGAACGAGCCGTCCGCTTCCGCCTTCGCGGTGTGGACGCTGGTCTTCTCGTTGCCGTTCACGTCGAAGAACTCGAGCACGATCTCTCCCTGGGCCGAGGCCGCGCTGACCTGACCGGTCACCTCGACGTCGCGGCTCGCGCTGCAACCCAGCGCGAATAGACCTGCAGACAGAATGGAAGCGGTGAAGTACCTCGAAAGCATGTGGACCTCCTGCGAGCGCCGTTCGCGCTCGTTGGAGACTCCTCGCAAGGCTCGTGCCGGAGCGTTTCGGCCGAAATCGGCCCGAGCCCGGCGGTTTCGTTGCACCGGAGCCACAGCGCTCGCTCACACCTGGGCTCGGGCCACGACAGTACTTTCTTGCAGTGGCCGCTCAGTCGTCGAAGCGGCGGAGCCGGGCGACGAACGTCCACCACAGGCCATCGATGACGAAGAACGGGCCGAACACGTAGAAGAAGAGCGTGCCTCGCGTCGCGCTCTGCCCCACGCCCGTGACGAAGAGCAGGGCGATCGTGGCCACGTACGTCACGAGCTGGAGGATGGCGTAGGGCGTCCGCTGCACGTTGTCCTCTCCACAGTGGCCACAGGTCGTGATGGGCAAAAGCCGCGCGCGGCTGGTCATGTTCCGGCCCGCGTTGCGGAGAACGCCCAACCAGTACCTGCCGTAGTGGATGGTCTCGTCGCAGTGCGCGCAGCGGGCCATGGTCCCTGCTCGTCACGCGGGCGCGCAGGTCCGCTCCGACGGCGCGCCCAGTAGCGCCGTCGCGGCGGGCGCCACCACTCGCTCGAGGGCGTCGCGCCGGAGCTCAGCTCGCTCGCGCTCGTCGATCATGCCGAGCGCGCGCTTCTTCTCCGCGCCGTCCCGAGCAGGTGGCAGCGTGTGGGCGCGCACCTCGGCGGCGGCCCGCGCGAGCTCGGCCCGGGCGAATGCGCGAAGCTCGGGCTGGACATCGAGCAGCCAGCCGACGAAGCGCCAGGCGAGCGCGGCGTGGCGAGTCTCGTCCCGCGCGACGCCAGACAGCGCCGCGCGCACCGCTGGATCGGCGGCGTGCTCCGCGCCGTGCTCGGCCTCCACCGCAGCCAGGGTCTCGCCGATGCAACCCTCGCGGATCACGTCGCCGAGCACCTGCCGCGCGTCGAGCGGCGGCAGCGCGCCGCTCATGTCGAGCGGCCCCGGGCCCAGCGGGCTCCCGGCGTAGGCGCTCGCGAACGCGAACGCGAGCACGGCGTGCTCCGTCTCGTCCGCTTGAGCCCCGCAGCTCTGGCGCACCAGCTCGGCGGGCGCGCCGAGCGCGAGGAGCTGCAACGTGAAGCGCGCGAAGGCGGCCACCGAGGCGTGCTCCATCAGGCCCACCCGGGTCCAGTGCTCGGCGAGGATCAACCGCTCGGCTCGGGTCAGTCCGGCGAGCGAGGGCGCGTCCGCCTTCGCGTAGTCGCGCCGCCCGCAGACCTCGGCCAGGCGCGCCGCGCCCTCGACCAGGAACGGGCGGCCGAGGCCCGCGCAGCCATTCATGGTGCAGACCCGCTGGCCGTCGGTCCCGACCCCGCAGTAGCCCGTGGTGGGACAGTCGTCGTCGCTCGAGCACTCGTCCGCCTTGGTCTGGCAGTTCAGGCTGGGCGCGGAGCACGCCCCCACCGGCGTCACGCAGTCGAAGCCGCTCTGGCAGTCGCTCGACGTGCTGCACGTCGCGGGCACGCAGCGACCCACGGGATCGCCGCACAAGCAGCGCTGTCCGTCGGCGCACTCGCTGTCGTTGGTGCAGCCATAGTTGCAGTTGCAGGACGACGGCGCGCCGCCGCCTCCCTGGTTGAACGCGCAGTAGCCGTGGGGCCCGGCGTTGCAGTCCGCGTCGGCGGAGCAGTTCATGTTGGTGGCCGTGCACGGGTTCACCCGGGGCATCGCCTCCGGACACGTCAGTGCCTCGCGCCGTCGTACCGCCCCCGGGCCGCAGCTCTCCACCCCCGTGGGCTGCCCGTTCACCAGGAGCGGCTGCGGGTCCTTGCAGGGGTGCGCGTTGCCGCTGCCGCCGCTCTCGCTGTCACCGCCGCAGGCCGGCACCGCCACGCCGAGCGCCGCGAACAGCCACCGGGCATACGTGTCCACCGCACCGAATCGCCTCATCCGGTCAGGATGCCACGGCTCGGGCGGCGCTTCGAGCTTCAGGGATACGGCGGCCCCATGAAGGTCTCGGGCTTGAAGCCCGAGGCGGCGTCCAGGGGCTTGGCGTTCCGCTGGTCGGACTTGGAGGCGTGGCTGATGATGTCGGGCTTGATCGAGACGTCGAACTCCTTGCCCGTGGTCGGACCGTGGCAGCCGCCGCAGAAGTTGTTGAACACCTCGCGCCGGAACGACAAGGTCAGCCATTCGCCCGGGTAGAACTGGAGCTCCTCGCGCTGGTGGTGGAGCGTGGGCTTCGTGTCGCCCTTGAGCTGCTGCTCCACCGCGAGCACCACGGGATAGCCCGCCGGCGCCTGCACCTTGACCGAGCCGTCGGCTAGCAGCGGCACCGTGCCGACCTTGACCCGGTACGCCCAGACTTTGCCGTACTCGTCCTCGGCGACGTTCGGGCTCGCCTCGGCGAAGCTCTTTATGTTCGGCGGCACGCTGGCCCAGGCCTCGAACGACTTCATCTCGGTGTTCACGTGACGGCCCGAGCGCGTGCTCTGGAACAGCATCGCGGCGATCATCGGGAAGTCCACGATGTTGAGCTGGAAGCGATCGGTGCGCTTCTGATCGTCGTCCTCCTGGTAGACCACGCCGTGGAACACCGAGTCGCCGCCGGGGGTGGTGCGAAAGACGCCGCGATCGATGCGACCGAACACCGCGACCGGCCAGATCTCGTCGGCGGCGGGGTCGGACAGCCCCGGCAGCGGCGTGCGCTGTCCGGTGGCCGGATCCACCGCAACCACGTCGAAGTTGCCGCTGAAGTTGCCGAGATCGACCACGTTCGCGGCGTAGCTGACCAGGATGTCACCGTTCGGCAAGAGCGACGGGTTGCGGTAGGCGCCCTGCGTCGGCTGGCCGACGCGACCGGTCGCCGCCGGATCGACGTTGGTGAGCGAGCGCTGATAAAACGGCGTCTTGGCGTACTCGAGCGCGTCCGGATCTTCCGCGTAGTCGTCAGGGTTCTGGCTGACGTTGTCCTGACCGATGGAGCGGTTGATGACGACCAGGGCGCCGGCCAGGTTCGCGGCGCCGCGGTCGCTGGCGATGCCGACGAAGTTCTGGTCGAGCAGCTGCGAGGTCTCCGTCAGCTGGAGGTGACCGAAGTGCGCGCGCTGCCCGAACAGCGGGTGGTAGTCGCCGCCGTCCAGGTTGATGCGTCGCGCGGCGAGTTGGTAGAAGCCGGGCGTCCGCTTCTCGGTGGTCATCAAGAGCTGCCCGTTGATCTTGAACGCCGGGTACATCTCCTGGTTCGACAGGAACGTCACCTGGCGGATCTTTCCCTTCTCGAGCACGTACAGGTTCGCGTTCAGCTTGGAAGGGTCGGCCGCCGAGCGCTGCGGTCCGGGGAACATGTGACCCGCCAGGATGTTGCCGCGGCTGGAGGTGAACACGATGCCGCCATCGGGCGCGAACGCGGGATCGAAGTTGTGGATCAGCTCTCCGTTGTCGGGCACCGGGGCGCCGGTATTGTCGGTCGGCGGCGCGTTGATGATCGGCTCCGGCGCGCAGGCCGAGCCGTCGGCGTTCATCACGTAGACCTTGTAGGGCTCGCTGGCGGCGCTCCGCGCTCCAAACGCGATCCTCTTGCCGTCCCAGGAGACCATCGGGCGGCGCACGTCGGCCGTCGTCGCGTTCAGGCCGCAGCCGCCGAGCAGGCTGGCGTCACCACCGCCGCTGGTGATGGCTCCGTTCGCGTCCAGGGAGGCGTCCACCCAGCGCAGATCCGCACCGGGCCGGTACGTCTCCCAGTCTTGCATCGTCTCCGGCTGGCCGAGCGGCGCGCGCTTCACGTAGACGATGCCCGACAGCGGCGGGAGGTTCTTCAGGCGCTCCGCGCGCTCCTTGGCGATCCAGGCCACCAGCACGCAATAGGGGGTCTGCTCGTCGAGCGGACCGGTCTCGGCGGCTTGCAGATCGCACGCGCTCGGGTCGCCGCCCAGGGCGAAGAGCGGGCCGCCGCGGTGGCGAATGCCGGGGTTGCCCGGACCGGGCTCGAGGTTCTTGCGGATCAGCCGACCGGCGTTCGGATCCGGCGACTCGATGGCGACCTGCTTCAGCACGTCGTGGTAGTTGTGCCGGCTGGACGCGATGCCGAAGTGCCCGCCGCTGGGCGGGCGCGGTCGGAACTCGTTGAACACCGGCGACGAGTGGCAGCCGAGCAGCACGCAGCCGCGCTTGACCAGCATCGGCTGCACGCGCCGGGCGAAGAAGTCGAAGCCCGGATCGGTCGGGATGTTGGTCGGGCCGCCGTGCTGCGTCGCCCAGTCGAGCACGGTCTTGTAGTCGTCGTCGTTCGTGGAGTCGAAGACCCAGCCGCCCTGGTGGTACACTCCGCCGTAGGCGGGGTTCAGCGGCCGCGTCAGGATCTCGCTGAACTGCGGCGAGACGGCGACGTAGTCGCTGGCAGAGAAGTAGTTCCAGCGTTTCTGCTCGTCGGTCTTCCCGCAGGAGATCGGAAACGCCGCCTCCGTCGTGCCGTGGCAGTTCCCCGCCGCGCAGTTCTTCACCAGCCAAGGGTTCACCTTGTCGAGGAAGAGCTGGTAGTCGGGGTTCGTCGGGTCCTTGGTCTTGTCGAAGAGCGCGTCGGTGCCGATGCTCTCGACGCAGGGGTCGCGCTCGATTTCCGGCTGCTTCGGCGCCGCGTTGTTCTTGGTCGCGCCCCGCTCGAGCCAGGCCAAGATGGTGCGGAAGCCCGCCGAGCCCGTGTCCAGGATCGAGCCGCCGGCGTGCGGGATGTCGGTCTGGATCAGGACGTCCTGCCCGTCGTAGTGCGTCAGCTTCAGCATCTGCGGCGAGACGGCCTTGGCGAGCAGCGCGGGCATGCCGTAGGGCCCGTACTTCGCCAAGAGGTCCTTGCGCTTCGCGACCATCTCGTAGCTGGTCACGTCGAGGTTGCCGAGGGCGTTGCCGCGGTCGTCGGCGACGATGTGACACTGCGAGCCCGTCGGGCTGACCACGCACGAGCCGGTCAGGATGGGCGAGATCTTGCGGTCGTAGTAGCTACCCTCCGCTTCGACGTCGCGCTGACTACAGCTCGCCCCGCCCCAGAGAGTCAGACCGAGCAGAAGCGACAAGGCAACCGGGCGCGATTCGAACATGTGAGCGGCCTCCCAGGCGCCCATTTTGGTCGGTTTGGGGACAGTCCGCGTTGACGGGCGTCATTTGCAGGGTGCACCCTGGCGCAGCATCTGCGGACCCCGATGCGGCTCATATTCGCCAAGACGATCCACACCTTAGCGGCCGGGACGGGCGACGCCCTGGCGCTGGAGGGGGAACGTGTCGTCGCGGTGGGCGCCCGGAACGAGCTCGCCGCGCGCTTTCCGGGGGCGACCCGAGTCGATCTGGGCACCCGTGTCGTCGTGCCGGGGTTCGTGGACGCGCACCACCACCTGTCGATGCGCTGCGCGCTCGAGACCGGCATCGACTGCCGGCCCGCCGCCGCAGCCGACATCGACTCGCTGCTCGCGCGCCTGGCCAAAGCGGCCGCAAAGCTCGAGCGCGGCGCGTGGGTCGTCGGCTGGGGTTACGACGAGCTCGAGCTGGCGGAGCGCCGCCACCCGACTCGCTGGGAGCTCGACGCGGCCTGCCCGGAGCACCCGGTGCTGTTGTTCCACTACAGCTGCCACGAGCTCGTCGCGAGCAGCCGCGCGCTCGCGCTCGCCAAGATCGACGACACGAGCCCGGAGCCACCCGGCGGCAGCCACGAGCGCGACCGACGCGGCAGGCTGACGGGGCGGTTGGTCGAGGCAGCGCTGTGTCCCGTCGAGCGCCTGGGCGTTCCGGACCGACTGGCGCGCTCCGCCGACGCGGTGCTCGCCCGGCTCGACGCCGCGCAAGAAGAGCTGTTCCGCGTGGGCGTCACCCACGTCGCGGATCCCACCGTGCCCTCGGAGATGGACGCGCTCTACCGCCGCGCGCTCGCCGAGGGGCGCCTGCGCGTGGGCGTGACCGCGATGCCGGTCTCGGAGCTCGGCTATCTCCGCCCGGGCTGGGACGTCGTCGAGCGCGGCCCGCGCACCGGCGAGGGCGGCGACCGCTACCGCGTCGGCCCGCTGAAGCTGATCTTCGACGGCGCCAACCGCTGCGCAATCTGCGCGTCGAGCGCCGACATCGTGCGCCTGTCGCTTTCGGGCCTGCGGGGTGCGCTGCGCGCGCGGCGCTGGGACGTGCTCCGCACCATGGCCGACACCGGGCCGAGGCGCATGGCCGGGCAGTGGCGCACGGGTTTCTCGTTCCTGGAGGGCAGAGAGGCCCGCGAGCTCGTGGCGCGGGCGACGGACGCTGGGTTCTCGCTGGCGATGCACGCCATCGGCAACGCCGCCACCGACGAGGTGCTGGCGGCGGTGATGGCGGCCCGCAGCCGGCAAAGGGACGTGCCCGCGCCGCGCATCGAGCACGCCTCGTTCTTGCGCCCCGATCAGCCGCGCCGGATCGCCGACGCGGGCATCTCCGTGGTCGTTCAGCCGGCGTTCTTGCGCTTGCCGGCCATGGACCTGGTGCGTATGCCGAAGACGTTCGCCACCATGCCGCTGCGTGCGCTGCTCGACGCCGGCGCGTGCGTCGCCGGCAGCTCGGACGCGCCGGTCATCGACTTCGATCCGCTCGCCGCCATGCAGAGCGCGATCACACGCAAGACGGCGTCCGGCGACGTGCTCGACCCCGGCCAGGCGATCGAGCCGGCCGAAGCGCTGGCCATGTACACCCGCGAAGCCGCCCGCGTGTGCGGCGAGCTCGAGAGCCGCGGCACGCTGGAGCCGGGTAAGCGCGCCGACTTCGTGGTGCTGAGCGCGGATCCGCTGCGAGCGCTCGGGGAGGCCCGGGTCGAGGCGACCTGGGTAGGCGGGCGGGTGGCTTGGGAAGGAGCTGACGGATCTGACGCCGCCGCAGCCTACTCGCAGTAGACCTGGTAGTCGGGACAGCAGTCGCCGTTCGCCACGCATACCGAGTCGCAGTAGCATCCGGAAGGCTGTGCGTTGCTCTCGCCGCAATGGCCTGCGCACGAGCTCGTGCCGCCCGACCCCGCATAGCCGCCAGAGCCGCTCGAACCGCCATAACCGCTCGAACCGCCATAACCGCTCGAACCGCCATAACCGGCTGAGCCGCCGGAGCCGGAACCAAAGCACTGCGAAGCGGAGCCGCAGCTGGTACCTAGCGCACACTGGAACTGCGACACGCTGTAGGCGTCACACAGCGTAGAACAGCTCGAAGGCGACGCCGAACCACACTTCGAGATGAACTGGGAGCAGAGGCTCTCGCAACTCGCGCTGCTCGAGCCGCCGCCGCCGGGAGACGCGCCGCTGCCGAACAGGTTCTTGCCGGTGAACGGCACGGGACCGGAGTCCTCGCAGCCGAGCAGCACCACGATCAGTGACGCGAAGAGAGCGCGCTTCACGAGCCACCTCCTGCCGCGGCGCGGGTGCGGAACAGCGTCCACTTCACCGCGCCCGGCGACTTGCTCGAGACCTCGATGCTGGGGACCTTGCCGCCGGCAAGCTCCGGCTGGCACAACTCGACCACCGCGAAGCCGCCCTCTCGCGTGTCGGCGAACGCGCGGTCCCCGGTGCGGATGGCCAGCGCGAGAGGGTTCTCCGCCGTGCCCGCGGCGACGGCCAACACGCACTGATCCGCGCTCAAGCTGAGCGCGTCCGCCGGCAGCGGCAGCGCCTTGCCCTGCGCGAGCGTCGAGCTGCCCCGCAAGAGCGGCTTCTCCAGGCGCTTGCCCACGGTGTCGTAGGCTAGCGCGTCCACCGTCTCGAAGCCCGGCTTGCTCGCCTCGAGACCGGCCGCGGCCATCGCCCGGCGCGCCGCCTCGATCTGCGCCTCGGCCATCGCCGCCCGGAAGCGCGTCGCGATGGCCGAGCTGGCGGCCGCCGCGATGTACGGCACGAGCCCCTCGGCGTTGTCGATGGGACCGCGGTCCGGCGCGTGCCCTTGCACGTTGTGCGCGGCGTCGGCCTGCACCTCGTAGTCCTGCCAGGTGTACTGGAGCGGCGTCTGGAAGGTCTTCGGCGACGGCGCGTCCGCCGGCTGGAGCGAGATGCTGAGCGTGCTGGTCACCGAGCGCGAGTACAGCTTCTTGGTGTAGGTCCAGTCGGCCATGATCGGCACCGTGATGGTGTCGGGCATCTTGGCCAGCTCGGTCTCGGCGGCGCTGAGCTCGTTGCGCGCCGCCACCACGTCGGAGTCGCTGGGCTGGATCAGCGCGTCCGCGGCGGCGCAGCCGGTGCCGGCCGCGATGCGCGCCCAGGCGTCCTTCTGCTCGGAGGCGATGCGGTCGCACTCCGCCCTCGCCTCGCGCTTGAGCCGGTCGAAGTCGGCCTTCCGCGTCTGGTAGTCCGACTCTGCCGTGCTGAGCGTGCTGCGCGCGGTGGCCACGCGCTCACGAGCCGCCGGCTTGTCCGGGTTGTCGCGAGTCTCGTCCCGCACCTTGTACTTCGTGGTCTGCGGCACCTCAGAGGTCTGGAGCTCCCCGATGTTGATCTCCGCGAGCTCGACGCCGATCCTGTAGGTGGCATCGCTGGCGCCCGCCGTCGTGACGCGGACGCCGCCGGCGTCCCGCGCCATGGCCTTCTGCATCGCGGGGGTGAGCGCGGCGTACAGGCGCTGGCGGCGCGAATCCGGCGCGCTGCCCACGCTCACCGCCACCACCGTGCGGGCGTAGCGCGCGCCGTTCACCAGCTTGCCCTCGAGGAAGTGCACCGCGCCCAGGGTGCGGCGCACGCTGCGGAGCTCGACGGCGGTGTCGTTCATGACGCCCTCCCACACGCCGACGGTGGTCCGGCACTCCACGTGGGGCTTGCCGTCGTCGGAGTCCTCCTCGCAGCGCGTCACCGGCAGGCGCAGGAACGCGAACGGATCGTTCGGGCGCGTGGCGCCGTCCGAGCCGACCGCCGAGAAGCACTTGGTGAGCACGTCCACTCGCACGTCGAGCGCGCCGTTGCCGAGGTTCGCCCAGACTTGGTTGCCCGTCTTGCCGGCGGCCTTGGCCACGGCGCTGCCGGGACCGAGCCCGAGGCCCTCGACCTTCAGCGCCACGTCACCTTCGGCGTCCACCAGCATCGCCGCCGGCGCGCGCCCCGCCGCTTGCACCTCGGTGCAGCTCGGCGCCCAGGGCGTGAACATCAGCTGCTTGCCCACCAGCTTCCGCGCCTCCTCGAGCCCGGGCGGCACCGGCTGCAGGCAGCCGTGGGACGCGCCTGCGGGCAGCTTCAGCCACTGCTTGCCGCCGTCGGACCCTTTCACTTCGAGCGCCGCGAACGAGTCGCCGCCCGTGCGCACGTAGGCGTCGGTGATCTCGATCACGCTCAGGCTGGTCCCCATGGGGGTGCCGGCGACGGGGCTGCCCTTGCCTTGCTCGAGCTCGCCGAGCGAGGCCGCCGCGGAAACCTGGCAAGAGCCCGCCGGCGCGTAGAGCACGTACTTGTTGCCGGGCTCGAGACCCTTCCAGTTGGCGGATTCGTCGCCGGAGGTCGAGGTGTAGCTGGAGAGCTTCAAGGTCTTGGCGGGGCCGGCGCACGCCGCGAAGGCGGCGGCGGTGATGAAGAGGGTGATCGTTCGTCGCATGGTTCTCACTCCCGCTCAGAAGAAGGCGATCATGAGCCCGCCCCCCAGGCGTTGCTCGATGGGGGAAGACGCTGCGGTGGCGTTGGCGAAGGACTCGTTGGTGGTGGTGCCGGCGACATCCGACGGTGTGAACTCGCCGGAGGAGCCGAGCCGCGTCTCATACCAGCCGGTGAAGTAGACGACGCCCGCCCGCAGGCCCACCTGGAGCGTGGCGTAGTTGGCGGTCTGGTACTCGCCGGCGCGCCACTCGTAGCGCGCGTCGGCGAAGAAGGTCGAGGGCGCCTTGGGCTTGGCTTTGGTGCGCAGGCGCGCGTGCAGGCCGTACTGGAGACCGGTGTGGAAGGCCGCCTCGGAGGACTCGTAGCTCGACTCGGGCTGGAACGACACGGAGTAGAGCTCCATGCGGTAGCCCACGAAGGGACCCGCCGAGACGAAGTCTGCCAGACCGAAGTCGATGCCGAAGAGGCCGCTCACTCGGTTGGAGAAGACCTTGAAGATACGGCCCGTCTCTTGACCGTTGATCTCTTCTTTGCGGCTGCCGTTCAGGATCCCGATGTCGATGTCGAACCAAGGAATCAAGAGTTGCCCCACGTTGCGGAACTCCGCGCCCACGCCCATCCCGGCGTCGATCATGCCGAAGGCGGTGTCGTCGTCGGTGCGGTCGTCGTTGATGGGGTTGAAGGTCGCCTTGCTGGCGCCGAAGCGCATCCAGACCAGGGAGAGGCTGTCGAGGTTCGCTACGCCGGGAACCTTGACACCGCTCGAACCCGCGGCACCAGCATCGGCCCCGGCCTCACCGGGTTGCACGAAGCCGACCCCGGTCCAGCGCGCCGCGCCCACACTCTCCACCGGCGTCGCGGCGGGCCGCACCGCGGGCGGCGGAGGCGGTGGAGGTGGCGGTGGCGTCGGCTCGGCGGGCGGAGGCGGAGGGGGAGGGGGCGGCTCCTCCGGGGGTTTGCCCTCCTTCTTCTGGCGCTCTTCCTCCTTCTTCTTCTCGCGCTCCGCCTTCTTGGCAGCGGCCTCTTCGTCCTTCTTCTTCTTGGCGAGGTCGGCCTTCTCCTTGGCCTCGGCCTTCTTCCTGTCCTCCTCGGCCTTCTTGCGGATCTTCTCCAGCGCCTTCTTCTTCTCGGCGGCCGCCTTCTTCTCGATCTCTTCGAGGGCTTTTTTCTCCTCGTCGGTCTGCTGGGCGAGCGACGCGGAGGTGAGGGTCAGCCCGAGGGCGACCCCGAGCGAAGTGATGAACCTGCGGGGGAAGGAGATCTCCAAAACGTGGCACTGTACCCGCCAGGGCCAGGCCTTGCCTAGTCGGGAGATCAACGGAGGTTCAGGTCGGGTGTCCTGAAAAGTGGGCCTCGAGGGCGTCGAGCAGCCCGGCGACCGTGTACTTCCGAGCCGTCACGTCCTGAGCGACGCCGCGCTCTTCGAGCGCGCGGCTCGTGACCGGGCCGATGCTGCCGACCGTGACCTTGGCGAGCAGCGCCGCGGCGTCCGGCCCGAGGAGCTCGCACAACGAGCTGACCGTGGAGCCCGAGGTGAATAGGACCACGTCCACGCCGCCGCTCGTGAGCAGCGCGCGCAGCTTCTCGGCGCGCTCTGCCGACACCGGACGGGTCTCGTAAGCGGCGACCACGTCCACCTCGGCGCCGGCCCTGCGCAACATCTCCGGCAGCGCGTCCCGGGCCACCAACGCCCGGGGGATCAGCACGCGGCGAACCGGGCCCTGGCCGAGGAGCGCCTGACCCACCGCCTCGCCGACGTACTCCTCCGCCATCAGGTCGGCCACGATGCCACGGGCCTCGAGCGAGGCCTTGGTCTTCGGCCCGATCACCGCGACCTTCGCCGAGCCGAAGGCCCGGGCGTCCCGGCCGCCGGCGCGGAGCGCGGTAAGGAACCGCTCGACCCCGTTCGCGCTGGTAAAGACCACCCAGTCGTAGCTCGAGGCCTCGACCGCCGCGCGGGCGAGCCGGGCGGGATCCGGCGGATCGCAGATCTCGATCACCGGAAACACCACCGGCTCCGCGGCGCGCTCGCGGATGGCGTGAGCCGTGCTCTCGGCCTGGTGCGGGGCCCGGGGGACGAGCACGCGCTTGCCGAACAGCGGCCGGTTGTCGAACCAGCGCAGCTCGCTGCGCAGGCTCACTATCTCGCCGACGATGATCACGGCGGGGTTGGTCAAGCCGGCGCCGCGCGCTCGGCTCGCGATGTCGGAGAGCGTGCCCGTGACCACGCGCTGCTCTGGACGCGCGCCCCACTGCACGACCGCGGCGGGGGTCGAGGCAGGGCGCCCGCCCTCGACGATGGCGGCGGCGATCTCTGCGATGCGGCGCATGCCCATCAGCACGCAGATGGTGTCGGTGGCCGTCGCCAGCTTCTTCCAGGCGTCCGGCGACCACTCCTTGCCCAGCTTGTCGCTGCCGGTGATGATGGTGACGCTCGACGAGAGATCGCGATGGGTCAGCGACATCCCTGCGTAAGCGCTCGCCCCGACCGCCGATGGGATCCCGGGCACCACCTCGAACGGAACGCCGGCGCGGGCCAGCGCGCTCGCCTCTTCGGAGCCGCGCGCGAACAGGAACGGATCACCACCCTTCAGGCGCACCACGCGCTTGCCGGCGCGAGCGTGCTCGATGATCTGCTGGTTGATGCTGTCCTGCGACGGGCTCTCGACGCCGTAGCGCTTGCCGACGTTGACCTTCTCCGCGTTCGGGCAGGCTTCGAGCAGCGAGGGGTGCGCGAGCGCGTCGTAGAGCACCACGTCTGCGTGGCCGAGCGCTTCGAGCCCACGCACGGTGATCAGGCCGGGGTCGCCCGGACCCGCACCCACGAGCCACGCCTTGCCTGAGGTCATCGCGCCGCAGAGCGTAGTCCGAGGCCTGCCGGACGGGAGGACCTTGGGGCCCAACCCGACGAATTCACGCATTTGGCACGCCGCGTCGAACGGGGGCCCCTTGACACACGCGCAGGGCTTTGCGAAACGCGGCCCTCCAACGAGCGCCGCGTGCTCCGTGAGCGCTACCTCGCCAGGCCGTCTTCTCGGTCCGGCACCACCCGAGCGAGGGGCTCGGGAGGAGTTGCCGTTGGGGGAAAGCTCATGCAGTTGTCATCGGAAGTTCGAGTGACCACCAAGTCCAGCAGCCCGCCGGCGCCGGAGAAGACGGATCCTTGCGCCGCACCCGAGCCGGAGTCCGAGCCCGCGCCGGCGCCGGAGCCGGTCATCGGCCTGCAGATCTCGAGCATGGATCGCTGGTTCGTGACCAACGGCGTCACCGCCGTCGGCCCCGTCAGCTACGAGCTACTGCGCCGTGGCGTCGAGTCGGGACGCATCCCAGCCGGCGCGTTCGTGCGCCACGACAGTTGGAAGGTGTGGCGCCGCCTCGACGATCTGGAGCAGCTCTCCGCGGCGAAGCGCGAGGAGGCCGTGCAGCACCTGGCCGCGGTGAGCGCTGCCGCCGAGGAGCGCGCGAGCAACCCTCACAACGAGCCCCCGCCCCCGCCCACGGCGGAGGAGCTCAGCGCGCACAGCGAGCCCGCCAAGGTTCCGTCGATGCGCCCAGTGGCCGTCGATCCGGCGGGCGTGCTCGAGAGCGCGACGGATCCGGAGCAGGCGATGCTCCTGGCCCTGTCCACCGCGGTGACGGCGTCCGGCGCCCACGTCGGCTTCCTGCACATCCCGCGGGTCGATCTCGGCGCCACGGTAACCAGCTTCGCGCACGGGCCCGACGCCGAGGTGCTGCTCGGCGAGCGCCTGGCCGCCAACGATCCGGCGCTGCTCGCGGCGCAGGCGGGGCACACCGTGATGGGCGAGCCGCGGCTGGGTGAAGCCGGCCGCTACATCGCGGGGCGCATGACCCGTTGCCTTCCGGGCCCGCGCGGCGTGGCGATGGTCCCCGTGATGGTGGAGGGCCGCCTGAGCGCGATGATCGAGGTGGGCCGCGCCTCGCGCCCGTTCCGGGCCACGGAGCTGGCGCGCATCGAAGAGGTGGCGGAGGCGCTCGCGAAGCGCATCGTTGCCCTGGGCTGGAACTGACTCCGGGCTGGAACCGCCGCGGGTGGGCGCGTAGAGTCCGCGCGATGGCGAAGACGCCGCTCGCCTGCGTGCTCGGGCTGCTGGTCGGCTCCGGCTGCAGCCCGCCCTGCAACACCACGGACTCGGATCCGGTTCGCTACGGCGCCGGCAGCGTCAGCGCAGACGGGACCACCTTCACCACGTCGCCGTGGGAGGGGCCCTACCTCGACTTCCCGCCGGGGCGACGCTTCCAGCTCGAGCACCACTTGGGTGTGGCGCCCCCCATCGTCGTCACCTACCTCGCCTTCGACGAATACCCGCTGTCCGGCGGCAACACCTCGGAGAGCGCGGGCAACCAGGCGGTGATCGAGCGCGTGGACGACGAGATCATCCAGATCCGCAACGACACCTGCGCCGAGTTCTGGCTGCGCGTCGCCGCGATGACCGGCCCCAGCGGCGCGCCGGTCGGGGACGCGGGCGCGGACTAATCAGAGGTTCACCTGGCTCGGCTTCGCCCGCGGCGCAGACCGCGAGCGCTGCGGCGAAGGCGTGCCCGCACGGACCTGCACCCGCGGCGCCGGCAGCTTGCCGGCGTCGAGCGCGGCCTTCACGGCCTCGAGGCGCGAGACCGGCGCGCCGACCTGCTTCGCCTCGCTCCACAAGCGCACCGCCTCGGCCAGCGCCTGCTTCGCCTCGTCGTTGCGTTTCAGGAGCAACAGGGCGTCGCCCTGCGCGAGCCAAGCGGAGTCGTTGCGGGGCTCGACGGCCACGGCGCGCTCGCTGTGCGAGAAGGCGAGCTTGCCGTCTCCCTTCTCCAGCGCGCGCTCCGCCAAGAGCACGCGCGCCGAGACGTTGTCCGGATCTTCCTTCAGCACCAGCTCGGCCTCGCGCACGGCCGCGTCGTCGTAGCGGCCGTGGTGGTAGGCCAGCGCCAGCTGCGCGCGCAGCCCGGGCACCGGCGACTTCTCCAGGGCCCGGCGGAGCTGCTCGATGGCGTCGGTGTGCCGGCCCGCCGCGGAGTGGGCGCGACCCGCCGCGGCCACGGCGGCCAAGAGGTCGGGCTCGAGCGATTGCGCCGTCTGCGCCTCGCGCACGGCCAGGTCGGGCTTGCCCTGGCGAACCAGGAGCGACGAGAGGCCCACGTGGGGCAGCGCGAAGCTCGGGTCGGCCCGCGCCGCGCTCTGCAAGCCGGCTTCGGCGGCGTCGAGCTTGCCCAAGGCCATGTCGCGCATGCCGAGCGCGAAGGAACGCGCAGCGGACCAACGCACCGGCGCGCCGGGCTGAGCCGCCGCGCGCTCGAAGTCGAGCGCGGCGGTCTCCCACTCGCCCGGCGAGAGCGCGGAGGTGGAGCGCGCTTCCCTGCCGTAGCGCTCCAGGGTGTCGAGCCCCAGCTTCGGCTCGACGCGCGCGCTGGGGAGCGCGGCGCTGGCCAGCGGGCTCGAGCGGGCCCGCTTGCCTTGGATGGCCTTCGACGCACCGAAGCTCAACCCGGCGAACACCAGCGCGACCAGCACGAGCGCGACGACGGGCCGGCGCGGCGCGACGGTCGGCGTCGGAGCCGTGACGGGCAGCGCCGTCGCCGCCGTCGTGCTCGGAGCGCTCGCCGGACGAGGCGGCGACGAAGGGAAGGGCGTCGGCATGGCCTGCGTGGTGGCCAGCTCGTGTGCGGACACCTCGCGCGCGGCCGCCTCGAGGGCGCTCCCCAGCTCGACGGCGCTCGCGAAGCGGGCGCTCGGCTGCTTCGCCAGACAGCGCCGCACGAGCTTCTCGATGATGGGCGGGGCGCCTGGGTTGTGACTGGACACCGGCAGCGGCTCGTCGCGCGTCGTCGCAGCCAGCACGTCCATGGACGAGCTGCCCTGGAAAGGCCGGGCTCCGGTCACCATCTCGTAGAGCACGACGCCGATGGAGAAGATGTCCGAGCGGGCGGTCACGAGCTCGCCCCGCGCCTGCTCCGGCGCCATGTAGCCCGGCGTGCCGAGCACGCGGCCTTCTTCGGTGATGGCCCCGCTGGCGGGCAAGGTGTTGGCGAGCGCCGCGTCCACGTCCGGCTTGGCCACGCCGAAGTCGAGCACCTTCACCTGATCGCCAGGCAGCACCATCACGTTCTCGGGCTTGAGGTCGCGGTGGACGACCCCGGCCGTGTGAGCGTGAGCGGCGGCCCGCGTCACTCCGAGGGCGATGTCCAGCGCGCGCGAGAACGGCAGCCGACCTCTGGCCAGGAGATCGCGCAGGCTCTCCCCGGGCACGAGCTCCATGACGATGAACACCTGCCCGTTCGCCTCGTCGATCTCGAACACCGTGGCGATGTTCGGGTGGCTCATCGCCGCCGCGGAGCGCGCCTCCCGCAAGAAGCGCGCTCGGCGTTCCGCGGATCCGACCAGCTCCGGCGGCAACACCTTGACCGCCACCTTGCGGCCGAGCGTCTCGTCCACGGCCTCGTAGACCACACCCATGCCACCGGCGCCGAGCTGGCGCTGGATCACGAAGTGGGCGAGGCGGGCGCCGGGAGCGAGCACCGGCCGATTGTAGCGCACTTGACGCCGCGTGCCGCCGGCCCGACGACACCGCGGTCATGAACAAGCGGCTGGAGATGCTCGAGAAGATGCTAGCGAGCGGCAGTGCCGATTCGTTCGCGCGCTACGCGCTCGCGCTGGAGTACAAGCGCGAGGGGCGCACGGAGGACGCGCTCGCGACGTTCACGGCGCTGCGCGAGGTGGACCCGGACTACCTGCCGATGTACCTGATGGCGGGTCAGCTCCTGATCGACACCCGCCGGGGCGAGGAGGCCAAGGACTGGCTCCTCCGTGGCATCGAGCTGGCGAAGAAGAAGGGCGAAGGCAAGGCCCAGGCGGAGCTCGAGGCAGCGCTGGCGGTGACCTGAGGGCTCAGCCCACGGCGGGCGGCGGCAGCGTCCAGCTGCCCCCCTCGCCACCGCCCTCGATGGGCGCGTCATCCTCGGCGGCGCCGAGGAAATCCAGGATCTCCGCGCGCCGCGCGTGGGCGTCGCTGCGCCCCAGGTCGATCAGGCGCCGGGCGAAGCCGCCGTCGAAGAGCAGGTAGCTCGCTAGATCCGCGTCGTCGATGCCGCCCACGTCGAGCAGCTTCAGGACCTGCTTGGTCACCACGGGGCCCGCGCGCAGCTTGCCCAGGCGCATGTACTCGCCGGCCAGCGCGCCGATGCCCTCGGTGGGTCGCACCACCAAGGTCTCGATGGGGCGGAAGTTGTGGCCGCCGCGCATCACCGCCGCCTCGTTGAGCTTGTCCACGAAGTCGGTGCCGAAGCCGGCCTCGCCGCTCTCCATCAGGTCGTTCAGGAGGTTCACGAAGCCCAGGTCGTTGTCCAGGTGATCCAACAAGAGGGCGTTCATGATCTTGCCGAGCAGCACCGTGGCGCTCGGGTAGGACTGCTTGCCCGGCGTGGTGTGGGCCACGCCGCGCACCAGCCGCGACGTCCCGACCACGAAGACGTGCGTCGCGCCGAGGCGGATTGCCGGAGCGATGGGCGTGTTCTGGCGCACGCCACCGTCCACGTAGAGCTGATTGCCGATCTGGACCGGCGGGAACAGGAGCGGGATGGCCGCCGAGGCCAGCGCGTGCTGCGGCCCGATGCGGTCGGCGCGGATCAGCGTGCGCGGCGGCGCGCGCGTCGGCAGCGAGGTGTTCGGCCCGGTCTGCATGAAGATCACCGTCCGGCCGGTGGCCACCTCCGTCGCGGACACGCTGAGCGCCTTGAGCAGCCCGCTCTTCAGAGTGCGCGTCACGGCCCGCCAGGGCACCTCGCGCTGGACCAACCGCGCCATCGGCGAGACGTCGAAGACTCCGGCCCCGGCGCCGCCGCCCATCAATACGCGCGGCAAGCCCACCGCCTGGCGCCAGCCGAAGCCGAGCACGTCGTCGAGCTCGAGCGTGGACCACACGTCCACGAGGCGGCGCATGCCCAGCACCGGATCGGCGAGGTGCGCCGCGAGGTACGCGCAGTTGATGGCGCCGACGCTGGTACCGCAGATCACGTCCACGCGCGGCGGCGCGCCGCGCATGCGCGTGAGCTCGTCGAACAGGTACCAGAGCACCCCGACCTCGTAGGCGCCTCGGGCTCCACCTCCGGAGAGGATGACCGCGAGGCGTCGGTGCTGGCGCTTCCCTTCCACGGAAGGCGCACGCTACCCCATCTCTTCGTCCGACTGAACGTCTTCTCGGGGCGCGGCGGGCGGCGGCTCGCTCGAAGGAGGGAAGTCCGAGGGCAGAGGTGGCGGCTCGGCCTTGATCGGCGCGCCGGCGATCTCCGGCAGCACGGGCGGCTCGCTGCCGAACAACTTCGCGACGGCGCCGCGCTTCACGAACATGTGCTTGAGCTCCGGATCGCGGATCGAGTCGTACAGCTCCAGGGCGTACTTGCGCGCCCGCCTGCGCATCTCGGTGACCTGCGGCGAGCCCGAGCGCTCGAGCGCCTCCAGGCACAGCGCGCGGGTCTCCAGGCCGTATTCGGAGCCTTGGATGGTCTCGATGGCGCCCATCGCGGTCGTGGCCAGCAAGATGCCGGTGTGCGACTCGCCGATGTCCGCCCGCGCCGCCGCTTCCACGGCCATGGCGTAGAAGTGATAGGCCACGTAGGCCTGCGCCTCCGCTGCCTGGCGCGCGTCGAACGCGAACATCACCGCGCTGCCGGAGTCGTCTGTCACGCGGGCGAGCAGCGCCCGCATGATCTTCTCGTGCACCGAGTCGTAGGCGCTGCCGGTGACGGCGGTGAGCGCCCCCGCGTCGCCGACGAAGGTGTCGGCCGCAGCCACGTCACCCAGTTCGAGCAACACCTCCGCGGTACACAAGAGCGTGTCGGCGCGCGCGTCCTGATCGCCGTAGCGCTCGTGCGCTTCCCGGGCGCGCTTCAGGTAGGCGAGGCCACGCTGCACGTCCCCCAGGCGGGCGTAGCACTGGCCGATGTTCGAGAGCGTCTTCGCGATTTGAAAGCGGCCGCCGATGGCCAGGTCGATGCGGATGGCGTCCAGGGCCAAGGCGATGGCGTCCTCGAAGCGGCCGAGCACGAACAGGGCGTAGGCGAGCGAGTTCTTCGCGCGCGCCTCCTGGCGGCGCGCGCCTGCCTGCCGGAACACCGCGATGGCCTCGGCGTGGGCGTCCACGGCCTCGTCGGTGCGGCCCACGCGCCGGAGCAGCGTGCCGCGCGTGCGCAGCACCTCCGCGCGAAAGCGCGGCGGCACGTCGGGGTGGTTGGCGGTGCGGAGCGCGCGGTCGCAAGCGGCGAGCGCGCCTTGCATGTCGCCCAGATCGCGCAGCATCTCGCTCATCAGCGCCTGCGTCTGCGCTTCCAGCACCGGCATCTGCGCCTGGTTGGCCACCTGCTCGGCGCGCCGGGCGCTGGTCAACCCCCGGGCCAGGTGCCCTTCGTCCTGCTCGAAGCGCGCCGTCCGGAACAGCGCCGTAGCCGCCCAGCTCGGCGAGCCGGCCTTGCGCGCCAGCTGGCGCAGCGCGGTGAGGTGGCGGCGGCGCTCGCGCCAGCGGCCCTGGAAGCGCGTGATGTTCTCCAGGGCCTCGTGGGCCTCCAGCCGCTTGAGATCGTCCTCCGGCAACAGCGCGAGCGCGCGCCGGTAGTAGCGAGTCGCCAGCTGGACCTGGTAGCTGGCGCGCGCCACACCGGCGGCGGCCAGATAGAGAGCCGCGGCCTCGGCGCCCGCCTTGCCGCGCGAGAGGTGCCGCGCCACGATCGCCGCCGTGAGCCCCTGCGCCAGCGGCGTCGCCGCCAGGTGCTGGCCCAGGCGCCGGTGCATGCTCTCGCGCGTCGTCTTCTCGAGCCCGCGGTAGGCCACGTCGCGCGTGAGCGGGTGCCGCACGTCCACGCTGTCGCCCTTGGTGTCGCACAGGCCGCGCGCGCACAAGCGGATGACCGGCTCCTCGGCGCTCACACCCTTCAGCGCGTCCAGATCGACCATGTCGAGAGGCCCGCCGGCCACGGCCAGCCACTCGACGATCTCCTGCTCCTCGACCGGCAGCTCGCCCAGACGATCGGCGATCAGCTGCTCCAGTGTGGACGGCAGCGCGGGTCCGGCTTCTCCAGGGCGCTCGACGCGCACCAGCTCTTGGCTGCCGTCCGGGCGCTCGTGCAGCTCGAGCGTCCCGCGTTCGAGCAAGGCGTCCACCATCTCGATCAGGAAGAACGGGTTGCCCGCGGCGCGGGGCAACAGATCCGCGCAGACCTGCGCCACGCCCTCGCGCGCGCCCAGGCGGGCCTGCAGCAGGCGGATCTGGTTCTCCGCCGAGAGCCCCTTGAGCTCGATGCGCACCAGGCCGTCGATGTACGAGGCCGTGCCCTCGTCGGGCCGCGTCACCAGCACGGCCAGGAGCGGGATGGGATCGCCGCGCTTGAGCAGCTCGGCCACCAGCTCCAGACTGGGTCGGTCACTCCACTGAATCCCTTCGATCATCACCACCAGCGGCGAGCTGGAGGCGGCGCGGGCGAAGAAGCGACGGATGCCGGAGGCGATCAGCTTCTTGTAGTGCGCGACGTCCCCTTCGTCCGAAGCGGCGGCGACGCGTCCGACCACCAGCTCGGCCAGACGCGTCACGATCTCCGGGCCCGTGGGCCCGCTCACGAAGTCGCCGAGCACGTCGGTGATGGCCTGCGCTACCTCTTCGATGGGTTGATCGATCTTGGTGTTGGTGAGCTGTCGAACCCACTCCGCGACGTTCGCGAACGGGACCTCGGTGCGCGACGGCGAGCACTCCACCCTCAGGATGCGCGCGTCCGGCGGCAGCTCCGAGAGGAAGGTCCCCACCAGCGCCGTCTTGCCGATGCCCATCTCGCCGTACACGACGCGCGCGGTGACCTGACCGGCACCGCCGTTCGGGCCGGGTGTCAGCGCCTGGTGGTACGCGGCCTGGAGATCTGCCAGCTCCGAGTCACGGCCGATCAGATCGCTCGGCGCGTGCGCGGTCTCGTGCAGGCGCTCGTCGCGGGTCAGCGGGCGCACCAGCGAGTAGATCCGCATGTTCTGCGGTAGCCCGCGCGCCACCGCGTCGTCGAGCACGATGGTCGGAGCGTCGCCCCAGACGAAGTCGCGTCGCACCAGGCGGTACAGCCCGCCCGCGACCCAGGTCACGCCCTCCGGCGCGCGCTCGCCGAGCAGACCGGACAGGTAGTCGGCTGCCTCTTGCAGCGCGTGCTCGACCAAGTGCCCGCCCTTGTCGCGGCGCCCGGTGGCCACGCCGCGCACGATGCCCACGCTGGCCAGGAGCGGCACGGGCAGATCGTCGGTGGCGCCGTGGATGGCCTCGTGGACGTCCACGGCGAGCCAGGCCGCGTCGAACGGAGCGCGCGCCGGGTTGGCGGTGAGCCCGACCACCGCGCGGGCGGACGTGGAGAGCGACGGAGCGCCGCCGCCAGCCGGAGCCTGGCGGGCCTCCCAGGTCCAGCGCGCCGCGCGCTTGAAGGCGATCTCGTCGAGCGTGCCGCGCAGCTGCTCCAGGAACCGAGTGGCGCCTCCCGGTCCGATGGCCTTCTCCAGCTCGTCGAGCCCGTGCAGGCGCAAGGTCACGATGGCGACGTGGCGCACCTCGCGCCCCGCCTCGCGCGTCCGCTTGGGTCGAATCGGCCGGCCCGGACCCGTCGGCTCGTCGGTGGGCAGCACGACCGGCACCGCCGAGCCCGTGCCGGTGCTGCTCTGCGCGGAGCGCCCGCCGTCGCTCTCGTCGTCGCCGAACTGGCTCTCGGCCTGGCTCTGCATCTCGCCGTCCACGCCCGGCGAGGTGTGCTCGCGGCTGACCAGCTGCGACAGCACGCCCTCCACCACGTGCCCGTCGATCATCTCCTGCTTCTGGAACAGGACTCGGGTGATGGCGGCGGCCATCTCGCGGGCGTTCTGGAAGCGGTCGTCGGCGCCCTTGGCCAGCGCGCGCATCACGATGGCCTCGAGCTCCGGCGGCACGTCCCGGGCGAAGGTGCTGGGCGGCTCCACCGCGCCGGCGCGCACCGCCTCGAGCAGCTCCTGGCCTTCGGCGGCGCCGTGCAGCGGCCGCCCGGTCAGGAGCTCGTGGAACACCACGCCCAGCGAGTAGATGTCCGTGCGGCGATCCGCCTTCTCGCCCCGCGCCTGCTCCGGCGACATGTAGGCGGTCTTGCCCTTGAGCACGCCGGGCTCTTCGCGGAACAGGTTCGCGCTCGCGATGCCGAAGTCCGCGACCTTGATCGCGCCTTCGAACGAGAGCAGCACGTTCTGCGGCGACACGTCGCGGTGCACGATCTCGAGCGGCGCCCCGCCTTCGTCCCGGCGCTCGTGGGCGTAGTGCAGGCCCTTGGCGACCTCCGCGATGACGTACGCCGCGACATAAGGCGGAACCTTCTTCTGGTTGCCGCGGGCGGCGCGCATCACCTTGCGCAGATCCGGGCCCTCGACGTATTCCATGCTGAGGAGCTGCCCCTCCTCGCCGTAGTCTTGGAAGTCGTAGACCTGGACGATGTTCGGATGGTTGAGGCGAGTCGCGAGCTGCGCTTCCTCGGCGAACATGGAGCGGAAGCGCCGCGACGAGCCGAACTGCGGCAGGATGCGTTTCACGACGAGGAGCTTGTACGTGCCCTCCGCCCCGCGGCGCTTGGCCAGGAACACCTCGGCCATTCCGCCAGCGCCCAGGCGGCGGATCACCTCGAAGTCCGCCAAGCGCTCGGGGACCGGGTGAGAGGGCTCGTCAGTCATCGGAAAACCGGGCCGGGATCCTACCCCATGGGGCGCCGAGCGGTGGCCGGCTTTCGCCGGGGGTTTTTCGCCGCAAGAGCGAAATCGTGCACCGAACGGGGCGCCGAGTAGACTGCCGGTCACGATGCGTCTGCTCTCCATCGCGCTCGGCGCGGCCCTCGCGCTCCAGGCCGCGGCTTGCGGCACGGGATCGCACGCCGGACCCAAGGTTCCCGGCGGAGTGAACGGACCCGTGGACGCGGCGCCAGTGAGCGACGAGCAGTTCGCCGCCACGACCTACCAGGTGCTGCTCACGGACGAGCAGACGCCGGAGCGCATGGGCCTCTTGGCGGGTGTCGTCCGCCGCCAGCTCGCTCGCGCAGGCAGCCGCTTCGCCGGCGACAGGCGCGAGGCGGGACTGTCCGCGCTCACCGGCGCGCTCTACCTGACGCGCGTCGGCGAGCTCCGGAGCGAGATGCTCCAGGGTGGTGTCCCCGCGCTCCGGGCCGGCGCGGCGGAGGTCTCTCGGGTCGGCAACGAAGGTCGCGCGCTGGCGCTCTACGGCATGCTGCGCAGCGTGCTGCCCGCCGGGAACGAGAAGAACGACGTGGACGCCCACCTCGAGGCGCTCAAGCGCTGGAGCAGCGCGCTGCGCTCGGCGGGGCAGATGCAGTCCGCGGGCAGCTTCCAACGCTCCGCGACGGATCGCGCGATGTTCGAGCCCAGCAAAGAAGCGCTGGACACGGCCCGGGACGGCACCATCTCCTGGATCAAGAAGGCGCTCGAGTTCAACACCAGCGAGGCGGTGCAGTCGGCGAATTTCGAACGCGAAGAGGCCATCGAGGCCTACCGCGCGATGCGCGCCGGCGGCGCGACGCTGGTCGCCATCTACCTGCGTTACGGCGACGCGAAGGGCGCGCTCGCGGCGCTGGACAAAGGCGACTTGTTGCGCGTCGTGCCCCCGGGTCTGGTCGAGCGCCTGGAGCGCGCCGCGGAGGACGACGACCCTTCGGCCTGGGCCGATCTGTACCGCCTCTACGGCTCTGCGGAGGACGCGGATCGGCCGGAGACTTCCATGGATCAGGCGCTGGGCAAGGCCGCGGCCTTTGGCGTGGCCGTCGAGCTGTTCCGCGCCGAGCCGCGCTCGCTCCGCGGCGCGGGCCCGCTGGCGGTGGAGCTGGTGGACCACGGCATGGCGGAGGTCGCTCCCGCGGTGCTCGCGCCCGCGCTCGGCAACGCCCCTTCGGCGCAGGACCTGAGCTGGACGCTCTCGCTCACGCTGCGCGCGCTGCTGGGAGAGGCCGAGATCGGCGAGCACGCCGCCGCGCGCCGCACCTTCAAGTCCGCCGAGCCCATCCTGGCCCTGGCCGATGCGCAGAAGCTCGTGGGCAAGGTGCGCCCCACGCCGGCTCGCCTGCGCTACGTGATGGGCGTGCTCGAGACGCGCGCCGGCGATCTGGGCCGCGCGCGCCCGCTGATCGAAGCAGCCACGAAGGCGGAGCCCACGCTGGAGGCGCTCAACATGCTGGCGGCCATCGATCGCCAGCGCGGCGACGCCAAGGCGGCGCTCGCGTCACTGGACCGTGTCGCCGGTCTGGCGCGCAAGTACGGCGATCCAACCTCGGAGGCCGAGGCGCTGGTCGCGAGCTTCGAGGTGCACCGCGACAAGGGCGCGGTCGCGGAGGCCAAGACCGCCCTCGACTCGGCGCTCCGGGCCGCGCTCAAGGCCCGGGAGAGCAGCCGGGCCGGCGCCGAGCAGGCTCGATCCGAGCGCGTCCTGGCCCGCGTGCTCGAGCACTTCGGCGCCACGCAGGGCGCGAAGCGCGCCACCGACCGCGCCTACGAGGCCTCCCGCACCGACACGCGGCAGCTCACCGCGACGGTTCTCGACGCCTCGCGCCGCGCGCTCACCTCCGGCGATCTCCAGACCGCGCGCCAGGCGCTGCGCCAGGCGCTGGAGGCGGGCCTGGCCGACGAAGATCTGGTGTACGCGGCGCTCTGGCTCAAGCTCCTGGAGCAACAGAGCGGCGTCGCGAGCGACGGCTCCGTGGGCGAGGCCCTGGCCCGGATCGACGACGACAGCGGCTGGCCGGCGAAGCTCGCGGCCTGGGCCCGCGGCAAGACCACGGACGAGCAGCTGTTCAAGGCGGCGCGCACCCCCGTGCAGAAGACCGAGGCCAAGTTCTACACGGCCATGCTCCGGCGCGCGAAGGGCTCGACCGAGACCAAGAAGGAGCTGGCCGAGGTCGCTTCCAGCGAGGCCATCGAGCTGGTCGAGGTGATGATCGCCCGGGATCTGTTGGCGCGCGAGGCGCCGCTGCCGATGAAGCTGCCGGACGGCGTCGCGCTGCCGTGAGGGCTTCCGAGGGCGGAGCGTCAACCCGCGCCGCGCCTCAGCACTCCACCAGCCGGACCTTCGGGTCGATGCGCCTCAAATCCTCGGCATCACTCGTCACGACCGTGGCCGCGTGGCGCCGGGCAAGTAGCGCGACACTGGCGTCGATCACGTCGCTGGTCCCGGTCTGACCGCACAGCACGCCAGCCGCCTGTGCTTCTTCGCGATCGAGCGCCTTCACCTCGAGGAGGCCTGACCCCACCAGCCGAGCCAGACGCGCCTGCCGCTTCCCATCCCGCCACACCTGGCCCACGACCCCTGCCGGCGCGTGCAGCGCCACACCATTGGCCAGGGCGAGCTCGACGAGCGTCCGGACTTTCCTGTCGTTGCGCTCGAAAGCGATCAGGGCTCCAGCGTCGAGCACTACAGGCCGAGGACGTCCCTTGCCCACTGCTCCTCCTTCTTCGTGGCTGGACCATTCTCGGCCTTCATCTCCGCGAGAAGGGCCGCGAGGTCGTCGCGACGCGCCTTTTCCTCCATCGCCGAATCGACCCACGCGCTGACCGACTTCGCCCGCCCCCGCTTCACCTGTCGCTCGGCCTTCGCCAGGAGCTGTCGTCGCACGGTTACCGTGACTCGTGCTTTCTGCATACGAAGATCATACTTGGTCGGATGCCCCGCGCAAGCTCGCCTCGGTCACGCGGGCGGGTACAGCCGACCTGTTCCCAGCTCGCTGACCACAACCCGGTCTCGCCGGCGGGTACAGCCGCCCCGTTCCCGGTCCTCGAGCGCGAGGTGACTCAGTCCTCCATCTTCTTGCCGAGCAGCTTCTCCGCGATGTGCTCGCCGAGCTGATCGACCAGGAGCTTCTCCACGGTGCGCTCGCTCTCGCGACGCTCGGCCGCGTCCGCGAACTGGAACTCGATGCCCATGCCCGCGGGATTCGCCTTGGTCGCCTCTTCGACCGGCGTGATCCAGCACACGCGGCCCTTGAGGCGCAGCGGCTCCTCCATCGTGGGAATGCCCAGCGCGAACACGAACTCCGTCCCCTCCGGCAGCGGGCGCTCCGTGGCGATGAAGGTCCCGCCCCGAGAGATGTTCTTGGTGTAGTCCGCGAAGAAGGTGTTCACCCGGCGGTACTCGACCTTGAGCTCGATGGGCAGGCGGTCGCCCTGGCGCCGATCATCGGGCGGTTCCGACGTGCTCATCGCGGAGAAGATTAGAGCCCTCCCCGCGGCGGGGCCAAGCGGGCTAACGTCCGGCCGGCGGTTCGAGGCGGCTCTCTGCGGCTCCCCCGCCGTGGTATGGGCCGGCCGTGCGGGATCCTCACGAGGTGCTCGGCGTCGGGCGGGGGGCGAGCGAGGCGGAGCTCAAGAGCGCCTTTCGCCGCCTGGCGGTCAAGCACCACCCGGATCGCAACCCGGGTGACCCGGACGCCCAGAGCCGCTTCACGGAGATCAACCAGGCGTATCAAATCCTGAGCGACCCCCAGAAGCGAGCCGCGTGGGAGCGCTACGGCGAGGCCGCCTTCCGACCGGGTGGCGCGGGACCTGGCGGCGTGCCGTTCGTGGACCTGGGAGGCTTCGACGGGATCTTCGGCGACATCCTGGACGCCTTCGGCATCCGCGGTGAGGGCCGCGGCAACGTGCGGGTGAAGCTCGAGCTCTCCTTCGAGGAAGCGGCTCACGGCTGCGAGAAGCAGGTGCGCTACGACGTCGTGGATCGGTGCGAGGGCTGCGGCGGCAGCGGCGCGGAGCCGGGCGCCAGCGTCTCGACTTGCGTCGCCTGCAACGGCAAGGGACGGGTGCGCTTCCAGCAGGCCATCTTCCCCATCGCCGTCGAGCGCGCCTGCTCGCGCTGCCACGGCACCGGCCAGTTGCCGAGCACGCCTTGCAAGCGCTGCTCGGGCGCTCGGCTCACCAAGCGGAGCAAGACCGCCGAGGTGACGATCCCCGCCGGCGTCGCTTCGGGCTCGAGCCGAGTCATCGACGGCGCCGGCAGTCGTACGGGGCCGGAGCGCGCGCCCGGCAACCTGGAGATCCTGATCGAGGTCGCGGCTCACCCGTTCTTCCAGCGCGAAGGGGACGACGTCCTGTGCAGCGTGCCGATCAGCTTCGTGCAGGCGGCGGTCGGCGGCGAGATCGACGTGCCCACGCTCGAGGGCAAGGTGAAGCTGCGCGTCCCACCCGCGACGCAACCGGGCAGCGTGCTGCGCATCCGCGGCAAGGGCTTGCCCCACCGCGTGCGCGGCGGTCGCGGCGACCAACTGGTGGAGATCAGCGTCGAGGTCCCGACCGAGCTCACGCCGCGGGCGCGAGAGCTGCTGGAGCAGCTGGGCCACGAGCTGGGCGAGGACGTTCAGCCCAAGCAGAAGACCTTCGTGGAGAAGCTGAAGAGCCTGTTCGGATGACCGCCATCACCTTCGACTTCGGGCAGACCCTGGCGGAGCTCGACCTCGACATGCTGGTGCGCCGGCTCGCCGAGCAGGGGGCGCGCCTGGACGCGGCGCGGGCGGCGCGCGAGACCGACGCGGCCTGGGCGGCCTACGGTGACGCCAAGCGCGCCGGCCTGGTGGCCCACGACGCCTGGTGTACCTTCATGCGCACGCTGCTCGAGCGCTCCGGGGTCGAGGGCCGCCCTGTCGGCGAGCTGGCCGAGTGGCTCTGGGAACAGCAGCCGATCCAGAACCTGTGGCGAAAACCCATCGCGGGCATGTTCGAGCTGGTCGAGGAGCTGTCCGAGCTGGGAGTTCCGCTGGGCGTCGTCTCGAACAGCGAGGGCAAGCTGAGCGAGCTCTGCGTCGAGCTCGGCATTCGCTCCCGCTTCCGGGCCTTCGCGGACTCCGGCGTGCTCGGCGTCGAGAAGCCGGACAAACGCATCTTCGAGTGGACCGCCGCCGAGCTCGGTGTCTCGACTTCGAACATCGTACACGTCGGCGACGCCTGGGAGGCCGACGTGGTCGGCGCACTGAACGCCGGCGCCCGTGCGATCTGGTTCGCCCCGGTGGATGCCCGCCCGCTCCCGGAAGGCGTGCGCGCGGCGAGAAACGCCCCTGAGGTGAGGAGCGCCCTCGGAGATTTCGGCGCGCTGCCCTAGCGGTCCGACCGGTTTCCATTGCCCGGGCCCGCGTCTTGCCGGAAACTTCGTCGATGACCAGGAGAACGCTCGCGCTCGGGTTGTGCCTGCTCCCGCTGACCTACGCCGTGGCCTGCGGCGGTGGCTCGGAGGGCGAATCGAAGGGCACCGGCGGCACCGGTAAAGGCGGCAGCGGCAACGCGGGCAGCGGCGGCGCGAGCGGAAGCGCCGGAGCCGCGGGCGGCGGAGCAACGGCCGGTGCCGGCGGCGGCAGCGCGGGCTCCGGCACGGGCGGCGGCGGTGGCTCGGGCACCGGCGGCGCGGGCACCGGCGGCTTCGGCGCCGACGCCGGGCTCCCCGACGTCTCGTTCACCTACGACGGCGGCACCGAGGACGACGGCGGCGGTGTCGGCGACGCGTGCGCAGCCATCACCGCGAAGGCCGAGCCGAAGCCCCTCGACATGTACATCATGCTCGACAAGTCCGGCAGCATGGGCACGGACTGCAACATCGGCGCGACCACCGCGTCGAAGTGGTGCTACGCGGTCAACGCGCTGAACGGCTTCTTCACCTCGCCCTCGGCGCCGGGGATGGGCGTCGCGCTCCAGTACTTCCCCATCACGGGGTACGCCTGCACCGGCGCCGGCGGCACCGAGGCCACGCCCGCGGTCGCGCTGGGGCAGCTCCCGGGCAACCTGGGCGCTCTCCAGGGCTCGCTCAACTCCGCCGTGCCCAACGGCTCCAACACGCCCATCGAGGCGGGGCTGCGCGGGCTCATCGACTACACCGGCAAGAACAAGCAGCCGAACCGCGTGATGATCGCCATCCTGATCACCGACGGCGCGCCGAACGCCTGCAACACCAGCGGCACGTACATGGCGGGGCTCGCCAGCGCGCACTTCACCGCGACCGGCGTCCGCACCTTCGTGATCGGCATGACCGGCGCCAACTTCACCACGCTCGAGCAGATCGCGGCGGGCGGCGGCACCACCACGCACCCGGACAACGTCCCCGGGGTCACCGACTCCTGCGGCAACGGGGCCGGGCCCTGCTACCACTGGAACGTCGGCGCCGGAAACCCGCAGGCGTTCGTGGCGGCGCTCCAGGCCATCCAGCAGTCCGCGGTCGGCTGCCAATACGGCATGCCGACGAGCGACGCGGGCATCATCGATCCCGACAAGATCGAGGTCCAATACACGCCGGGCGGCGGCTCGCCCCAGAAGCTGCCGCGGGTCAACAACGCGGCCGCCTGCGGCACCGCCGACGGCTGGTACTACGACAACAACACCAGCCCGACGACCATCCTCTTGTGTCCGGCCTCGTGCACCAAGGTCACGGGCGACCCGAACGCCAAGATCGACATCGTGCTCGGCTGCCTCGGGTCCTGAGCCGAGTCAGGCCGCCTCCACCGCGCGGCGCAGCCCCTTCACCTCGTCAGCCCCTTGCCCGGGGCGCGCACCTCGACAATCCTACGCGCCGTGAAGACGAAGCAGGTCGGGTTGATCGGCGCCGGGAACATGGCCGGGGCGCTCGTGCGCGGCCTGCTCGCCTCGGGCACGCTGACCAAGGAGCAGCTGCGCGTCAGCGACGTGCGCAAGGAGCGGCTGGAGGAGCTGGCCAAGGCCCACGGCATCGTCACCACCCTGGACAACCGCGAGCTCGTGGCGTGGGCCAACCTGATCGTGCTCTCGGTGAAGCCGCAGGTGATGGATCGCGTGCTCGACGACGTGGGCGCCAGCATCCGACCCGACACGCTGGTGGTGTCCATCGCCGCCGGCGTGCCCATCAAGTCCATCGAGTCGCGGCTGCACACCGGGGTGCGCGTGGTGCGCGCCATGCCGAACACCGCGTCCATCGTGCTGGCCGGCGCGACCGGCATCGCGCCGGGCATCCACGCCACGGAGGAGGACGTGACGGTGGCCAAGACCTTGTTCGACGCGACCGGTCGCAGCGTGGTGCTCGACGAGTCGCTGATCGACGCGGTCACCGGCCTCTCCGGCAGCGGCCCGGCCTACGTCATGCTGATGATCGAGGCGCTGGCCGACGGCGGGGTGAAGGTCGGCCTGCACCGCGACACCGCGATGCTCCTGGCGGCGCAGACCGTGTACGGCTCCGCCAAGCTCTTGCTCGAGACCGGCGAGCACCCGGGGAGGCTCAAGGACATGGTCACGAGCCCCGGCGGCACCGCCATCGCCGGCCTGCACACGCTGGAGGCCGGCGGCCTCCGCCGCACGCTGATGGACGCGGTCGAGAACGCCACCCAGAGGGCCACCCAGCTCGGCGAGCAGATGGCGAAGAAGCTCGAGCGGGAGTGATGCAGCCGCCGCCTGGCCCGCCCTACTCGCCGCCCGGCGCACCACCCGGGGTGCCGCCGGGCGTACCGCCAGGAGGCCCGCCGCCCGGCGGACCCGCGGGTTTCGTGCCGCCCCCGGCGGGCAGCTTCGGAGCGCCCCTGGGGCCGCCGCCGAAACCGACGAACACCGACGCCGTCATCTCGCTGGTGCTGGCGGTGGCGACGATGTCCACCACCTGTTTTCCCATGGGCTTCGCCGCGCTCTACTTCGGTAACCGCGCCCGGCAGAAGGCCAAGGAAGAGAACGACACCGGCGTCAACGCCACGCTCTCGCTGGTCGGCATGATCATGGGCGGCATCTTCGGCGGCATCTGGCTGCTGTTCTGGCTGCTGGAGGCGGGGCTCCTGATCTTCGGCGTGGGCATGGCCGTGTTCGCGCGGCCCTGACTCCGAAATTTCGCGCTTCTCCCCGGGACCGGGGACAATTGCCCGACGCTCGTGCGAAAGGCGCCGGTCTTGGCAGTGCTCGCGGGGCTCGCGCTGTCGAGCTGGGCGCTCGGTCGCGCCCTCGGCCCGACTTCCCCGCCCGCCTGGCCCGACGCGCGCGCCTCGCTCAGCCAGGTCCCCGCAGCCATCCCGCCGGGGTTCGGCACGCGCCGCGTCTACCTGGACGCGGGACATGGTGCGCCGGGCAACAGCGGCAACAAGAGCGCGTTCTGTCGCGACGAGCAGACGTTCACGCTGAGCCTGGCGGAGGAGCTCGGGGCGGCGCTGGCGCGCACCGGACACTTCGAGGTGAAGCTGAGCCGCGGGCGCGATCAGCTGGTGCCCTACGCCGATCGCGTCCGTGAGGCGGAGGCGTGGCCCGCCGACGTGCTCTTGAGCCTGCACTCCGACGTGCGGGGCAAGCGCGAGCTCTGGCAGCCGGAGCCCGACACCAGCTGCTCCCGAAGCCGGACGGCGCCCGGGTTCTCGCTGCTCTGGTCGGATCACGGCGAAGCGAGCCTCGGCGCCCGCCGAGTGGCGCTCGCTCGCGCGCTGGCGCGCTCGATGGAGTCCGCTGGATTCCTCGCCTACGACGGCGCGGACTACGTGAACACCTACGCGCCGGATGCGCAGCAGCCCGGCGTGTTCGTGGATCGCCACCCGACGAGCGAGCGCGTCTTCGTGCTCTGGCGCCCGAGCCTGCCCTCGGTCATCGTCGAGACCCACAACGCGCTCGACGATCGCGAGGCCGCGCGTTGGGAAGAGCCCGAGACGCGCGCGGCGTTCGCGGCCAGCGTGGTCACGGCGCTCGCAGCGCTGCGCTGACCCGCGATGACCTCCCGGGCAATTCGTGCGACACTCGGGAGCATGCGGTGGGGTCGGGTCTTCGCTGTCGCGCTCTTTTTCGGGTCGAGCTTGGCGGTGCCGAGCTGCGTGGAGGTGACGACGCCCAAGGGCGCGGTCCCGGCCAACTGTCCCTCCGGGACGACCAACTGCAACGGCCGCTGCGTGGACATCGGCACGGACGTGAAGCACTGCGGCGCCTGCGGCACGGCGTGCCCCGGCGGGCTCGTCTGCTCGGAAGGCGTGTGCGAGATCTCGTGCGCCAAGGGCACGACCGACTGCGGTGGAAGCTGCCTGAACCTCGACTGGACCAACCAGAGCTGCGGCGAGTGCGGCAACGCCTGCCCGCCCGGTGAGCTCTGCGCGGAGGGCGTCTGCGCCAAGACCTGCCCCGAGCCCTACACCAAGTGCGACGGCAAGTGCGTGGACCTCCAGACCGACGAGGGCAACTGCGGCGCCTGCCAAGCGGCCTGCGGAACCGGAGAAGAGTGCAAGGCGGGCGACTGCGCGCTCGCCTGCCCGTCGGGCTCCACGAAGTGCGGCGGTTCGTGCGTGAAGCTCCAGGCCGACGCCCAGCACTGCGGCGCCTGCAACAAGGCGTGCAAGGCCCCGGCGGTCTGCGCGAAGGGAAGCTGCGTCGGCGCTTGCCCCTCGGATCTCTTGCCGTGCGACGGCGCCTGCATCGACCCGCGCGACAACCCGCAGCACTGCGGCGCCTGCGGCAACGTCTGCGCCGCGACGGAGGAGTGCAAGAGCGGGAGCTGCCAGTGCAAGACTCTGTGCGGCACAGCGTGCGTGGACCCTCAGAGCGATCCGAAGCACTGCGGCGGCTGCGGGAAGTCCTGCGCGGCCACGCAGACGTGCGAGTTCGGCAGCTGCAAGTGCAAGGCCGACGCGGTCAAGTGCGGCAGCAGCATTTGCCCCGATCTGAGCACGAACGCCGATCACTGCGGCAGCTGCGGCAACGAGTGCGCCTCGGGCGCCATCTGCAGCGACGGCAAGTGCGGGTGTCCCATCGGCTTGACCCAGTGTGGGAACACCTGCGTGAACCTCCTGACCAACAAGAGCCACTGCGGCGCCTGCGGGGCGGCCTGCCCGGGCTCCTACTACTACGGGAACCCCCTCGTGTGCAGCGGCGGGCAGTGCGTGTGCCCGACGGGGCAGACCCAGTGCGACACCGGATGCGTGTACCTGGAGTCGGACGCGAGCCACTGCGGCGCCTGCGGCCAGGCCTGCACCGGCGGCAAGATCTGTGACGGCGGCAAGTGCGTCTGCAAGGCCGGCTTCACGGAGTGCTCGACGGGCTGCAAGAACCTCCAGACCGACGCCAAGAGCTGCGGCGCCTGCGGCCAGAGCTGCGCGGCGAACGAGGTGTGCATCGCCGGCGCCTGCACCTGCGCCGCCGGGGCGCTCTCGTGCGGCGGAGCCTGCGTCAACCCGTACAACGACACGTCCAACTGCGGCGCCTGCGGCGTGGTCTGCCCGGAGTACGCCCCCGACGCCGGCACCGGCTACTGCATGAGCGGGACGTGCTACTGCGGCGGCTTCGCTCAGCTCTGCGGCAACGCTTGCGTGAACGTCTCGTCGAACGCCGCGCACTGCGGCAAGTGCGACAACGCCTGCCCGGCGGGCCAGCTGTGCTCGGGCGGGAAGTGCGGCTGACGGCGCCTCCTGGTGGGCACGACGGGCGGACGTGACGTATCGACAAGCCCTCGTGTGCGCGTACTGCGGCGGCAGCGAGAGCACGCTGTGCTCGCGCTGTGGTTGCCGGCTCTGCGAGTCTCATCGCTCCACCAGAGAGGACGGGTGGTGTTGGGCTTGCGGCAAAGAGCTCGAGGACGAGCTCGACCTGGTGCAGTTCCGAGCGCTCATCAACACGCCGATGGAGAACCAGCCCGACGGCGGTGAGGCGCCGATGGAGTCGTGGATGACCCTGGCGCGATGGGTGGCGCGCTTTCGGCAGAAGCGCATGCGCCGGCGGATCGAGGGGCGCAGCCGCGACGAGATCGACGCTTGGCGCCGGCAGGCGGGGATCGTCACGCGCTGGTGAGACCAGCGCGGATGGGCCTCGGACCGCGCGGAGCGTCCAGGCGTCCTCAGTCCGCCAGCCAGTCCTCCACTCTGAGGCCGGGGACGCGCTTGAATTCCCGCGTGTTGTGGGTCGCGAGCGCTCGTCCGAGCGAGAGCGCGTGGGCCGCGATGAGGGTGTCGAGGGGTCCGATGGGTGTGCCACGCTTCTCGAGCAGGGCCCGGAGCTCTCCGTACCGCTCCGTAGCCTCTTCGTCGAAGGGTGATACCGCCACCTTGGATCGGAGCACGCGCAGGTTGGACTGAGCCCGCTTGGGCTGCGCGCTCTTGGCCACCCCGAAGCGAAGCTCTGCGAGCGTGATGGCGCTCATGCGGAGCTCCGAGGGCGAGTGGCGCTCGAGGTGCGGCTGGATGCGCTCGTCGCGGTTCAGGATGGCGATGCAGACGTCGGTGTCGAGCAGGAGTTCACAAAGGGCGGCGCTTCTCGTGGCTCCGCGTCGGGTGGCGCCTCACCGGGTGCTTCAGCGGCTTCAGCCGGTCCCAGAAGTCGGCCCAACCGGCCGGCTCTTCGATGGGGGTGAGCACCAGCGTCTTGCCGCGGCGTCGGACCAGAACCTCGCCGCTCTCGAGGCGCATCTGCTTCGGCAGGCGCACGGCCTGGCTGCCGCCCGACCAGAAGACCTTCGCGTGGGCTTCGTTCGACATCCATACATTCCGCATGTCTGGCTTCGGCAGAGGTGCACGCCGGCTCGGCGCCGGCTGCTCGAACTTCACTCCACCCAGTCGATCTCGCTGGGCGCCATGGTGCGGTAGCGCTTGTCCACCTCGTCCATCAGCTCCAGGAACCAGCTCTCGATCTTGGGCCCGGCGTCGCGCACGCTGTCCGTGTAGAAGGTGCCGCGGATGCACTCCGCCTCGTCCTTGCCGGGCCGGCAGCGCCCGTCCACGTAGACCATGATGGCCTTCGGCAGGCGCGTGGCCGTCGAGTCGCCGGGGAAGTTCATCCAGTTCGTCAGGAAGATGATCGCCGCCTTCAGGTCTTCCGGCGTCTGGCCGTAGCCGTGGAGCAGGTAGATGACCGGGAAGCGCTTGGTCTGGAGATCCTCGTGGGCGTAACCCGGCGGCAGGTTGACGCTGACGGGCCCTTTGCGCCCCCGCGAGTCGGTGAACTCCCAGTCGCAGCCGCCGTTGACCTCGCAGGCGGTGGCGTCCGGCGCGGGAGCGACGTTGCTGTCCTCGTGGTGCTTGCGGGGCGCGTCCGGCCAGCGGCTGCCGATGAAGTACAGCGCCGACTGCAAGCGGCGGGCGATCTCGTCCACGGTGCCCACGTGCTGGCCCGAGCCGAGATCGATGTCCTTCTGCGCCGGATCGATCTTGCCGTAGCGCAGCATCACGCCGCCGGGGATCGAGCTCCAGTCCAGGTCGCTGCCGGTGAAGATCTTCGGATCCTTGGGGTTCTGACCCGGGATGTTGTGCGTCTCGGTGTAGTAGTGGGTGATTCGGTTGCGCGAGAACCACGCCCCGGAGAGCGCCTGCGCGTCCACCGCGAAGTTGAACAGGTCGCGCGTGCCGCCGTCGGTCCATAGATCCAGGCGCGCGAGCGCCGCGTCGTCGAGAGGCTTCGGCTGCGTCCCCATCGGGTGCTGCTCGATGACGGTGCGGGAGTCGCGCTCCAGGAAGGTGCGGTAGCCCGGCGCGTAGTCGAGCTTGCCGTTGCCTTCCCCGAAGTCGTAGGGGCTGCTCTTGGTGTTCGGCACGCCGTCGAGGCCGTCGTCCTTGAACGGCTCGCCTTCGTCCCAGCGGTAGTTGCCCTCGAGGCCGCTCGGGTTGTACTGCGGGTGCCAGTCGTCGCCGGCCGGGTCCTCGTTCACCCCGGCCTGGTAGCCCGGCTCCTGCTCGCTCGGCAGGCCGTCCTTGCCGAAGTCGTCGAAGGGCTCGTGGCCCGCGCGGATCAGCGGCTCGTCCAGATCGCGCTTGCCGTCACCGTTGTAGTCCACGGCCAGGGCCAGCTCGAGGGGCTTGTCGTTTCCGGTGGGCTTCCAGGTGTTGGCCCAGGGCGACAGCGTCGAGTCCTGCGGCGAGCCGTCGCACACGGTGATGACCGGGAAGGTGCCCTTCGGGTTGAACTCGTCGTCGTAGTAGTTCTGGAGCGTGGTGGTGTACTTGCAGCGCTCCTTCGGACAGTTCTGGTCGAGCTCCTGCTGCTTCTCCTTGTCCGGGCCGTCGAGGGGATCGACCCAGACCGCGCACTCCCTCCCCGGGTGATCGCCGACGACGGTCTTGTCCATGGGCGAGATCCCGGCGGGCAGGTTCTCGCCGCCCTGCTCTGCGTTGTAGCCGTTCGGGTTGCCGAACATCAGCGCCAGGTCGCGGAAGATCTGCACGTACTCGGCGCGCGGGAAGCTGCCACCGTTGCCGATCTTCGGGTACTCGTACCACCACTGGTTGAAGGTGCTCGGGTGCTCGTAGGGCAGCGTGGGCGTGGGCATGGGCCCGAGCGCGGTCGGCGGAGTGGTGCCGTCGTTCGGCAGCCAGCCGCCCAGGTGATTCCGATAGATGTGCCCGAGCATCCAGGTCCAGTCCACCGGGCCGCCGAGCGGCGCGAGCACGTCGAACTTGTCGTGGTTGCGCAGGCCGAACATGGCGGTGCCGCCGCCGCCCATGGAGATGCCGATCAAGGCGCGGTGGGTGAGCTTGCGCGTGCGCTTCTTCTCGCCACCGTCGCTCTGCACGACGGCCTGATAGGTGCCGAGCCAGGGCGCCAGGAACTCTAGGCTGTAGCCGGCGTCGGTGCGCACGATGCGCGGGTTGGCGATGGGGATCGCCCGGGGCTTCTGCGCCCGCGGGCCGGTGTAGCTCACCGTGACGTGGCGCAGCTGCGCCGCGTCCGGCATCACCGCGGGGTTCATCGGGACGGCGAAGGGGATCTCGCGCTGCAAGCGCTTGTCGCCGGGGCCGAAGCTGACCGCTGGTCCGAGCGCGGTGTACCCCGCAGGAACCTGGTCCTTGCCGCAGCCGATGGTCACGTCGAAGGGCTCGACGCCCCACAAGTAGCTGCCGCTGTTCGGCTTGGTGCCGCCCACCTGAAGCCCGATGCTGGCGCCGGCGAGTCCGCCGCTGCCCTTCACCGTCTTGCCGTCGTCGAGCTTGCCCGCGCCGCTGCCGCTGCACGCCGGGATGTCCGCCGTCATCACCTCGACCGGCAGCTCCGTGGTCGCGTCGGTGCCGTCCCCCTTGGGGAATCTCGCCGTGAGCGTCGCCGTCCCCACGCCCTTGCCGGTCACCTTGACGCGCACCTTCGCCTTGGTCAGGTAGAGCTCCTCCGCAGGCGGTGCCGCGACGATGCTCGCGTCGCTGCTCTCGAACGTGAGCTTGGTGGGCAGACACACGTCGGGATTCACGATCACGTCGAGCTCGCGGGTCTGACCCGGCGCGAGCACGCTGGTCGGCGGCTGGAACTGGATCTTCACGAAGCCGGGGTTGGGCGGCCACTCGCAGATCTCCCCGGGCTCGGGCTTCGGATACTGCGGCTTGGTCGTACCCGTGCCGCCCTCCTCGCTGTCCGAGCAGCTGGCGACGAGCACTGCGGCGGACGCCGCCAAGACGGGAAACGAAACCGCGAGCGAACGAGCGACGAAGCGACGCAAGGTAGGCCTCCGAAAGCCGAAGGTTAGCGGCCCTTTCGCGCTTTGTCGGAGAACTTACTCCGGCGCCGGGAAAAACCCGCTGAAACTCCCACCCAGGTCAGTCGAGCCCGCGCCGACAACAAGAAGCGTCCGCGTGAAGGGGCCGGGGGGGGGACAGCCTCGCTCCACGCGGACGAGCATCAGGTAGCAGTCCGCGTCGGAAATTGCAAATACCGAGAAGCGCTCGGTTATGTCGGGTTGCGCCGCTGCGCGCGTCGTCTTTCAGGTTTGCAAGACGAGCGTGCGCAACTCCGCTAACGCACACAGCGGAAACCCCAACGCCGACCTGCGCGCCCGCGCTCGTCGAGCACCATCGGGATCGATTCGCGCCCGCTCGCGAACGAAGCGTCGGCGCGCGCGATGCGCGCCGGAACGTCGGTGTCCGCCTCGGCGCTCAGTACTTCTACGCAGAGCCCTTCGGGTTGTACGAGCATCTTCGCCTGCATGTTCCGAGACCGGACGCCGTCCGCGCTCTGCACGTAGTCCACGTAGGGCTCGACTGGCGGATCGCCGACGAGCAGCCAACCGTCCGCGCCCTGCGCGCACGCGGGCGGCAGCCGCGCGAGATCCGCCGGATCGATCGTGAGCATGTCGAGCGCATCACCCGTCTCGGGATCGATCGAGTAGACGAACCACTGCGTCGCCGCGCCACGGGTGCGGCGGGCCTCGACCCAGATGCCGAGCGCGTCGCCGCGAGCGTTGCGGACCAGGTTCACCACCAGCGTGGTGTTCGGGCGCCAGCCACCGGTCATCGGGTAGTCCCGGAGCTGCACCACGCGACCCGCGTCCACCTTGAACAGACGGAACGAGCTGCCGGAGACGTACGAGCCGAGGTACCAGGTGCTGCCGACCTTCACCGCGCCCGAGAGCTGATACAGGCCCCACTTCGCCGCGTCCTGCACGTTGACGGCGCCGCGGCCTTCCTCCAGGAGCAGCAGCTCCGTGGTCCCGCGGGCGTTCACCAGCATCGCCGCCGCGCGGCCCGAGGGCTCGAGCACCGGGAACCAGGCGCTCGGTTGGTTGTAGTCGCGACCGAAGACCTGCGACGCGGCGATGGCGTCGTTCCAAGGTGCGCGCGCGGTGGCCGTGGACCAGACAGCACGGTTCAGGGAGAACGAGTCGTACGCGCGCAGCACGAAGCTCCCGACGCGATCCCAGCTGGCGCCGCGCGCACCCCAGGCGTACCCCCGTACCTGCGCGCCCAGGTGCTCGGTGCCCATGTCGAAGCCGAGCTCGGCGGCCTTCTTCGGCGGCGGGGCCACGCCCTTGAACGCCAGCCACTCGCTGCTCTTCAGCTCGTCCGCCGTGGGCGCCGCCGGCGGCGGCATGCCCCAGCGGTGCCGCCCCCAGACGCCGCCGATGCCGACCACGCCCGCTTCGTCGTCGCGCTCGGGAACCTTGCGCTCGGGCTTCGGCGCCGGCCCCACCACCTCGCCGGTCGGCGCGCAGCTGATGTTCCAGCGCCCGCCGCGGCTCGCCGGCATGGGCGAGTACTTCGGCGCGTCCACCACCTCGATGTCGTTCGTCTCCGTCTTGCCGCGCCAGCCGACGCGCATCCACGAGCTCGACACGCAGCCGACGCGCGAGCAGCCGCGCTCCGCGCTCTCCCCGCTCCTGGCGCGCGCCACCGGATCTGCCGTCTCCGCGGGCAGGTCCACCTCGCGCCAGGTGAAGCCGCCGTCGATGCTCTCGTTGGCGCTGCCGCCACGCCCGAGCACCAGCGCCAGATCCGTCGAGATCAGCGCGCGATCGATGTCGCTCTCGATGCGCCCGACGTGCACCGCTCCGTCCAGATCGACGCGCACGCCCACGAACGGTCCCGCCGCGACTACCCAGCCGGCGAGCTGCTTCTTCCACTTGGGCTTCGGGGCCTTCGCCGTCTTGTCGCTGCCAGGGGCGTTCTTGCCCTTCTTGCGCAGCACCTTCTCGACCAGGGGCGAGGCCTTCGGCTTGTCGTCGCCGCCCGCCGACTCGCGCTCGATGAAGCCCTCGAGCCAGAGGCCCTTCTTCAGCATCGCGACGCTCTGCACGTCGTCCTTCGGCAGCTTCAGCTTCACCGTCTTGGCGCTGCCGTCCGCGGCCACGATGGTCAGCGTGCCCGGCGCGCCCAGGCGGGGCGGGACCAGCACCGCGGTCCCGCCGTCCGACAGCGCCACCAGGCGCTCGACGCCCAGATCACCGCGCACGCGCATCTCGCTCTGTCGCCCGTCGCGGGTGCGGATGCAGTACGCCCCGACGGCGCCCGCCTGCTTGCCCACGCAAGGCCCGCGCACCACCAGCGCGCCGTTGCCGCTCGGCGCGACGAAGCGCGGTTCGTCGAAGCGCATCACCGGCTCGAGCGACAACGGCTTCTTGTACGCGTAGACCACCGTCCCACCGCGCTCTTGCCCGCACACGAAGCCGAAGCCGTCGCCCAGCGGCACGCCGTGACAGCTGGAGCCCGGGGGGAAGGCGCGCTCCGCCACGTCGAGCAGTCGCCCGTCGCGCAGCCTCACGCGGGCGAGCACGCCGTCCTTCGCCACCAGCGCCGAGTCCGGCGCGTCCGGCATGCCGTGCAAGATGGCCTCGCGGAGCGGCAGCTTGCCCAGAGGGCCCACGGCCGGCGGCGGCGGCGGCTCGGGCGGGGCCGGCGCGGTCACGGTCGGAGCGACGGCCACGCCCTTCTTGCCCGCGCCCACGAAGGTCGCGTCGTCGTCGGTGACTTGAGCGCGCTGGCGCAGCCGGCCCGAGGCGTCGAGCACGAAGCGCCCCAGGCTCGAGTTGATGGCGATCTCGCCCTTGTCCAGGTAGACGCCGTAGCTCTGCGAGAGACCCAGCGGGCGCCAGCTCGCGCCGGCGTCGAAGGTCGCGAGCACGCCTCGGAACGGCACCTCCACCACGCCCAGCCAGGCGTCGGCGAAGGCCATGCTCGAGTACGCCGGCGAAGCAGGCAGCGGACCGAGATCGGTGGCCTTGCCGGTCTGCGGATCGAGCGCGACCACGTCGAACGAGCGCTGGTCCTGGAGGTAGATGCGGTCGAAGCCGTCCACGATGCGCTCGGCGTCGAAGTCCACGTTGGCGAACGGGACGACGTCGTCCGTCCAGCCCTCCGCCTTCCACAGGTGGGTCGAGCCGGAACCCGAGGCGTGGAACAGGAAGCCGCCGCCGAGGCGCGCCGGCAGCTTCAGCGCGCGGACCACCCGCCCGGTCGGGAAGGTCTGACGGCTGCGCTCGAGGGAGCCGTCCGGACGCGCGAGCACGCGCATGCCCCGCGAGATGAAGCGCGTCGAGCCGTCCGGATCCTTCTCGACAAGCGAGGCCGAGGCGTCCGGCAGCGCCACGATGCGCGCCGGCGTGACCACCTTGAGCGGCGGCGCCACCGAGCCCTTGCCGAGCGGCGCGTCCGAGCCGCCGCCGCTCGCGTGGGCGCAGGCGCCTCCCGCCAGAGCGAGCACGGGGAGAACGCGGCGGCGGAGCATCGCGGCCGGAGCGTAGCAGATCGCCGAATGGTCGCGGAGCGGCTCGCTCTGCGCTACTCTCCGCTGCCTTTCGGGCCCGGAGAAGCGAAGATGAACCTGGTGGTGGCAGTGGTCGGTGCGACCGGCGCGGTCGGTCGCGAAATGCTCCGTACCTTGGAGCGGCGAGAGTTCCCGGCGGAGCGCGTGATCGCGCTCGCCTCCGCCAGGAGCGCCGGCAAGAAGCTGCCGTTCCGCGGCGAGGAGCTCACGGTCGAGACCCTTGGGCCGAAGTCGTTCGAGGGCGTGAAGATCGCGCTCTTCAGCGCCGGCGCCGCCGTCTCCCGCGAGTACGGTCCCATCGCCGCCGCGGCCGGCGCCGTGGTCATCGACAACTCGAGCGCCTGGCGCATGGACGACGAGGTCCCGCTCGTGGTGCCGGAGGTGAACCCGCAGGCGGTGATGCACCGCAAGAAGGGCATCATCGCCAACCCCAACTGCAGCACCATCCAGATGGTGGTGGCGCTCAAGCCGCTGCACGACGAGGCGCGCATCCGGCACATCGTGGTCAGCACCTACCAGGCCACGAGCGGCAAGGGTCACGCGGCCGTCGAGGAGCTGGAGACGCAGATCGCCGCCATCGCCAGCGGCAAGCAGCCCGAGCCGAAGATCTTCCCGGGCCAGATGGCGATGAACGTGCTCTCCGACTGGAAGCCGGGCAAGGACGGCTACAGCGAGGAAGAGCTGAAGATGGTCAACGAGACCCGCAAGATCATGGGCGACGCGGAGATCGGCGTGACCCCGACCTGCGTGCGCGTGCCCGTCGTGACCGGTCACAGCGAGAGCGTTCACGTGCGCTTCGAGCGTCCGCTCAGCGCGGCCCGCGCCCGCGAGCTCCTTGCCAAGGCGCCCGGCATCGTGCTGGTGGACGACGGCAACTACGCACCGGGCAAGGAGCCGCAGCCGCTCCAGGCCGCCGACACCGATCCGGTCTACGTCGGTCGCGTGCGCGACGACCTGGCGGTGCCCGGCGCGCTCAACCTGTGGGTGGTGGCGGACAACCTGCGCAAAGGCGCCGCGCTGAACGCCGTGCAGATCGCCGAGCTCATCGCATGACCGAGACGAGCCGCCCCGTCTCCCCCGGCGCCGAGCAGATCCTCGGCCTCTACTTCCCGGTGCTCGACCACGGCTTCGTGTCGCTGGTCGATTACATGGGCACCGACGAGTGCATCGAGCGCGCCGCCCGCGTGAGCTACGGTTACGGCACACGCAAGGCGCAGATGACCCGCGGCCTGCTCCGCTACCTGCGCCGCCACCTGCACACCACGCCCACGGAGATGGTGGAGCTGAAGTTCCACTGCTGTATGCCGATGTTCGTGGCAAGGCAGTGGATTCGTCACAGGACGGCGTGCCTGGCGGGAGACGCGCTCCTCCACTTCGACCTCCCAGGTGCCGAGAAGCGCGGCAGACGGCAGCGCCACAACGTGACTATCGCCGACTTCCACCGCATGTGGACGCAGGGGACGGCGCACCGAGACTCCCTCTCGCGCATGCGCCTCCGCAGCTGCGATGAGGAGACCGGCGAGGTCATCCACACGAGCGTCGTGGACGTGTGGGAGAGCGGGGTGAAGCCCGTCTTCCGGGTCACGCTGGAGAACGGCTACACCCTGAAGATGTCGAAGGACCACCGCTGCCTCACCGAGCGCGGTTGGCTGACGCTGGAGCAGGCGACGGGGGTTCGCCTGACCTCGGGGAACGCCGTGACTTGGAACGGCGACGCGCCGGCCTTCGCGGTGAACGGTACGCCGGCCTACCGAGATCGAGACTGGCTCCGCGCGCGGCGCGCCGAGGGGCTCAGCGTCGATGAAATCACCTCGCGGGCGGCCCTGACTCTGGTGCGAACGTTCTCCAGAGTCGCCCGCATCGACTACGTCGGCGAGGAGATGACCTACGACCTGGAGGTCGCGGGGCCATATCACAACTTCGTCGCAGACGGCTTCATCGTGCACAACAGCGTGAACGAGTACTCGGGGCGCTACTCCCTCATGCCCATGCTCTTCTACACCCCGAGCGAAGAGCAGCTCCAGACCCAGAGCGCGAAGAACAACCAGGGGCGCAGCGGCCAGAGCGTGCCGGCGGAGCAGTACCAGGAGGCCGTCGCGCGCTGGAACGAGATCCGAAGGCTCTCCCAGTCCGCCTACGAGTGGATGACGAACCAGGAGATGGCGCGGGAGCTCGCGCGCATCGACCTGCCGCTGTCCACGTACACGCAGTGGTACTGGAAGATCGACCTGCACAACCTGCAACACTTCCTCAAGCTCCGGGTGGACAGCCACGCGCAGTGGGAGATCCAGGAGTACGGGCGCGTGATGGCGGGCATGCTGAAGAAGCTGGCGCCGCACTCCTACGAGGCCTGGATCGACTACGACGTGTGCGGCTCGCGTTTGAGCCGCATGGAGCTCGAGGCGCTCCGCAAGCTGGTCAGCGCCAAGGCCGATGGCCTGAGCGCCACCGGCGCGAGCCTCGACACGCCGGCGCTGGAGGCCTTGGGCCTGTCGAAGCGCGAGCAGGCCGAGCTGATCGAGAAGCTCTCGCCGATGGAGCGCCCCGACTTCGAGCTCGACCTGAGCCAGGCGAAGCCGCCGGAGCACTTCGCCGAGCGCATGAACGCCGCGGTGCCGAAGGGGGACGGGGCGCCGGTGGAGTGAGGTCGCCGGCGATCACCGGACGAGCCTCCGCGCCGCCAGCGCCTCGCCGAGCGCGCTGAGACCGACCGCCGAAAGTCTTGTTCCACGAAATTCTGCCATCTGGTGGTGGAATTTCTGCGAGCTCCGTTGTCGGCAGAACCAGTCAAGGAAAGATCGGCGTCGCGCCGCAATCCACCATCTGAACCTCGTAGACGATGGGCAGCTGGGCGATCCCATCGAGCTTCACGCCCTCGATGCGGACGCTCCACCTGTCGCCCATCGCCGGTATCGGCGCGGGCAGCCAGCCAGCCGCGTCGGCGCCGACGTAGGCCTGAAGCGGGTGCAGGTCGAGCTCCAGCGGCACCGGCTGCCCCGTCTTCTCGTCGACCAGCTTCAGCGTCGCGCCGGAGAAGTCCGCTCCCTGCCAGCTCAGCGACCAGGGTACGCGATAGGGTGTGGCGAGGTTGGTGATGGCCGCGAGCGCGTGCGGGAACGCGCCTGCGGGCGGGTACGCGACCGGCGCCGGCGTGCGCGCCAGGTCGAGGTCCATGGATCCCTTGAAGGTCACCACGCAGCTGGCGCTCAGTCGCCCGTACTTCCCGCCGGGACCGGCATCGAACCAGCCGTAACCCAGCCCCGCGAACTGCGGATAGAGCAACCAGCGCCGGTGCCCAGGGTCGTCCTCGTTGCCGAAGTCGAACATGAACACGTCGATGCTCTGGGCCGGAGATGCGTAGGCGTAGCCCAGGTTGGCGTCGCCGGCGGTCTCCGCACCGGCGGCGGTGTAGCACGGCCAGTCGGTGCTCGGATTGTGGCTGAGCTTCTCCGCTACTCCCATCATCATGGCGCAGTCCTGCGCGGGCTCCGTCAGCGACGGATCCGGCTCGTCCGTCTTCGTGAGCCCGAGCCACTCACGGTAGAAGTCGATGCGCTGCCGGTACTGGGCGACGCCCTCGGCCGTGATCGTGCCGGCAACGCAAGACAGATCGGAGCCCGTAACGGCGGGCGCCGACGACACGGGGTAGCGCTGCGCGTAGTAGGTGCAGAGCTCGGTCTCGCTCTTCCCCGAGAGCCGCAGCACCGCTTCGCTCCCGGCGCCGCCCCCGCTCCCCCCGGAGCCGCCAGCCCCGGAGTCCGAGCCCGAGCAACCCCAGAGACCGCTCGCCGCGAGGCCGAGCGCGAACAGCAGCCGCATGCCCGTGCTACGGCGCGGCCCCGAGCGCCCTTCCTCCTCAAGACGGCGTCGGCTTGTCGCAAGCGTAGATGACGTCGATGTCCTTCACCTTGCCCTGCTGGATGAGCCCACAGGCCGAGCCGTGGAACGTCAGCGTGTTCGTCTGCGCGTCGTAGGCGAAGCCGTTGTTCGGATCGTTGGGCACGCCGGTCGGATCCTTGTCGAAGAACACCCAGAGCGACCCGGAGGGCGGGACCTGATCGAGCTTGAAGGTGCAGGTCGCGACGTTGGTGGCGATCTGGGAGAGCGCCGACTGGAGCTGACCCGCGTTCTCGGCCTGGAAGTAGGGCGCGGTGCCCGCAGCCTTGGCGATGGAGGTGAGCTCCGAGGCGTTCACGTCGCCGGAGAAGCCGACCACGTAGGTCTTCACGGAGACCGGCTGAGCGAGCAGCTGCGTCGCCGCCTTGGCGCCCCCGCCGCCGCAGTTGTCGGCGCCATCGGTGACCAGCACGATGACGTTGGGGCGGTCCGCGACCTGCAAGCTCACCTCGCCGAGCAGCCCGTTCAGCGTCCCGCCGATCACCGTCTCGTTCTTCCCGCTGTTGCAGAGTTGCGTGGCGGCGATCGTCTTCTGGATGTCGCTGGTGTACGAGCCGATGGGGTTCGAGATCTTGCCCGGCGCGCAGCCGGCGCCGTTGCAGGCGGAGAACATCACCAGCCCGAAGCCGATGGTGTCCTTGTAGCTCGCGAAGAGCTGCGCCAGGGCCTCCTGCGCCACCTGCCAGCGGCTCTTCCCCGCGCCGGGCACGCTCTTGCCCATGCTCCCCGAGCGGTCGAGCACGATCATGACGTTGGGCTTGAGCGCGGTGATCGTGAAGGGCTTCGCCCCGCAGCCGCCGCCCGGGGCGCACTTGCCCGCGGTCGAGTCGCAGGCGAGCCCCCCGGCGCAGTCCGCGTCGGCCTTGCAGGTGCCGTCCGGGATGCACGCGCCCGACGCGCTGCAGAACGAGCCGCTCGCGCAAGGCCCGCCGCACCCGACGCTGGGGCCGCTGCCGCCACCCCAAGCTCCACCGCCACCCGAGGCCCCGCCCAGTGAGAGCCCTCCGTCTTGCCCGGAGCCTCCGCTTCCGGGCAAGGCGCCCGGCTCCTCCCCCTCGCCGTCGGCCGCCGCGGCTCCGCAGCCGACCGCGAACAAGAGGACTCCTGCACCGATACCCAGGCGAAGCGTCGCGGACACGTGGACCTCGTACCGAAGACACGCCCGGAAGGCGGGCCTTGCACCGCCCGACTGCCCCGCTCACTGAAACGTGATCACCACCAGCGACGCGCTCGGGAAGTCGAAGCTCGCCTTCGCGGCGACGGTCGGGCCGTCCAGGTAGGCTCCGTACGAGATCTGACACGAGCCCTGCGGGCCCGGCGCGCAGCCGCAGATGCCGACGTCGAGGCAGGTGATCGACATGGCCGCCTCCGCCATCGCGGCGTAGCTGCCCGGGAGCGCGACCACGCGGCGATCGCAGGTGGGCGGCGCGTACTGGGGCTCGAAGTAGCAGGCGTTCGGCATGCTCACGTTCTGGAACGTCGTGCCGTTCCAGCTCTCGTCCCAGTAGCCGCCCGGGTTGATCATCACCACCGGCGGGATCATGCAGGCGTCGGTGCACCAGTCGCCGTGCTGCTGGAGCGCCTCGCAGGTGTGGCCGCAACCGCCGGGGAACATTTGCACCAGGCCGTTCGGCCCCGTGAGGTCGAACAGCGGCTCGGGGCCGCAGGTGTTGCCGCCGCCCAGGTAGATGGGCACGGAGAGCGCGTTCTTGAAGCGCACGGTGACGCTCTGCGCCGGGTCCTCGTCGGCGAAGTCGGCGCAGCTGAGGCCGCCGCCCACGCCTCCGCCGCCGCTGCCCGAGACCGCACCAGAGCCGCCGGAGCCGCCGCCCCCGGTGGAGCCGCCACCTCCGGTGGAGCCGGCGCTGCCGCCGGTGCCAGCGTCTTGGCTGGTGGAGCCGCCGCAGGCGAGAGCGGTCGCGGCGATGAGCAAGGCGAAGAGGAGTCGAGCCGACATGCCGCTCCCCTCAGCAACGCCCGTGCCGCGGACGGCACGGGCCTTCGACCGGGAAAACCCGGCCTCGTGTGCCAGCCCCGTGCCACTTGGGCGGACGGGGCTGTCATGCCGTCAGCGATTCAGCGATAGCCGCGGCGGAAGCTGCGCGGACGGCGGCGGGGGCCCGCCGGCGTCGCCGGCTGCGCCTCGGCGCGCGGGGCGTCGTTCCGAGCGGGCTCGTTCCGAGCGGCCTCGTGGCGCGTCGGCGCGTGGCGCGCGGGCTCCTGCGTGCGGCCGGCCGGCAGCGGCGGCAGCGAGGCGGCCTCCGCGACCGGGACCTTCTGGCGGATCAGGCGCTCGATGTCGCGCAGGAAGGCGCGCTCCTCGCCGTCGCAGAACGAGACCGCGGTGCCCGTGGCGCCCGCGCGACCGGTGCGCCCGATCCGGTGCACGTAGCTCTCCGGGATGTTCGGCAGCTCGAAGTTCACGACGTGCGAGATGGCGTCGATGTCGATGCCACGCGCGGCGATGTCGGTGGCGACCAGCACGGGGATGCGCCCGGCCTTGAAGTCGCCCAGCGCCCGCTCGCGGGCGCTCTGGCTCTTGTTGCCGTGGATCGCCGCTGCGGGGATGCCGCTGCGGGTCAGCTGCTCGGCGACCTTGTTGGCGCCGTGCTTGGTGCGGGTGAAGACCAGCGTGCGCTCCACGCCCTCGGCGCGCAGCACGCGCTCGAGCAGCGCGCGTTTGTCGGCGCGATTCACGAAGTAGACCGACTGGCTCACGAGCTCGGTGGTCGAGGCGACCGGCGTGACCGCCACGCGGACGGGGTTCGTCAGGATGCTCTGCGCCAGCTCACCGATGTCCTGGGGCATGGTCGCGGAGAAGAGCAGCGTCTGTCGCTGCTTCGGCAGCTCGCGGATCACGCGCCGCACGTCGTGGATGAAGCCCATGTCGAGCATGCGGTCGGCCTCGTCGAGCACGAACACCTCGAGGGAGTCGAGGCGCACGAAGCCCTGGGACATCAGGTCGAGCAGGCGACCCGGCGTGGCGACGACGATCTCGGCACCGCGCGCCAGGGCTTGCTCCTGCGGGCGCTGGCCCACTCCGCCGTAGATGACGGTGTGACGGAGCCCCAGGTGCTTGCCGTAGGCCTCGGTGCGCTCGCCGATCTGCGCGGCCAGCTCGCGGGTGGGCGTGAGGATCAGCGCGCGGATCTTCTTCTGACTCGGGCGAGCCGCCAGGCGTTGCAAGATGGGCAGCACGAAGGCCGCCGTCTTGCCGGTGCCGGTCTGCGCGCAGCCGAGCAGATCGCGCCCGTCGAGCAGGGCCGGGATCGACTGAATCTGGATGGGGGTGGGGACCTCGTAGCCTTCGTTCGCCACGGCGCGGACCAGTTGGGCCATCAAGCCGAGCTCGGCGAAGGGGGAGGGAGGAGTCATGGGAGCCGTGCGGGCGGGCGAGGGCCCGAGCCGCTCGGGGCTGAAGGAATTCATCTAGGAAACAACACACTTTCTGGCGGCGGATTTGCCGCGTTCGTCACGTTCTCGGAGCGTCGGGGTTGCCCAGACACCTGCAGGCCGATTTGGCCACACGATTCGTGAGCGCCGAGACAATTAGCGCGGATCGGGCCTTCTGGCAAGATGCGGAGCCGAAGATGGCGTTTCGGAGCGCGGAAGAGACCCTGCGCGCGCGCGTTCTCGAGCTCGAGCGCGAGAACGCCGAGCTTCGCGCCGAGCTCGCCCGCGCGACGGGCAAGGTCCCGCTGGAAGACGCCGGCCCCGACGCGACGCCCATCGGAGAGCCGATCTGGTCGCCGGGCAGCTCGTGGCTCCTGGGCTGGCATCCGCCCGAGGCGTTGCTCGCCTACACCGGCGAGGCAGATGACCAAGACGTGCTGCGCTTCTTGCGTGTTGGCGGTGGCGTCGTCGCCGACTTCGCGCTCGCGAAGGACGGCGCCAAGCACACGCTGCGTTTGCCCGGCGCGGTGGTCGCGCCGCTCGCCGACGGCTCCCTGGCGCGTTTCGTCTGGCCCGGGCACGCGGTCACGACGCGCATCCAGCTGCCGTCGCCGCTGATCGCGCAGCCGCTGCTCGGCGCGCAGGGCCTGCTCGCGGTCACGGCGGCCCGCGAGCTCCTGACGCTCGACACCGAGCGCCTGTTGGTGATCGAGCGCCGGGCGGTGGACGCGCCGGAGCTCGATCGGCTGGGGTTTCGCGACGTGGATCCGCGCCAGCGCCACAACGGCTGGGAGCTCGCGCTCGACACGCAGGACGGCTGGGACCTCAAGGCCTTCCGCCCGGTTCAGGGTCGCCACTTGTGCGCGCTCGCGCGCAGCTTCGCTGGCAACGCTCAGCTCGCCGCTGGCGTCGCCGCCAGCGGGCAGCGGCGCTTGGCGTGGTTCCGCGAGGTGGGTGCCGGGGACTTCATCTACCTCTACGACATCGACGCCATGCTGGTCCTGCACAACGTGAGCTTCCTGGTCGAGCCGATGTGCTGGGCCCTCTGGCAGGAGAACGGCGCGCCCGTCCTGACCGTGCGCGGGCGTGCGCCCAGGGCCACGCTCGACGTTCACGACGGGCACGGCGCGGTGCTCGCGCGCTGCCAGGTGTGACGAGCCAGGTGACGTCCACCGAGCGGTGAACTACGTCCTTCGCCATGCGCTTCCACGCCTTGCTCGCTGCATGCCTCGTCGCCGTCGCGTGCGGAGGCGCGCAGCAGAGACCAGCGAGCTCGACGGCGAGCCCGGAGGAGGTCGATCGGGGAAAGGCGCTCTACGATCGCTACTGCGCGCTCTGCCACGGCGCCGGGGCGGTCGGATACGCCGCGGACAACGCCAATCAGCTCCGCAACTCGACGTTCCTCGAGACGGCCACGGACGAGTTCCTGACGCTGGCCGTCGAGCGCGGGCGACCGGGAACCCCGATGTCGGCGTTCGGCAAGGCGCACGGCGGCCCGCTCGACCGCGAGGAGATCGCTCGCGTGATCGCCTACCTGCGCTCGTTCGATCGCGGACCGCTCGTGGACGTACACCTGCGCCAAGTCGAGGGTGATGCGGAGCGCGGCGCCGCCCTCTTCCGGCAGCGCTGCGCCGATTGCCACGGCGAGCGCGGCGGCGGCAAGACGGCGCTCAGCCTGAACAACCCCACCTTCCTCGCCACGGCCAGCAACGGCTTCATTCGTCACGCCATCGAGCACGGCCGGCCCGGCACCCGCATGCCCGCGTTCGGCAAGCTGCTCGATGCCCGGCAGATCGACGATCTGACCGTCGCCATCCGCAGCTGGGCGCGCGCCGTCGAGCCGGGATCGCCGGCGTCCCACGCCTTGCCCACCCTCGCGGAGCTGGTGCAGAACCCGTCGGGTCCGCGCGCCGAGCTCCCGCTGCGCGACGGTCGCTACGTCGCGGCGGACGCGTTGGCAGCGGCGCTCCGCGCCGGGTCGCGGCTGGTGATCCTCGACGCGCGTCCGCTCAGCGACTGGCACCGAGGACACATCCCGGGCGCGTTCCCCATGCCCTTCTACGACGCCGTGGACTCCATCATCGACGCCATCCCCCGGGACGGCACGCTGGTCGTGGCCTACTGCGCTTGCCCCCACGCCGCGTCGGGCAGAGTCGTGGACGCGCTGCGCGCTCGCGGTATCACCAGCTCCGCGGTGCTCGACGAGGGCATCCTGGTCTGGGCCGAGCGGGGCTACCCGATGGTCGCGACCAGCGCGGAGCCGGCGAAGCCGCGTTGACTCACGCCCGCTCGAACAAGAGCGCAGAGTTGTGCCCGCCGAAGCCCGCGCTGGTCTTGAGCGCGTAGCGCACGTCGGTGGGGCGCGCCTCGCGCACCAGGTCGATGGCGAACACCGGGTCGAGCTCGTCCACGTTGATGCTCGGGTGCAGCTTCTGATCGCGGAGCGAGCACACGCAGGCGATGGCCTCGGCGGCGCCGGCGCCGCCGAGCAGGTGGCCGATCATGCTCTTCGTGGCCGAGATCGGGATCTGCGCGAGCCCGTCGCCGAACACCGCCAGGAGCGCTTTGTATTCGGCCACGTCGCCGGCCGGGGTCGAGGTCGCGTGCGGGTTCAGGTAGCCGACCTCCGCCGGCTGGATCGCCGCGCGCCGGAGCGCGGCCTCGATCGCGAGCTTCAGGCCCAGGCCCTCCGGGTGCGGGCGCGTCACGTGCTCGGCGTCGCTCGACATGCCCCAGCCAACGAGCCACGCGATGGGGCGCGCGCCGCGCCGCGCGGCGTGGGCCTCGCTCTCGAGCACCAGCGCGCCCGCGCCCTCGCCGATCACGAAGCCGCTGCGGTCCTTGTCGTAGGGCCGCGAGGCGCGCTTCGGATCACCCTTGAACGACTTGGCGAGCGCGCGGGCGTTGCCGAAGCCGGCGATGGTGCTGGGGCAGGTGGCTGCCTCGCCGCCACCGGCGATGACCACGTCGGCGTCGCCGCTCTGGATCAAGAGTGCGCCGAGCGCGATGGAGTGCGCGCTGGTCGCGCACGCGCTCGCCACGTTGAAGCTCGGGCCCATGAAACCGAACTTGGTGGCGATCAGCCCCGCCAGCGCGTTCGGCATCGACGCCGGGATGAAATACGGGCTCACCGCACGCGGACCGCGGGTCGCGACCCGCTGCACTTGCTCGACGAAGATCTCGACCGCGCCCTGCCCCGAGGACACCAGCGCCGCCACCCGCGTCTTGTCCACGTCCTCGAGCCGCGCCTGCCGGATGGCCTCGGTCGCCGCCGCGAGCCCGAGCTGCACGACGCGGCCGGTGTAGTCGATCTCGCGGGACTCGAGCACCGAGAGCGGGTCGAAGCCGCGCACGCTCGCCGCGATGTCGGTGCGGAGCTTGTCGGTCGAGAACTCGGTGATGAAGTCCACCCCGGAGCGCCCGGCGCACAGGCCCTGCCAGTAGGTCTCCACGTCGAGTCCCAGGGGGCTCAGGATCCCGAGTCCGGTGACGGCGACCTTCGGCACCCGAGGCTTCTAGCCCAGATCGGCGGAGCGAACGGCGCAGTTCTTTCCACCTCGCCGAGCCCGAGCGGGGTCCCCAGTTGATCCAAATCATTTCCGCCCGGCGCCGAGAGTGTTCCGACTCGGTGCACATGGCCGAATCGGACCTTGGGCCGGCGCTGCTCGAGAGCGCGGACCCCAACTCCCCACCCCACGAGACCCTGCTCGGCGCGCTCGACGCCGCGGTGGACAGCGGGGCACCTTTCCTCACCCTGCACCAGGGGCGGCAGCGCACGGAGCTGACGTATCGTCAGGCTCGGGAGGGCGCCTGGCGCGTCGCCGCCGCGCTGCGCTCCCGCGGGATCCGGCGCGGGGACCGCGTGGCGCTCCTGGTACCGACCTCGGCCCTGTTCGTCGAGGCGCTGCTCGGCTCGATGTTGGCCGGGGCCATCCCGGTGCCGCTCGCCTCGCCGATGACCTTCGGCGGCGTCGAGCGCTACCTGAAGAACCTCACGGTCATCTTGAAGGACGCGGGGGCCGAGTGGCTCGTGACCTACCCGCGCATCAAGGAGGCCGTCGCCGGCGACGACACGCTTCGCGCGCTGCTCGGCAACGTGATCACGGAGGCCGATCTGGACGGCGCGGCGCCCATCGATCCTCGGAGCGCGTCGCTGTCCGGCTCGGACATCGCCTTCCTGCAATACACCTCGGGCACCACGGGCAAGCCCAAGGGCGTGATGATCTCGCACCGCGCTCTGGTCTCGAACACCTACGCCATCGCCCGCGGCATGTCGCAGACCGCCGACGACGTCGGCGTCAGCTGGCTGCCGCTCTTCCACGACATGGGCCTGATCGGCGCGCTGCTCCGGTCCATCTGCCACCCGGGCCCGCTGCACGTGATGCCGCCGGAGCGCTTCATCGTGAAGCCCATCGGCTGGCTCAAGCTGATGAGCGAGGTCGGCGCCACGCTCTCGCCGGCGCCGAACTTCGCCTACGATCTCTGCACCGCGCGCATCGCCGAGCTCGAGGACCTGCGCCTCGACCGCTGGCGCGTCGCGCTGAACGGCTCCGAGCCCGTACACGGCCCCACTCTCTCGCGTTTCTTCGAGAAATTCGGCCCGGTGGGCTTCGCCCCGAGCGCGATGATGCCGGTCTACGGCATGGCCGAGGCCACGCTCGCCGTGACCTTTTCTCCCGTGGGACGCGGCTCCGCCACGCTGGGCGTGGACCGCCGCACGCTCGAGGAGCAAGGCCGCGTGCTGCGCTCGAACGCGCCCGATGCACGGGCCGCCGTGTCGGTCGGCAAGCCGCTGGCCGGCACCCGCGTGTCGATCGTGGACGAGCACGGCAAGCAGGTCGAGGCCGGCGTGGTCGGCGAGGTGCGCGTGGCCGGGCCTTCGCTCATGGACGGCTACTTCAGGAACGACGAGGCCAGCGCAGCGGTGCTGAAGGACGGCTGGCTCTCCACCGGCGACCTCGGCTTCATCGCCGACGGCACGCTGTTCATCGCCGGCCGGGCCAAGGAGATGGTGATCAAGGCCGGCCGCAACCTCTACCCGTACGACGTCGAGCGCGTGGTCGGCGAGCTCGCCGGCGTGCGCTTGGGCGGAGTCGCCGCCTTCGGTCGCGAGAACGAGAGCACCGGCACCGACGACCTGGTCGTGGTGGCCGAGACCAGCGAGACGGATCCGACGGGCCGCGAGGCGCTCACCCGTGCCATTCGCGGTGAGGTCCTCGCCGTGCTCGGCATCGGCGTGGACGACGTGCGCCTCTGGCCGGTCGGGGCGGTGCCGCGCACCTCCAGCGGCAAGATCCGTCGCAAGGAGTGCGCGCGCCTGGTCACGGAGGCGGGGCCCGCTTGAAGCGCGCGCTGGTCATCGGTGGCACCGGGTTCATCGGCGTGAACCTGGTGGACGCGTTGCTCGCGGAGGGCGTCGCCGTGCGCGTGACGACCCGCCCGGGCAGCGCGACTCTGCTCCTGCGCAAGCGCGCGGTCGAGCGCGCGCCGGCGTCGCTGGAGGAGCCGGAGGCCCTCTGCCGCGCCATGGACGGCTGTGACACGGTGTTCCTCACCGGCGCGTATTACCCCCGCTACTCGCTGGATCTCGACGCCGCCCTCGCCGAAGGCGTACCGGGCGTGAAGAACGCTTGTGACGCCGCCCTGGCCGCTGGCGTCGAGCGCTTCGTCTACACCTCCACCATCGCCACCCTCGCGGCTGCGCCCGCGGGCCGCCTCGCCGACGAGCGCGACGTGATGGCCGAGATGCCCACGGGCAGCGTGTACCGCGCGGTGAAGTGGGCCATGGAGCAGGAGGTCGAGGCGGCGCGCGCGCGCGGACTGCCGGTGGTGACGCTCCTGCCGGGCGGCTGCGTCGGACCGAACGACGTCCGCGTCGGCACCGGCGCCTTCATCGTCGGCGTGGTGCGCGGTCTCTTGCCCTGGCTCGTGGACGGCACCGTGAACATGGTGGACGTCGCCGACGTCGCGAAGGCTCACGTGCGCGCGGCCCGCGCCGAGAGCGGCGCGCGCTTCTGCCTGGGCGGCCACGACATGCAGATCCGCGCGCTGCTCGAGCGCGTGCAGAGGCGCTACGGTGGCCGCGTCCCGACGCTCGAGCTCGACCCCGAGGAGGCCCGCGCCCGCGCCGAGGCCGACGAGCGCGCCGCCGCACCCAAGCGCGAGCGCGTGCCGGTCCCGCGCGAGATGGTCGATCTCATCACCACGGGGCAGCCCGTGTCGAACGCCCGCGCCGAGCGAGAGCTCGGCATCGAGTTCACCCCCTTGGACGAAGCCTTGGACCGCGCGCACGCCTGGTTCGCGAAGCTCAAGCTCGTCCCAGCCGTCGAATCCCGGAGGAATCATGAGCACGCCTAACGCCCCGAGCCGCGACCGTGTGGTCGCCATGGTCGCCAAAATCCTGAAGCTGGACGCCGCCAAGATCAGCGGCAGCGATCGACTGCGCGAGGATCTGGGCATGGACTCCCTGGCGAGCCTCGAGCTCCTGTCCTGCATCAGCGACGAGCTGGACGTGGACATCGAGCTCGACGAGGCCATGGAGCTCGTCACCATCGACGACGCGTGCTCCTTCGTGGACCGCGTCACCCTGGAGCAACGTGGCGCAAGCGCCGCCTCCTGAGCCCGTCGCGATCGGGCTCGGCGATCCGGCGGCGCTCGGCGCCGGCCTGGCGGTCGCGCACGCCACCGCGGCGGAGGCCGAGGCGCTGCCGATGGTGCTCGGCGAGAGCAAGCGCCTGCTCGCGAGCCTGTGCGACGCCGCTCGCATCGATCGCGAGGGCGTCATTCCCCTGGAGGTCCGCCGCGCGCTCGGCGAAGCCGGGCTCTTCGGGCTCACGGTTCCGGACGCGCACGGCGGCGCGGGTTTCTCCCTCAAGGCTGCCTGCGCGGTGATCGCCGGAATGGCGGAGATCGAGCGCTCCACCGCCATCATGGTCGGCCTGCACTCGGGCCTGGGAACGCGCCCGCTGGTCGAGCTCGGCAGCCAGGAGCTGAAGGCCCAGATGCTGCCCGAGATCGCGGCCGGCGAGCGCATCGCGGCCTTCGGCGCCACCGAGGCCGAGGCGGGCTCGGATCTCACCGGCATCCGCACCACCGGCACGGAGGTGGACGGCGGCCTGCGCCTGGACGGCGAGAAGGTGTACGTGACCAACGGCGGCTTCGCCGGCTGCTTCACGGTGCTCGCCCGCACTCCGGGCCTGGGCGGGGCGCGCGCTCACTCGCTGGTGTTCGTGCCCCGCGACACGACCGGCGTGAGCATCGGGCCCGAGGAGGAAAAGCTCGGCATCCGCGGCTCCTCCACCGTGACGGTCACGTTCGAGAACGCGGTCGTGCCCCGCTCGATGATCCTGGGCGAGCCCGGCAAGGGCATCGAGCAGGCGCACGCGGCCCTCTCCTGGGGTCGCACGCTGATGGCGGCGGGCTGCGTCGGCACCGCGCGCGCCGCTCTCGAGCTCACGCTCTCCCACGTCACCTCGCGCCGGCAGTCCAATCGCCCCATCGGCGACTTCGGCGCTTCGCGTGCCCACGTCGCGCGCATGGCCTCGCGGCTCTACGCCAGCGAGACCCTGGTGCGCTGGGTGGGACACGCGCTCGCGAGCGGGCAACCCGTGGACGAGCTCTCGCTCGCGGCCAAGGTGCTGTGCAGCGAGGCGAGCTTCGAGATCTGCGATCGGGCCATCCAGCTCCACGGCGCGCTGGGCTTCATCGAGCCGACGGGCGTGGCGCGCCTGCTCCGCGACTGCCGCATCACCCGCATCTTCGAGGGCGCGAACGACGTGCTCCTGGTGCGGGGCGGGGCCGCGGTGCTGGGGCGCAAGCAGCTCGAGTCAGCGCGCTTTGCGCTGCCCGGACCGCTGGACCGCGAAGCCAAGGCCTGGGACGCGCTCCGCGCCCGCTTCGTGGACGCCTGCCTGAGCGTGCGCGCCGAGCACGGCGTGGGTGTGGTGCGGCACCAGCTGGTGCTCCAGGCCGTGGCCCGCGCGAACCTGGCGCTCACCGCGGCCCTCGCGTCGCTCCTGCGCGCGCACGCGCGACCCGACGAGGCCGCGCTGGCCAAGCACGCCGTCGAAGATCTGATGCTCGAAGCCGAAGAGCACCTGAACGACCTCGCGCGCGCGGTGCGCGACGAGTCCCGAGCCCACGCGCTGAGCGAAGAGCTCTACGCATCGAAGAAAGAACCGTCGCCATGAAGCTCCGCTTCGTCTACCCCAAGTTCTCCCGCCACGCCGAGCACCACCCGGAGCTGCGCGAGGCCGTACCCTGCAACGAGTACTTCGGCCCGCCGTCGCTCGGCATCGCCTGCCTGGCCGCGGTGACGCCCGAGAGCTGGGACTACGACTTCCGCGACGACCGCGTCGAAGACATCGGCCTCGACGACGACGTGGACCTGGTCGCGCTCTCGTTCTTCACGCCCGCCGCCACCCGCGGCCTCGAGCTGGCCGACGAGTTCCGCGCGCGCGGCAAGAAGGTGGTGATGGGCGGCATCTTCCCCACCATGATGCCCGACGTGGCCGCGGCCCACGCCGACGCCATCGTCGTCGGCGAAGGTGAGGGCGTCTGGGGCGACGTGCTCGCCGACGCCAAGGCCGGCACGCTCGAGCCCCGCTACGGCGGCTCCGCGGTCGATCCCTCGACCTTGCCCCTGCCCAAGGTCGGCCTCTACATCGACAAGGAGAACGACGTCTACCGGCCCGACGACTACCCGGTGCAGATCGCCCGCGGCTGCCCGCTCAAGTGCTTCGCCTGCGTCTTGCCGACCAGCATGGGGCCGAAGCTCCGCCACTTCGGCACCGAGCACACGCTGGCGCAGATCGATCAGCTCGCCGAGCGCGGCAAGCTCGGCTCGCTCACCGAGGACACCAGCCTGTTCTTCGGCTCGGGAACCCAGCGCCGCTTCGGCTGGCTGCTCGACGCGCTGACCGAGCGCGACGGCCCGGCGCCCATCAGCTACCTGGGCACCAGCATGCCGATGATCCGCGCCACCTCGAGCGAGTTCCTGACCCGCATGCGCAAGGCCGGCATCAACATGTTCTACCTGGTGGGCGGCTTCGATCCGTTCACGATGAAGGCCTTCACCGGCAAGCACCCCGACGCCCTTCAGAACGCCCACGACGCGGTGAAGAAGGCCTTCGATCACGGCATCGAGCCGTACACCTCGTTCCTGGTCGGCAACGACGACGACGACGAGGGCACCTTCGATCGCATGCTCGAGTTCGCCGACAAAGCCGGCATCCGCAAGGCCGAGTTCGCCATCCTCACGCCCTACCCGGGCACCGCCATCTGGCAGCGCTTCGTGGCCGAGGAGCGCATCATCGACCGCACCTGGGCGCGCTACAACGACGCCAACGTGGTCTTCCGCCCCAAGCACATGAGCCCCGAGCGCCTGCTCGCGGGTTACCTGTACCTGTGGAAGGAGTTCTACCGCTCGCGGCAGGAGCTGCGGAGCCTGGGGCGGGAAGAGCGGACGATCCAGTTCTGACGCGCAGCCCTCCGGCGCTCGTGCGCTCGCCCACCTGCGATCGCTCTGGCTCGCCGCCTGCTACGCCGCGGCGGCCCAGGGCGTGTCGGTGAGCGGTGAGCATGCTCGTCGAGGGCGAGCTCGGGCGGCATGTCGTCGCCGAGCTCGGGGTCGAGGCTCCGCCCGTGCGCTCGGAGGATCTTCTCGACTCGCGCCGCCGTGCGCGCCGCGACCTCGGCGATGTCGGCGTGTGTGGGTGTGTCGAGCACGCGGAACTCGAGCGGCGCCTGCGGGTCGTCGCCTTCGTGCACGTAGACGCCGTCGAGCACCAGCGAGTGGAAGTGGACGTTCAGGCGCAGCGCGCTGTCCGTCCTCTGCACCGCCACCACGCCGCCCGTGTGCGCGTCTGCGACGCTCGCCAGCTCAAGCTCGCGCTTCGCTCGCCAGCGCAGCGAGCGGTCCACCTCCGCCATGAACGCGCTCACCACCTCGGCGCAGAGCTTCCGGTCGTAGCCGAGCAGGGCGCGCAGTCCCCAGGGCAACGAGCAGATCCAGTGGCGGATGGGCACGCGGGGCAGAACACGCTCCTCGAGGTGCACCGCCGTGTCGGCCATGCGGCGCCCCACGCAGGACGGACAGAATCCGCGCTTCTTGCACGAAAACGCCACGAGCTCCGAGTACCCGCATTCACGGCAGACAAGATGCAGACAGCCGTGCTCGAGTCGCCCGCAGCGAAGGTATTCCTCGAACTCCTTCACCACGAAGCGCGGCAGTCCGCCGTGCTCCTCCGCGCGCTCGAGGAACGCCGGCCAGTGCTCCGCCACCGTCTGGTAGAGCACGGTGCTCTCCGGCCGGTGGCGAAGACGCGAGCGCTCGGGCTGTGCGAGCGCATGTGCAGGGTGGCCCACGCCACGGCCGCCTCAGCGAGCGGCGTGCCAGCCAGGTGAGCCCAAAACCCCGCTGTTTCGCCAGCTCGCAAGGTGGCGAAGTGGCGAAGTCAGGTGGCGACCGCCACCTCACCCTCGCTGCCGAGCGCCGCGGCCGCGGGGCAGGCAGGAGCAAGCGGCGCGAAAGGTCACGACGCCGTCATCGAAGCGAGCGGACACCAACGCCGCGCAACGCTCGCTGTCTCCTTGCGACAGTCCCACAGCTCCGGTGCGACGTGTCTCCCCCACGCGCAGCGCGCGCCACCAGCAAGGCGCCGGTGGTCTTGGCACGACGTCAACCGGCGCGCGCTGCCGCGTAAGGGGGAGACCGGCGCCGCGAAGCGGCGACGAGTGGGGGCAGCACCATTGTGGAAGGAGTTCTACCGCTCGCGCCAGGAGCTCCGGAGCCTGGGGCGGGAAGAGCGCACGATCCAGTTCTGAGCTAGTTCTCCCGCACGTACACCGACTGCACCACGCCGCTCGGGTGCGCTTCGCTCGACTCGAGCTTCCACTTGCGCGCCGGCACGCCGTCCAGAAACAGCGACGGCCCCGTGCCGAGCACCAGCGGGATGACCGCGAGCTCCATGCGATCGACCAGGTCGGCGTCCAGAAAGAGCTTGACCACACCGCCCCCGCCGCACAGGTAGACGTGCTCGCGCTGGCCGCGCTCGCGCCAGACCTCGGCGTCGAACGTCGCGAAGGTCTCGTTCTTGACCGGGACGAGATCGGTGCGGCGCGTGATCACGACGCACTCGCGGTCCGAGTAAGGCCACGGATCGAAGCCCTTGCACACCTGCCAGGTGCCGCTCCCCATCACCGTCACGTCCACGGTCCCGTAGAACGCGGTGTAGCCGTAGTCGCCGCCGCGGCCGCCGCTGCCGGCCAGCTCCAGCCACGAGAGGTCGTCGTTCTCGCCGGCCACTCGGCCGTCGATGGAGGTGGCGATGTAGAGCGTGATCATCGGGGCGCATTGTATGATGCCCCCGCCCATGGCGGATCCCGGGCTCTCGAAGCCGAAGCTCGCGCTCGGCGTCCTGCTCTGGCTGGCGTCCCTCGCCGCAGCGACCCTGCCGGCGATCGTGGTGAGCCTGCTCGACACGCCAGGAGGGCCCCTCGCCACGCACACCGTTGCCTTTGGCGTGCTGACCGTCGTCGCCGGCGTCGGGCAACTCTGGTCGGGCGTGCTCGCGCTCCGGGGACGGCGCTTACCAGGGGTTCTGCTGTGGGGACCCGCGCTCCTGCCGTGGGCGTACGTGAGCGCGCTAGCGGCCTGGCACTCCCGGGTCGTCATCCCGACCACCAACGTCGCGACCTTGCTCTCGCGTGGCGCCTACGCGAGCGGCGGGCTGCTCTTCGGCGTGACCGTGGTCGCGGGCCTGGCGCTCTCGCGGGAGCCGCCGGGCGCAGCGCGCACGCCCGCACGCGTGAGCCTCGCGCTCGGCCTCGGGGTCGTCGTCGGGAGCGCACCTGCGGTCGAGCTGGTGTGGCGCCTGCTGTCGCGCTTCTCGATCCGCGAGCACGACTCCTTCGTGTTTTTCCTGCCGGCCTGGCTGATCACGGCCATCCTGGTGCTGTCCCTGCGGCGGCGCGCTGCGCAGGCTGCGCCGGGCGCCGCTGGGCTGGTGTCTGCGTTTCTGCTCGCACTCTGGGCCCCGCTCCTGTGGGGGTTCGCGTCTTGTCTGGGTGCGCTCGGAGACACGAGCTACGCCCTGGAACCGTATGGCACACCGCTGCCGGAGGTGATCGGCGCGCTGCGCGCGCGGTGCGTCGCGCTCCTTTGTCACACATTCGCGGCCGCGCTGTTCTTCGCTGTTGCGTTCGGCGCGCTGCCCGCGCCGCGGTCCAGGTGGCTCGGCAAGAGCGCCGTGTCGCGCGCGAGCTTCGGCCTCGTGCTCGCGCTGCTTTCGCTCGCGAGCGGGGCCTTCGCACGGGGCTTGAACAGCCGTCTGGCCATGAGCCCTCATTTCAAGGGACTCCCCCACTCGCCGACGCCCATCGGCATGGCCCTCTCGCGCACGCCGCCGCCGACCCTGTCCCTCGAGAAGGAAGCGCCTGCTGCGCCGCAATATCCCTACGCCTTTCCGCTCGAGCCCGAGAACGTGCGGCCGACGGTGCCCACGGACGCCGACCGCCTCATGGCGGAGGCACGCGAGCCGCCCCCGGAGGTCCCCGAGCTGCCGCAAAAACTCCCCGAGCCGCTGCCGCGCTTCGATCGCGAGTGCCAGGCGGGCAACGGTCAGAGCTGCGCGAGCCTCGCCTGGCTCGTGAGTGAAGTGAGCCTCACCCGCGCGCCGCTGGTCTTGGCGGCCTCGCTGCTCGACCGCGGCTGCCGCGCGGGCTCGCACACGGCCTGCGGGCGTCTGGGCGTCGCGCTGCTTCGGAGCTGGGGCGTCCTCGAAGACACGGCGCGGGGCCTCGGCCTGCTCGAGACGGCATGCGCCGAGGGGAGCTTCGATGCTTGCGGCCGGCTCGGCACCGAGCTCGCGTGGGGCAAGTACGTGGCCCCTGACTGGGAGCGCGGCCGGCGCTTGCTGAACCAGGCGTGCAGCGAGCGGGTCTGGCACGCCTGCGCGGTGCTCGCGCGAACGACTCCGTCGCACTTCCTGTCGGAGCTCGAGCGCGGCACGCTCGACCGGAAGTCGAACCAGGCTGCCGCGAGCGCCTGCGCGGCGGGCGACGTGGAGAGCTGCGCCTTCCTCGACTACCGAACCCCCGGGAACATCCCGGGAGGCGTCTCGGTGTACGACCTCGCCAGGCGGAGGTGGGCGGGCTGGCCCGAGTGCCAGAAGGAGCTGCCGCTCACCTGTGAGCTCGCGCGCATGAGCGAGCGGATGAATGCTTCGCCGCTCTCGACGGCGTGTCGTACCGGCTCCCTGGTTGCCTGCACCACCTGGGTCCAGGAGAGCAAGCCCGGCACGGCCGAGCGCAGGCGACGCGCGAGCGCGGCTTGCGAGCTGGGGCACCCCCTGCATTGCGCCGAGCTCGCCAGCCCAACCACGCCCGAGGGCGTGCGGACGCTGGAGACTGCCTGCCCCAGCGTCGCCCTCAGCCTCGAGCGAAGCGAGCTCGATCTGACTGCCTGCGAGGGCGCGGCCCGCGCGTACCACGAGGGCAAGCTGGTGCCGAAGAGCATCGGGCGCGCGCTCGAGCTGTACCGCAGGGGGTGCTGGGACGCCCCGCGCTACCCGAACCACGCGGCCTGCGTGGCCATGGCCGACATCTTCATGAACGGCGACGGGGTGACGCGCGACCTCGGGCGCGCGCTGCAGATCCTGGCGTCGGACTGCGCGGTGGACGGCAGGAAGAGCTGCGCGCGAGTGGCCGAGCACCTGGAGCGCACGGCACCGGACGACGAGAGCGAGGAGCGGAAGAAGTGGCGCGGATACTACCGGAGGCGAGCGGAATGAGAGCTCGCGTGGTGATCGGGCTCGTGCTCTGCACGGGGTTCGCGCGGGCCGACATCGGGCCTCCGCCCCGGAACGACTGCGCCTTGCTCGCGCCCGGTACGCCCTGCTGGGCGGAGGGCAAGCGAGCGGGGGCGTGCGTGGTGGCGTTCGACGGCGGCCCCATCGTGTGCGCAGCAGGAGTCGCGCCGACGCGCGCCATCGCCAGCGCGAAGCCCGTGGCGTCGGCTCCGGCGCCACCGGCAACCGAAACCCGCAGCGGCTGTTCGCTCCGGGGACTCGCTCGTGGCGCGACGCTCCCGTGGCTCGTCGCGCTGCTCGCGCTCACCCTGGCGCGACGGCGGGCACGCGGATAGACGCCCGCCGACCTCGCACGGAGTCAGCTTCGAGGAGGTTGGGGATGGGGTGCTGGGCTCGCGGCTTTCGGCCGCGCTTGGGCAGCGGGCGAATCTTTCTTCAGAACTTTGCGCGGAGGTGCAGACCGTATTGGCCGTCGACGCGGGCGCGCACCACGATCGGGGTGCTCGCCTGCTCGCCTCCGAGAGAATTGGTGGTCGGGATCACGCGGACCGAGACCTGCTCGGTCGCCTGAATGTCCTTGGCGATGGCGATGCCGCCGAGCAGCGCCTTGTAACCGCAACCGTTCTGGTTGCAGTCCGGACGGTTGCGCTTGGGCTTCTTGCGCGGCGGCCCCTGGTCCTGGTCAGCGCCGACCTGCGCCAGCACACTCGCCGGCACGCGCAGGCCCGCGGGCAGCTCGGCCTTCGGGGCCAAGTCGAAGCGGCGCGGGGTCTCCTCCGCGAGAGCGGGGCTGCTCACCGCGAGAACCAAAAACGCTGCGGCTAGGCGAAGATGGGCCACTTCTACGAAACAGAATGCCCGGCCGCAAACCGCCGGGCAAGGATCCCGGCGAGCGCTCGCAAAATTGAGTGCGCCCCGCGCCGACCTCGAAGCACTCGAGAGCACTCCCACGTACTCGGTCGGGACATGTAGGCGAGCCGGCGCAAGGGCGGAAATACGGGCGTATCGTCCATGGCGCCATGGTTGCGGCCCCCCACCTGCTCCACTTCCGCGTCTCCCACTACAACGAGAAGGTGCGCTGGGCCCTCGACCTGAAGGGCGTCGCGCACACGCGCGAGGCGCTGGTACCGGGGCTGCACATCCCGCGCGTGCGCTTCCTGACCGGACAGAACAAGGTACCTGTGCTGATCCTGGACGGCGAGGCGCTCGCCGGCTCCGCCCAGATCATCGACGAGCTCGAGCGACGCTGGCCAGAGCCGGTGCTCTACCCGAGCGACGCGAAGCTCCGCGAGCGCGCGCTCGCGCTTCAGTCTCACTTCGACGACGAGGTCGCGCCGGATCTGCGCAAGCTGTTCTGGTCCTGCTACTTCGATCGTCCGGCGGACTGCGCGCGCATGGCGACGGACGGCTTCGGCGGCGCGCTGCGCGTGCTCTGGCGCGGAATGTACCCGGTGTTCAAGCCGGCGTTCCGGCGCAACATGCGCGCCGACCGCGCGAGCGTGGAGCGCGCACGAGCGAGGCTTGGTGAGCACTTCGATCGGCTGGAGCAGGAGATCGGCCAGAGCAGCTACCTGGTGGGCGATGTGTTCAGCGTCGCGGATCTGACCGCCGCGGCGGTGTTCACCGCCATCATCCGACCAAAGGGTTTCCCGTACCCGCTCCCCGAGCCCTGGCCCAAAGAGCTCTCGGAGATGAAGGCGAGCATCGCGGGCCGCTCGGGCTGCAAGTGGGTCGAGGAGATCTACGCGAAGCACCGCGGCCAGTCTGCGGAGATCCTGTGAGCACGTGCGCCGCAGGTGCGCGGAGATTTTCGGCAACTAGAGCGCGCCGTGACCGATGGGGCTGAGCATGGCAAACTCCGACCAGCCCGAGATGCACAAGCGACTGAAGCGAGTCGAGACCGACGTGGGTGAGATCAAAGGCGCCTTGGTGCACATCAGCCACATCCTGGTGGACCACGGCGACCGGCTCGACAACGTGACGAATCGGCTCGACACCCTGACCGAGCGGGTGGACTCGTTTCAAGAGGCGGTCACGCAGCGCCTCGATCGTCTGATCGACGTCACGCTCCGCGCACGCACTGCCGACACCGAGCGCTTCGCCGACGTGGAGCGGCGCCTGGCCCGGCTGGAAGAGCGCGTCGGGATCTGATTACTTCGCGAGCTCGACCCAGGCCACGCCGCGCAGATCGCCCTCCGCGAAGCCGGTAGCTTGGTCCTTCGGGTAGCGCTCGCCGAGCTTCTGCTTGACCTCGGCGGGGATGCCCTCCGGGGCGCCGTGGCAGCTGACGCAGAGGGCCTGAGTCGGCAGGGGCTCGACCACGCCGAGCTTGTCGCCCAGATCGTACACTGCCGGCTTCACGTCCTTGGCCGGCTTGCCGGCGACCTCGCTCAGGTACGCCTTCACCCAGGGCCGCGGCGCGTTCTGCTCGTTGCGCAGCTTGTGGCTGGAGCGGCCAATCTCGACGCCGTTCTTGGCGGCGAGGTCGGCGGTGAGCTTGCCCGCCTCCGTGGCGCAGACCTCGATGCCGCTCGCGTGGCCGCCGCTCTTGATGGCCTCCTGGAGCCGGCCGCTCAGCGTCTTCTTCAGCTCGCCGATGGCGCCCTGGGCCTTGGTGACGCGGGCCTCGTGCTCCTTGGGTACTGGGTCGAGGCGCTTGGGGCCGCTCTGACAGCCGAGGACGAGAGGCAGAACCAGCGCGACCTGAGGGACACGGATCCACATGACGAAAGGTTGGAGCCACCAGAGGCGCAGAGCGGTTCAACGCGGATGACGCGAGGTGACATCCGTCACCAGCGCGTCCGGCAGCCGCCCCAGCTTGCCGAATTCCCGCATGTGCAGGATGGGCACGCCACCGAGCTCGGCCATGGTCTTACCCGCGATCTGGTCCGTGTAGTGCTTGGGCTCGAAGGCGGCGAGGTGCGCCTTCGGCTCCGCGTCCACCCGCCGCAGCACGCTGAGCAGGGCGTCGAGGCTGTTCATCTTCATGTACGGGCAGGTCGCGCAGCCACCCTCGGTGCTGCAGCCCTCGCCGCCGGACACCCCGGGCACGACGGCGAGATCGCTCTCCCCGGTCTGGGCGATGGCCTCGCTCGCGACCGGGAAGATGATCTCGACGTCCACCTTCGGGGCAGCTGCGAGCGTCTGGCGCACGCGCCGCACGATGCTGGTGATCATGCCAGCCTCGGTGCCGAGCACGAAGCGGAGGTGCGCCGGCGCCCCCGTCGCGGCAGCGGCGTCCACCTTCTTGCCGATGAAGGCCAGGATGTCCGAGGTGGAGCCGACCACGCCGGCGTCGCGACGCTGGGCGGAGAGCGCGACCGTGAACATCTCGCCGGGCACCTCCAGGTGCGCAGTGATGAAGGCGTGCTCGTACTCCTTGCGCACGCGCTCCGCCACCTCGGCACCGAACAGGTGGTGCACGATGCAGCTTCCCTGCTCGAAGTAGTGGAAGCGCGGCAAGAGCGCCGCAATGCTCTGCCGATCGTGCGCGGGGTGGAGCGCGCGGATTCGCTCCTCGGGCAGCTCGGACAGCGAGCCGAAGAGCTGGGCCAGGTTGTGGCCCATGTACGTGTCCGGACCGAACCAGACGTGGACGCCCGGGATCTGCGCGAAGGCCTGGAGCACCGTCTTGACGACGTTCGACGAGGTGCAGGTGATGGTCGGCACCAGCGACTGGGCGTACGCCTTCGTGCGCAGGCTGGTGTTGATGTAGACCACGTGGAGCGAGATCGGGGTCTGGCTGGCGCGAGTCAGATACGCGCCGTAGGCGGGCGCCTCGGCGTTCTCGGCCAGCGAGCAGCCGATGGCCTTGTCCGCCACGCGATACACCGGCACGTCGGCGAAGCCGCTGGCGTCCAGCATGGCGCGCACGTTCTCGCTCATGAAGTCCACGCCGAGCACGACGATGGTCTTGGCCCCGGCCCTGGCCATCTCGACCGCGCGATCCGCCATCACCAGCGAGTCCGAAATGTGGATGAAGGGCCAGTCCGTGGCCGCGAGCACGCCCTGGAGCTCCGGGTCCATGTAGAAATGCGCGACGATGCCCGCGTTCTTCTCGCGCAGGAGCGCGCCGAGCTCGGCGACCTCGGCCGGATCGGGATCCAGGTACGAGGCCTGCGCCTCGGCGAAGGCGCCCTGGGCGCTGATGCCGGAGGCGCGGATCAACAGCGACGGAAACGGCTCGCGGGCGGTCATCAGTCCTTCTTCTTCCCCGGCAGGCGGCCGAAGGTCTTCATGGCGCGCTCCTGCAGATCGCCGCAGCGCTCGAGGGGCAGCGGGTCTTTCTCCTCCGGATCGGCGGCGACGTCGTAGCAGTGCCAGCCCGTGTCCCAGGCGCGGGCCTCGAGCTTCATGTTCTCGCGCATGTAGCCCCAGTTCTCGAAGGCGCAGCTCCAGACCCCGGCGCAGTTGGTCATGGCCAGAGCCTCACGGGTCAGCTCGGGGCGGAGCAGGCTGTGACCGGGCATCTTGGTCTTGTACTTGGCGATGCTCGGCTCGTCCCACAAGCCCATCAGGTCGAGGATGGTGGGCGCGACGTCCACCTGGAACACGTAGGCGTCCTTCTTGGCCGCGAGGTTCTTCGCCTGCTCCTCCGTCAAGACACCTGGCGGCGCGTCGATCCAGGCGGGCACGTGGATCTCCTCGTCGAACACGCTGAAGGTGTGCCCCATCTGGCCGTGCTCGCGGAACGCCTCCCCGTGATCGCTCAGGTACACGACGGCGGTGCGCTGCCCCGCCTCCGTGGAGCGCAGGTGCTTCAGCATGTTCGCGACGTGCAGGTCCTGCTGGTAGACGGAGTTCTGGTAGTAGTTGAAGAAGTAGGGGTTGTCGTCGGGGGCCTTGCTGGTGGTCCAAGGCTGGAACGGCAGCGGGCCGTTGCGATCGATGTGATACGGGTAGTGCACGTTCGACAGGTGAACGACGGCGAAGAACGGCTCTCTGAGCTCGCCGATCTCCGCGTTCACGCGCTCGGCCAGCAGGTTCTCCGGCGCGCCCATGTCCAGATCCGCGGTGGGGTCGAGATCGGTGGCGGCGACGAACTTGCTGACCCCGAGGTTCTTCACCCAGAGCCGCGCGTTGCCGAACATCATGTTCTGGCTGGTCCAGTAGGCCGTGTCCCAGCCCGCGGCCCGCGCGTAGTCGAAGAGCAGCGGCCAGGTGTGGAGCGTCTCCCGGTCCTCGGTGGGCAAGATCCCGGCCCAGAGCACCGCCAGCGAGATGGCGGTGGACGAGTCGAGCGAGCGCATCTGGTTCAGCCCGAAGCGCTTGGGCAAGAGCTGGTTGGTGGCGCCGGTGCGCATACACTCCGGATCGTATTCGATGCAGGCCGCGTCGGCGCGCACGCTCTCCAAGATGAGCAGCACCACGTTGCGGGGCGAGTGCGGCTTGGCGGTGAGCTGCTCCACGGGCAGCGAGTCGCGCTGGCGCGGGCGCAGCTGGTTCGACTGATCCGTGAGCCCGAGCTGCGTGCGGATGAGACCGCCGACGGCGTGCAGGTACAGGACGTCCGGCGTCGCCGCCTGGATGTGACGGTGCTGCGTCGGAATGAAGAACGACGCGATCACCAGCACCGGCGCCACGTAGCAGGCCACGATGCTGGGCACGCGGCGCGGTCGGATCACGCGCCGCGCCAACACCAGCACGGCTACTGCCGCGACCAGCGGCGGCGCCTTCGCCTTCAGGTAGTTGCCGATGTCGGCGAAGAGCTGGTTCATCACGCTGTCCATGAAGTTCGACGCGAACACGGACACGTCGACGTTCAGGTAGGCGTGGTACTGCGAGTAGAAGTAGGCCTGGCCGCCGAAGGAAAAGGTGATCCCCACGACGAACAGGGCCGCCGCCAGCCAACGCGCCCAGCCGCTGCGGCGCGAGGCCGCGTAGAGCAGGGTGCCCCAGAGCACCAGGCTCTCGACGACCGCTCCGAAGTAGGTCCAGCGGTAGTAACCCTGGAAGGTCCCGAGCAGCTCGGCTCGCCGCGAGGCGTCCACGGCCACCACGGCCACGACCGGCGTGAGCAGCAGGAACAGCCCGATGGCCTTGCGCGCCCGCCGCATGCGCCGCCGGCGCGCGCGCCATGCGGGCTCCGGCTCGCCCACGACCACGGGAGGCACGCGCCCCACCTGGGCGCGCGGCTCCTGTTCGACGCTGGCGTCCAGATCCGACACGGCCGCGCATCCTAGCGCAACCGGCGAAAGCGGCGAGTCCCGGGGTTTGTCCGGGAAATTCTCAGGGCAGCGTCGTCACCACCGCCTCGGCGCAGGAGAGGCCCTCGGCGCACTCGATACGGTAGCCCTCGAGCATCCCGCGCAAGCAGTCGTTGAAGGCCACGAGCGCCAGCGGCGGCACCGCGGCGGTGAACCCGATGGCGCAGCCGTCCTGGAGCCAGACGGTCACCATTCCTTCCGACCCCAGCCCGCAGCACTTGGCCGCGTGGCGCAGTCGTCCGTCGAGGAGCTCCTGCATCGTCACCAGCGGCGACACCCCGCAAGGGACCACCCCGGACTCGCCGCAGGTCTTCTGGGTCAACAGCACCTTGGCTCCACCGTCGAGCGGGCCGCAGCTCCGCACGCAGAGGTGCGCACGCGCCTGCCAGGTCCCCTCGCAGCGCGCGACGACCACTCCGTCGTCGAAGGATGCATACTTGCAGTCGAGCCCGAGGTCGGTGCACGGGCTGCCCGCCTTGGGCTCGGTCGCCGGGCAAGCCGACGGATTGACGAGCCCAGCGTCGCACCACTGCTCGGCTCCGGCGACGCTCGCGTCCGGCGCCTCGGGCTCGAGCCAGCCACAGAACGGCGGGAAAGGGGCGTCTGGCGTGCCGGCCTCGGGCAGAATGAGCCCGCCTCCTGACCCACCGCCGAGCGAGGCGTCGGGGGCCGTGCCCGCGGCGCCGCCCGTCGCCTGTGGGCGCGTCGCTTCCTCCGCCGAACACCCGCCCGAGAGGACCAGCGCGAGGACTGCGGCGCGCGTGCGAGACGTCACTCAGGAAGCTTACCGCACTCCCCGACGGCCGGCCGGCTGGTATGCTCGCGCCATGAGCTTGCTTCGTTCTCGCGTTCTGGCAGTCGCGCTGTGTCTGTTCGCCTTCGGCTGCGACGACGGCGAGGAGGGGACCGTCGCGATCCCGACCCAGCCGGAGAGCGCCGTGCCGCTGCTCGGCGCCGACTGCGACCCGATGGTGCCCACGCACTGCGGGCTGCCGTTCCCGTCGAACGTGTACCTGCAAGACGATCCGAGCGGGACGGGCAAACGCGTGGAGTTCGGTCCCACCACGCTGCCGCCGCGCGCGGACGGCACGCACGCGCCGCCGGAGCTGTTCCACGACCACGACGGCTTCTCGCCTTCGCAAGCGCCCATGACCCACCTGCCCCGGGCGAAGTGCGCGGCCTGCGCCACGCCCTACAGCATCGAGAAGTCGCTCGAGGCCGATCACCCCACGGTGCTGCTCGAGGTGCCGACCGGCCGCAAGGTGCCGCACTGGGTCGATCTGGACATGAGCACGGCGAACGATGGCACGGACGACTACCCGGACCAGCGGCTGACGCTGATCCGGCCGGCCGAGCGCTTGAAGGACGGCACGCGCTACATCGTCGCCATCCGCAACGTCGAGAACCAGGAGGGAGAGCTCATCCCGCCGAGCAAGGTGTTCGCGGCCATCCGCGACGGCAAGCTCCTGTCGAGCGGAACTCCGGCCGAGAAGTGGAGCGTGTACGCGCGGCGGGATCTCTACAAGGACATCTTCTCCGAGCTGGGCAAGGCCGGCGTGGAGAAGCAGGACCTGCAAATCGCCTGGGACTTCACCACGGCGAGCAAGGACAACATCACGCGCCACATCGTCTCGATGCGCGACAAGGCGCTGGCCGTGGTCGGCGAGGACGGCCCGACCTTCAAGGTGAAGCAGGTCGAGGAGCTGGCTTCGAGCGAAGATCTGATCCGACGCATCCACCTGGTGATGACCGTGCCGCTCTACCTGACCAGCGCGGCGGTGAAGTACGACAAGAAGAAGCCGATGGATCGGCTGAACCTGAACGCCCAAGGCGAGCTCGAGCAGAACGGCACCATGGACTGGGACGTGCTGGTGCTGGTGCCGAAGAGCGTCACCAGCGGCAAGAAGCACGGCCTGCTCCAGAACGGTCACGGCCTGTTCGGCAGCCGCTTCGAGGGCCAGGGCGGCTACCTGGCGCGCGCCGCGAACCGCAACTCCTGGATCGCCTTCTCGACCAACCTGTTCGGCTTCGACGGGGACAGCGTACCGCTCGCCTTGGACCTCTTGCTCGGCAACTTCAACGGCATCAAGGGCTTCCCCGAGCGGCAGATCCAGGGGATGGTGAACCAGCTCCTGGCGATGCGCATGATGATGGGTCGCGTCGCCAAGGAGGGCATCAAAGACGAGGGCGGCACGCTGATCTTGGATCCGGCCTGGATCGACCCGAGCGTCCGCGGCTACCGCGGCGACAGCCAGGGCGGCATCATGGGTGCCGCCTACATGGCGGTGAGCACCGACGTGACCCGCGGCCTCTTGGGCGAGACCGGTATGCCGTACAACCTCCTGCTCAACCGCAGCCTCGACTGGCCCGCCTACGAGATCATGCTGGAGTCGGGCTTCTCCTTCAACGGCGCGTACGCGCAGCTCATGCTGGGCGCGGTGCAGATGGTCTGGGATCGAGTGGAGCCCGGCGGCCTCGCGCCGTACATGAGCGACGACCTCCTGCCCGGCACGCCCGCGCACCACGTGCTCTTGCACATCGCTCGCGGCGACCACCAGGTGACTCCGTTCGGCGCGCACCTGATGGCGCGCGCCATCGGCGCCGTGCAACTCGCGTCCGACGACCCGGCCGAGCCGGTGTTCGACGACTACTACGGCATCGAGCAGAAGAAGGCCCCGCTGAAGGACCAGTCCGCGCTGATCGAGTACGACTTCGGCCTGAAGCCGCTGCCGGCCAGCAACGTTCCCGCCAAAGACGGCTGCGATCCCCACGACCGCGTGCGCGACCTCACCCCTTCGTTCGATCAGCAGGACGAGTTCTTCCGCACCGGGACCATCGGCTGGTACTGCAAGGGCGCCTGCAACTGCAACGACGCCCTGAGCGCCGACCCCAAGGAAGAGGAGCGTTGCGACGAAACCTACGAGAGCCAGTGCAAGTGAGCTGAGCCGGCTCTCCGCGCCGAGCATCATTCTCTGGCTCGCGGCGCTCGGCGCCTACGCTCTGTACCTCTCGTACACGGGCCCGATGCAGCGCAACCCGGACGCGGGCTCGCACCTGGCGTACGTGCGCTTCCTGGCGGAGAAGCAGGCGCTGCCCGGCCCCGGCGACTGCTCCGTGTGCCACCACCCGCCGCTCTACTACGCGGCGGCCGCGCTGGTGTCTCTCGCCTTCGGCTCCGGGCGCGCGCTGCAGCTCTTGTCGCTGGTCGCGCTGGGCGGTTTCGGCCTCTTGGCGGCGCGCTGTTTCGCCCGCCTGTTCGCGCGGCCGGCCCAGCAGGCGCTGGCCACGGCGTTGGTGGTGCTCTGGCCGCTCGGCGTGATCGCCTCCGCCCGCGTCAACAACGACGTGGCGTTCTACCTGGTCGCCGCCGCCTGCTTCTACTTTCTGCTCCGCTGGTGGCAAACGCCCGAGACGCGCTGGCTCGGCCTCGCCGCGGGCGCGGCCGCGCTCGGCCTGTTCGTGAAAGCGAACGCGCTGGTCTTGGTGCTCTTGGTGCTGGCGGTGGTCCTGCTCCGGACCGCGCGTCGCGGTGGATCGGGGCGCAGCCAGTGGCTGCTCGCGGGCGCGCTGGTCATGGTGGCCGCGCTCCACGGCTTCTTCCGCGCGGGCGCCGGGGGAGCGCTCTCGCACCGCGTGCTCGGCACCGCCTACAAGACCGCGCCCGGCGAGCTCGACCCGCGCGGCGCGGGCTACTACACGCGCTTCGAGCCGCGCTCCTTCGTCCGGGTGCCGTACGCCGAGGCCGCGATCCCCAGAGGCTTGGAGCCCACGTTCTGGAACCACTGGCTCAAGTCCAGCCTGCACGGCACGCGCACCCGGGTGTTCGCGTTCCTCGCCGCGCCCGAGCCACCCGCGGCGCGCCGCGTCGCCCAGACGCTGAACGCGCTGCTCCTCGCGCTGCTCGCGTTCGGCATCGCAGGCGCTTGGCTGTCGCGGCGCTTCGCCGGGCCATATCGGGAGCTCCTGGCGGTGTCCGCCGGTGTCTGGGTCGCGGCGGCCGTCGCGTTCCATGCCTTGGTCCCCACGGGGCACCACGCCGACTTCCGCTTCGTCTTTCCGGTGCTGATCCCGGCGAGCGCGCTCTACGTGGACATCACCTACGGCCTGCGCCGTCGCGGGCTCTGGCTCTGGCACGCCGGCTATCTGCTGGTCGAGCTGTTCGTCGCGTTCTCGCTGGCGTACGTCTTGGCGTTGCGGGTGAGCTGAGCCGCCGTCACGCAGCTCGGAGGTCCACGAACGCCGGGTGGCGCTCCAACCCTTGAACGGCGTCGGCGACCCATGGCGGAAGCGCCCCGTAGATCTTTCTCAGCTTCCCGTCCTCGGTGCGCGCACACAGGCGCGCATCGACGCCGTCCACGGAGTTGTCGTAGATGTACACGCGGTCGGCCAGGCGAATTGCTGCCGAGAGGTTCGCCATCGACTTCCCGTAGCGGCTGATGATCTTCTCGATGGGGACGGTGTGCCCACCCTGCATCACCCGGCCCGCAACCCGCGCGGCATTGATGCGCGGATCCTCCGTGCCGATGAAGAACACCCGCACGAAGTAGCCGCTGGACTTGGCTCGCTGCAAGAAGTCGACCTTCTCGGGCGTCGAGAACACCGTCTCGAACGCGATGCCGGACTGTTTCCTCAGGAGCTCCTCCCGCCGCGCGGTCGTCCATTCAGCGGCCTCGAGCGTTGCGCGGGGAGAATTCCAGTCCCCGAAGCGCGTTTGGGCGATGTCGTCGGGGTTCAGGTACTCGACGCCGTGACTCCAGTGGTCGTCTCGCAGGCGCACGGTGACCGTCGTCTTTCCGGCGCCATTGGGTCCGGCGATCACCAGCAGGACGGGGCGGGTCACCGCTCGCTCTCGGTGCGGCGAGCCTGCTGATCGAGCTGAGCAAGGACACGAGCTCGAAGCACCGCCACATCGTCCCGGAGCCGGGCGAGCGCCGCCCGATGGCGCTCGGCGACGCCCGCGAAAGCCTCCTTTGCCAAGAGCTCTAGCTGCGCGTCCGTCGGGTCGAACGACGGATCCCCGAAGTCGGCGCGGGTCTCGTCAGCCGCGGTGCTCATGCGAAAAGCCTACGTGAAACGCCGAGGTTGTCCAACGGAGGGCGCCTACTCCGGCGGCGGCTGTGCGAACGGCGATTGCTCGGGTGGGGAAGGCGGCTCGGGGTACTCCGGCGGCTCGGGTCGCGGCTCCGGCAAGTAGTGAGGTCGGCGCGGCGTCGGGTCCTCCCAGAGCGGGATCGGCGCCTTCAAGAGCAAACCAACCTCGCCGTAGGTTCGCGACTCGGGCTCTCCGAAGAGGTGACCGACGCCGCCGTACAGGTGCACGACCGCGAGCGAGAAGAGCAAGCGCCCGCGCAACCCGTCTGCCCGCGCGCCGTCGGAGAACGCCGAGACGTAGCCGAAGTCGAGCCCGAAGATCGCGACACCGCCTTCGAGCCCCGCGGAGAGGCGCGTCATGTCCGAGCCGAAGTCGCGCAGCACGTCCGTGTACGCGCCGAACCAATACGCGCTCTCGTCCAGGTAGACCAAGCTGAGCTCGGGGCCGACCAGGAAGCCGTTCGGCGCCGGGTCGGGGTTGATGGAGTACCCGAAGCTCATGCCTACCGGCAGCCAGACCGAGTCGCGGATCTTCGGACCGCCGTCGGCGCGGGCGGCGCCGGCGCCGAGGCTCGCCGCAAGCCAGGCGAAGCCGGCCAAGGTCCAGGTGCGAAGGCTCTTCTTCATTTCAGCTCCAGTCTCACGCCGTGTACCGGCTCCAGCTCCGTGAGCTCGACGGCGACGCGGGCGCGCCCGGCGACGTCCACGCGACGTCCTTCCACGCTGAGCGAGGCGATGCGCCCGTGGGGATCCGTCACCAGGACCTCGAGCCGTTCGATGGGTCCGCTCCAGTAGGCGCCGCTCTTCAGGGTGTAGGCAAAGTCGCCGTTGCCTCGCTGCGTGTAGCGGACGCGCAGCCAGCCGTCGTGACGCGCGAGCTCGGCGCCGCCGACCCACAGATCCCAGGTCTGGGCCGCGTCGCCCACGGGCAGGTGGCCCGGCTCGCTCGGCGCCACGGGCAGCGGCAGCGCCTCCCGTCCAACCAGCTCTGCCGCGAAGCCTTGCGCGGCGCCCCGCGGGCCGGCCACCGGGAAGGTCATGACCCGATCCCGCGGCGCGCCCCGGGCGACGAAGCGGAACAGCGCGCTGACGTTCACGCTGCCGTCGCGCTCCACGTCGATGCTCAGGGTCTCGTGGGCGAGGGCCAGGCCCTGGTCCTCCACGTAGGGGTAGCGGGCAACCAAGCCCATGCCGCCTCCGCTGCACGCCGCGGACGAGAGGGCGACCGCTGCGACCGCCAGCTTCAGCTCCACACCATCTCCCCTACTACGGGTCCGCGCCGCGGACGACCAGGCAGTCTCGATCGGTTCTCCGCGAGTCGAACTGGGTCGCCACCACCGGCTGGGAAGTGGTGACCCGGGACGGGGCGGTAGAGAGGAGCCTGGGCCGCACAGGAGCAAGCGCCATCGAGCCGCTACGGGGGCAGAAGCCCGAGGGCAATGATCGAGGCGAAGTCTGTCAAAGAGCAGGTCGGCGCGCAGGCCTTGGCAGCGCTCACGCAGGCGCCGGCGGCTGATGGGCAGTCTCGACGCCCCAGTGGCGGCGCACGACGAGCAGCCATTGGACCTCGCTGAGTCGAGAGCGCGGCAAGCTGGAAACGAAGTAGCGGTTGTCGCTCGCGACCCGGACGCCCTTGGAATCGAGCGTCTCGACCTCGACGCGGAGCACGGTCCTGAGATGCTCCCAACCTTCCGGCGCGGCAAGGGCTTCACCGAGGTAGATGCGCCGCACGACGGAGCGACCGTGGTGGAGATCCGTGCTGGAGGCGGCGGCCTGGTCAGGCTCCAGGCCACCCTGGTCAGCGTGGCACTGACGGTCCGAACGACTCCGACCAGGCGCGCATCGGCCGTCGCCGTCTGACGCTGGGCGAAGAAGTCGTCAGCGGCAGGCACACGGGTCGCCTTGCCGTCGAGCGAGACGACGCCGAAGGGTAAGCCGTTGGGCTCGAGCGCCTTGCGGCGCTGGGCAGCGCGAGTCGCAGCGTGCAGGGCCGGGCGGACGTCGTCGGGCTCGAGCGCTGCGAGCGCGTCCCGCAACGTAGTGTCCGGAACACGACGTGGGATGCCGAGCTTCGCGCGCACCGCGGGCGTGAGCTCCGCGGTCAGCTGCTCGACCTCGCGCAGGCTCCTGCTCCCGGCCCCCCGAGCAGCGCGCTGGCGAGCGGCCTGCCGAGCTGCCAGCGACGTCAAATAGAGAGTCCGGCCGAGCCGGAGGAGTTCGCTCCCAGCGAGGCGTTTGTCGCGACAGCGCCACCTGGCGCGAGGCGCCGAACACGAAATGTACGGGTTGCGCGGGTCGCGGACCTCGTCGAGGCGCGCGTCGCCGAAGCGTTTGACCGGCATGCCGATGACTCTGCGTTGAGTGCGACCTGTTCGAGGCACGGATGAGCTCCTTTCCTTCGTCCGCATGCGTGCCCACGGCGCTGCCGCTGACAAAGACCAATGAGGGCACTCCGAGCACACCCTTTGTCGGGGTGTGCCCGAACCGTCTCAGGGTGTGAGAATGGCGAGCGTCGCGCGAAGCATCGGCTCGAGCAGCGGCTCCACCTCGCAGAGGCGTGCCTGCTCGACGGCTCGTCGCGCGTCCGCTCGCTTGAACCCCATCCGAACCAGCGCTCCGAGGACCTTCTCGGAGACGCCGCCCTCGGGCGCAAGCGGCGGCGTGGGAGGCGTGTTCCGTTTTCGCCTCGCTCGCGCCTCCGAGATCCTGTTCTGGATGTGCTCCTCGCCGAAGACCTGGCGCGCTCGGTGAGCGTTGTGAGGCCTGCAAAGCAAGCAGCAGTTGTCCACCGTCGTGGGCCCGCCCTTCGCGAACGGATCGATGTGCTCGATGGTGAGGAAGCGCTTGGCGGAGCAACGCCGCCCTTCGGCATCGGTGAAGGTGCACTGGTTGCCGTCCCGCTCCCTGACCGCTCGCTGGACATCCACCGGAACGTGCCGCGAGCCCGGCTTCGTCTCGCGGCGCTTGCGGGGCTTGCCCGCGCCGGCGCGGCGCTTCGTCTCCCGCTCGATGAGCAGGTCCAGCGCGCGCTCGAGGATCGTCGCGAGGTCGCCGCTGGGCACCGTGTGGCTGAGCAGCGCCCGGGCCTGCTCGAGCTTGTCGCGGAACGCAGCGTGGGCGCTGAATTCCACGCGAACGCTCTCCGGCGAGAGCGGCTCGACGCGAGGGCGAGGCGCCTGGGCCGGCGGCGGGGCCGGCGGCGGGGCCGGGGTACCTGCCCCGGACCATGTGGACAACTGCCCTTGTACCGGCTCGGGCGTGACCGGGGTGATGGTCGGCGGCACGTCCGGCCGCGGGAACCAGCGGGCGAGCAGCTCCTCGAGCTGTCGCTTGGACTTCCCTCGCGCCTCGGCGAGGAGCTGCTCGGCGTTGTCGTCCGTCAGGTGGCCGGAGAGCAGGAACAGCCCCGTCAGGTGGAGCTCGCCGCTGGCGAGGTCATCGAGCACCTGGGGGAACTGCTGGGCCAGGCGGGCCACACGCACACGCTTGGTCGCGCGGTCCTCGGAATAGCCGAGGCGCTCGGTGCAGTAGGCGAAGAGGGAGGAACACGCATCGTCCAGGTACAGGTTGCGGCGGTCGAGCTCTGCCAGGTGGAAGATGACGTTGGCGCACGCCGACCGCTCCGAGCTCACGGCGGCCGAAAGTCGCTCGCGGAGCTCGTGGTCGGAGACCGAAGAGAGCGTTCATGCTTTCTGGCATATCACGCGATTTTTCGAGCTCGCTGCTGACACGCTGCGCGCGTTTCGGGCATCTGAACGCGTCGCGCGTCGTCGCGCGCACGAACGCGCACGAGCGCGTCACCACGCGCGAGCGAGAGGCCCTCACCCGCGTGGTCGTCGAACGCGAACGCGCGTCGCTCGAGAATGCGTCAAGAGAAATCGACGTCTCGATGCTCTTTCCTTCAGGTCACCGTACGCTGAAAATCGGGATAGGGGCGCCGGTTTCGCCCGGCGACCCCTCCCACACCACCGGACGTGCGGGACCGCATCCGGCGGTTCGAAAAGTTGAGGTCACGCGGCGAGCCGGGGTACGCCCAGCTCGTCGAAGAGCGAGTTTGGAAGTGCGATTTGGATGTCTCTGATTGCGCTCCGCCACCAACGGCGGTGGTTGGCAGCACCGCGACGAGAGCGCCACACGGTCAGACCGCGTGACACGAGCTCCCGAAACACGGTGCGACCGCGTCGCCACTGCTTGAGCTGGAGCATTCTCAGCCGGCGTCGAATCCAACGGTCGAGATCGGCGAAGACCTTCGGCGTTTTGGCCAGATCGAAGTATGCCTTCCATCCGGTTAGGAATGCTTTCAAGTCCTCGCAAACCCGCGCCAGGCTTCTTCCGCCGTTACGGCGGGTAGTCCGCCGCACTCGAGCTTTCATCGCTGCAACGGCCTTCGGTGCGACGCGGACTCGGATCTCGCGTTTGGGCGCTGCCCAGTATGCGAAACCGAGAAACTGTCGCTCGAAGGCATGTGCGACCGCGCTTTTCGACTCGTTGATTTGGAGCCGTTGCTTCGCGTAGAGCCGCCGGAGCAGCTCCATCACGCGCTCGCCGGCGCGCCGCGACCGCACGTAAACGTTGCAGTCATCGGCGTAGCGCACGAAGGCGTGTCCGCGCTTCTCCAGCTCCTTGTCGATGTCATCGAGCAGCACGTTCGCGAGCAACGGCGAGAGTGGCCCGCCTTGCGGCGTTCCCTCGTGCCGTTCCACCACCACTCCGCCGACCATGATGCCGGCGTTCAAGTAGCGGCGGATGAGTCCGAGCATCGTCTTGCCCGCGATCCGCTTCGCGAGCTTTCCCATCAGCACGTCGTGGTTGACGCGATCGAAGAATTTCTCCAGATCGACATCGACCACCCACCGCCGGCCCTCTTGCACGAAGCGTTGCGCTTCACGAACAGCGTCGTGCGCGCCCGCCCGGGTCGAAAGCCGTGGCTGTGCTGCGAGCTCGGATCGAACATCGGTTGCAGGACCTGAAGCAGGGCCTGCTGGATGAACTCGATCGAGCACCGTAGGAATGCCGAGCTCTCGCATTCCGCCGGTTCCTTGGGAATTAGCTGCCGTCTCACCGGCGCGGGCCGATACGCCCCGTGAGCAACTGCTCGCGGAGCTCGTGCCAGTGAGCGCGCAGGTAGTCGGGCAACTCGCTTACGGTCATCCCATCGATACCAGGACTGCCCTTGTTCCTTTTCACTCGTTTCAACGCGGCCTGAAGATTCTGGCGTTCACACACCTTCATCATCAGGTCGCTCGCTCCCGAGCGTACGAGCTCATGCGTCGCCATCGGCACTTCCTCGCTCCGCGGGTTGTTCGGGGCTTCACCCCTATCTGCCAGCGGGAGCTCCAGTTGCCCGGACATCTGAGACCTGGTGCCTTTGAGACCCGTTCGTTCGCTCTCCTCTTCGTTCGGTCCTTCGTCGCCGAGCTCAGCGACTACTACGACCTCTGCTGACTTCTCGCTCCGCCGTTCGCACAGCGTCGCCCTTTCAGGCGCAAGGCGAGATCTCCCCGGGTAATTGCACAACCCTTCACCGCACGACCGCCGGATCTACGTCGTCGGGTCTTGGTCATCCGAGCTTCGCAGAATACGGCCTGCTCGCTCACCCGACTCCGCCTCGTATCCGATTCCTGTTCGTCGGCCCACGGTTTCGCTCCCCGCTTCCTTCCCACGGTCGGTCACCCTTCCGCAGTTGCGGTTCGCTTCGATTTTGATGACCAAATTTCGAGAGGACTTCCACCTCCAAGGTTGTGCCCATGCCGGGCGCACCGCTGCTCGCACGCCCGCAAACAAACGGGCGTGCACGGGATGCCCTTGGTGGTCTTTGTCAGCGGCAGCGCCGTGGGTCCGGAAGCTGCGCGTCGAGCTCGAGTCCGATGGCGCTCCCTCCAGGCAGCTGCACGCAGTGCCGCACTCGCGGTCATCGAGCTCTGCGTCGTGCGCTCGACCGCTGCGCCGACGCCGCCAGCGCTTCACCAACGCCCGGCGCCACCCGAGAGCCACGTCCCGACCTCCAGCGCCGGCCCGTCCTGACCTCGAGTGCGAATTTGCGCCTGCTCGCGCGCCGTACCCGTGACCGTCCTCGACTCTTCGAGAACGCGTCGCTTCTCAACCTCTGTCCGGCCCAACTACCGAACGGGCTCGAACGCACCATAGTCTTGCCGACCTCGGTGCCGACCGACCGCCGAAGCCTACCCGATGCCACCCGGTTTCATCCAACGGGGTCCGCGGCCCGCGGATGGAGAACTACCGAGCTGGACTGGACGACCAGGAAGGCTCGCGCCTCGCCGATCGTAGAACCGCCGTGCGGAAGCCCTTCACCGCCCTGTGCTGCGCCGCCCTCACCGGCGCGTGTATGGAAGGGCTTCCTCCCGACTTGCCGCCACGAAAACCGATCGTGGCGCGACCGCTAGCGAGCGCTGCGGAGCCCGAGGCCCAGCCACCACCCGAGCAGCCGTCGGCTCCGGTGCTGGTGCCGCAGACGGGTCACGTCTCGCAGGTGTGGTCGGTGGCCTTCCACCCGAGCGGGCGCTTCCTGGCCACCGGGGGCTTCGACCACACGGTCGGCATCTGGAACCTGGAGGGTGGCCTCTTGGCGCAGCTCACGGGTCACCACGAGGCGCTGAAGCGGGTGGCCTGGAGCGGCGACGGCAGAGTGCTCGCGTCGATCGCGCGGGACTCGCGCATCATCGTCTGGGATCTCGCTCGCTTCGCGGCCAAGCGGGTGATCGAGCATCCGGGCTTCGATCTCGCGCTCGGCGCCGACGGCAAACGCATCTACACCGTGGGACCGCAGGCGGAGCTGTCGGTGTACGACGCCGAGACCGGCAAGCTGCTGGACTCGGCTCGGACGCCCAACGGAGAGGGGCGACAGCTCCTGGGCGTGGCGCTGAGCGCGGACGGTCGCTTCGTGGCGACGGCGAGCCTCGACGGGCTCGTCCACGTCTGGGACACGTCGAAGCTCGCGGTGCGCGCCAAGCTCGCGGCGCGCACCTGGCGTCTGGCGTTCGGCTCGGGCGGCCGCCTCGCAGTGCCCTCGGGTGACCGCGTGCTGATCGCCGACGCCGAGACCGGCAAGGTCGAGCGGGAGCTGGCGACGGGCAACGGCGTGAGCCACGTGGCCTTCGGCCAGGACGGCCGGCGCCTGTTCGCGAGCGTGGGCAACGACGTGATGGTGTTCGACCCCGAATCCGGCAAGAGGCTCGCCAAGTACTCCGCCGGCATCATCGAAGCGCTGGGCGTGAGCCGGGACGGATCGCTCGTGGCCACCGGCAACGACGATCCGCAGGTGCGGCTCTGGCGCGCGGAGAGCGGCGCACCGGTGCGCGCGCTGGGCTCGCCCTGGGGCGAGGTGAGCGCGGCGCGCTTCGATCCGAAAGGCGAACGCATCGCCACGGCGGCGGCGCTCTGGATCGACGTCTGGGACGCGCAGCGCGGCAAGATCCTCCGACGCCTGCGGGCGAAGAAGAAGCAGCCTGGCGCTCCGGCGTGGTCGCCCGACGGCGCTCTCGTCGCGGCCAGCGTCGCCGACGGCAGCGTGGGCGTGTGGGACGCGGAGAGCGGAGCGGAGCTGGGTCAGATCACGGTCCCGACCCGGGATGACTGGGGGCCGCGCTTCGCGTTCTCGCCGGACTCGAAGGCGCTGGCGATGTTCGCCGGAGATCGCCTCAGCATCTGGGATCGCGGCAAGCGCAAGATCGTCAAGAGCATCGCCCTGAAGCTCTCGCTCGCGAGCGATCTGGTCTGGAACGGCTCGGTGGTGGCCGTCGGCGGCGGGGAAGGAGTCGAGCTCTTCGACTCGAGTGCCTGGAAGCCCCTCGGGCGCCTCGACGTGAAGCAGCTCGTGGCTTGGGGCCGGGTCGAGGACCTGGAGCTCTCGGCCGACGGCAAGAGCCTGGTGGTCGCCACCAGCCAGCACATCGGGCGCTGGGACGTGGGCTCCCGAACCCTGGTCGCCAAGATCGAGGGGCGGTCGCTGCACGCGGCGCCGGTGTTCTCGCCGGACGGGCGGTTGATCGCGTTTCCGGATCGGAAGCGCGCCATCACGCTGTGGGACGGTCGGACGACGTTCGAGGTGCTGCGGGCCGACAGCGCCGTGCGTCAGATTCGCTTCAGCCCCGACGGCAAACGCCTGGCCGTCGCCACGGACGACAGCCTGATCCGAGTGGTGGACGTGGCATCGAGGAAGCTCCTCCGCACCCTGGCTGGGCACGAGGCGCGGATCTGGAGCCTCACGTGGCACCCGAGCGGCGAGGTCTTGCTCTCCGCGAGTCATCAGGCGCGCTTGCACCGCGTGAGCGACGGCAAGCTGCTCACCCTGCGCGCCCGCTACGACGCGCCGAAAGGCGTGGTGCACTCGGCGGACGCCTTCTCCGGCGAGGCCTCCGAGCTGTTGCGCTTGCGCAGCGGCGCGAGCCTCGAGCAGGCGACGCTCTCCGCCGTGAGCAGCGGGGAGGAGGGCTTGCTCGGCTCGTTCTGGCAGCCGTGATCAGAGCTTGAACACGAACAGATCTGCCTCGGGATCCAGGGCCACGAACAACGCCTCGTGCGCGTTCGAGGGCGCGGCTTCGCCCTTCTTGAGCGGCCAAGCCAGGAACGCGCCGTCGTGATCCGGCGAGAGCATCACCGCGACCCGCACCGCGTGGTGTCGGACCCGCGCCTGCGGCGGGACCGAGGCGATGGGCTCGTCGCCGGTCGGAGCCGGCGGCGGCACGGTGCGCGGGATCTCGAGCAGCGCGCGGAGCTCGGCCGCGCTCTTGGCCAGCTCCACCGCCCGCAGGTCGGCGCCAGCCTCCGCGGCGGCCTCCGCGGCGCGACGCACCCAGGAGAGGGCGGCGCGCTTGTCACCCTGGGACCACACGGCGTTGGCCGTCTCGAGGGCCCAGCGCACGTCGTCGGCGTCGTCTTGCTTCGTGTTCGGTAGCTCGGCGTCCATTTCCCCTCACAGCTCCGTGAGCCAGTCGGTGATGAAATAGTTGGCGATCAAGAGCGCCACCGCGCTCTGCACCACGGCGCGCGTGGTGGCGAGGCCCACGCCACGAGCGCCGCCGCTGGCGAAGAAGCCCTGGTTGCACGAGATGGCGGAGACCAAGAAGCCGAACACCGCGGACTTGATCATGCCCATCCAGAAGTCCTTGAGCTCGAGGTAGCGCTCGATGTTCGACACGAACACACCGGGGTCCACGCTCAGCCACTTCACCGCTACGACCCACGCTCCCACCATGCCGACGCACCCGTACAGCACGCACAGGAGCGGGCCCATCAAGACCGAGGCAAGCATGCGCGGCGAGAGCAGGTACTGCACCGGGCTCACGCCCATGGTGACCAGCGCGTCGATCTGCTCGGTCACACGCATGTTGCCGATCTCCGCGGCCATGGAGCTGCCGGCCCGCGCGGTGACCATCAGCGCGCTGAACACGGGAGCGATCTCGCGCGCCAGCGAGATGGCGACGATGGCGCCGACGCTGCCTTCCGCGCCGAACTGACGCAGGCTGTTGACGGTCTGCAAAGCCAGCACCATGCCGCTGAAGATGCCCGTGAGCGAGACGATGAACACCGACTGCACGCCGATGAAGTCCATGGCGCTCAGCAGCTGCCCCAGGCGATAGGGCGGGCGGATCATCCAGGTGAGCGTTCGCGTCGTGA